>MESD01000198.1:37560-70376 GCA_001770815.1 Burkholderiales bacterium RIFCSPHIGHO2_12_FULL_69_20
CTGCGGGCGCGCTGCCGGTGCGCTTCGACGCCGACCACCTGCGCCGGGTGCTGGTCAACCTGCTCGACAACGCGGGCCGCCACGCCGGGCCCAGCGCGGGCGCCGTGCAGTTGCAGCTGTCGGCCGGTGCATCGCCCGGCACGGTGCACCTGTCGGTGGCCAGCGACGGTGAACCGATACCGCCCGACGTGGAGCGGCATCTGTTCGAGCCCTTCTTCTCCACCCGCAGCCGGGGCAGCGGCCTCGGCCTGTATATTTGCCGCGAGCTGTGCGAGCGCCATGGCGCCAGCATCGACTTCCGCCTCGCGACCCCCGGCACGCGGCACCGCAACGTCTTCCTGGTGGTGATGCGTGCGGCCGATGCCGCCTGATCGCCCCGACCCGCCTGCAACTCGCCTGCAACCCCGCCGCTGATGGCGCACACGATGACCTCGACCTTCAGCCTGCTGGTGGTGGACGACGAGCCCGACCTGCGCACCCTGTACGAGCTGACGCTGCTGCGCGAAGGCTACGACGTGGACAGCGCCGGCTCGGTGGAGGAGGCCTGGTCGCGGCTGGGCGAGCGCAGCTACAACGCGGTGATCACCGACATGCGCCTGCCCGACGGCAACGGGCTCGACCTGCTGCGCCGGCTGGACGCCGCCCAGCGCGCCGAGAAGACCATCGTCATCACCGCCTACGGTTCGGCCGAGAACGCGGTGGAGGCGCTCAAGGCCGGTGCCTTCGACTACCTCACCAAGCCGGTCGACCTGCGGCAGTTCCGCAGCGTGGTGGCGTCGGCGCTGGGCCGGGGCCCGGTGGCCGAGGCCACGCCGGCCGCGCGCCCGCCCGGCGCCGGCGCGCGCAGCGGTGCAGCGCGGCAGGCGGCCTTGGCGGCCCAGGCCGCCAGCGAGGCCGACCGGGCGGCCTGCGCGGCGGCGGCGGCCGATGCACCCGGCAGCGTGGCTGCGCCGCACCCCGCCTTGCAGCGCCTGGCCGGGGCCTCGCCGGCGATGCAGCAGGTGCGCTCGCTGATCGAACGCGTGGCCCGTGGCATGGCCCCGGTGATGGTGCAGGGTGAGTCGGGCACCGGCAAGGAGCTGGTGGCGCGTGCGCTGCACGAGGTCAGCCCGCGCGCGGCCCAGCCCTTCATCGCCGTCAACTGCGGCGCCATCCCCGAGCAGCTGCTGGAGGCCGAGTTCTTCGGCTACCGCAAGGGCGCCTTCACCGGCGCGGCCGAGGACCGGCAGGGCTTCTTCCAGGCTGCGCAGGGCGGCACGCTGTTCCTCGACGAGATCGGCGACCTGCCGCTGGCCATGCAGAGCAAGCTGCTGCGCGCGATCCAGGAGCGCTCGGTGCGCCAGATCGGCGCCGTGTCCGAGCAGCCGGTGAACGTGCGCATCGTCAGCGCCACGCACAAGGACCTGGCCAGCGAGGTGCACGAGGGCCGCTTCCGGCAAGACCTGTACTACCGCCTCAACGTGATCCAGGTGCGCATGCCGCCGTTGCGCGAGCGGGTCGACGACCTGGGCCTGATCTGCGCCGCGGTGCTTGAACGCATTGCCCGCGAGGCTGGCGTGTCGCCGCCGCCGCGGCTGTCCGACGATGCGATGGCGGGCCTGGCGCGTTACGGCTTTCCGGGCAACGTGCGCGAGCTGGAGAACCTGCTGCACCGCGCCGTCACGCTGGCCAGCAGCGAGGTGATCAGCGGCGACGACCTGGGTCTGGGCGACGAGGCCTTCGTCGACAGCGAGTGGCAGGCGCTGGAGGCGCCGCCGGCCGAGCCTGTGCCGCCCACGGTGCTGGCTGGCGAGGTGGCGTTGCCCGCCGATCTGGTGGCCCATCTCGATGCGGTGGAGCGTGCCATCCTCATCCGCGCGCTCGCGCAACACCGCTTCAACCGCACCGCGGCCGGCAGCAGCCTGGGCCTGTCGCTGCGGCAGATGCGCTACCGCATGGCCCGTCTGGGCATCCAGGTGGCCGAGCACGGGACGGAGTGACCCGGTGGCCCGCTGGTACCACGGCTGGTGGACGGGGGCGCGGCGGGTGCGGTCGCCCAACTTCGGCCTGCGGCCCGCGGGCATGGCGGTGAATCTGGTGGTGCTGCATTCGATCAGCCTGCCGCCGGGTGTGTTCGGTGGTGATCAGGTCGAGCGGCTGTTCACCAACCGGCTCGACTGGTCGGCGCATCCGACCTTCGAGCAGATCCGCGGGCTGAGGGTCTCGGCGCACTTTCTGCTGCGCCGCGACGGCAGCCTGCTGCAATTCGTCTCGTGCGATCGGCGCGCCTGGCATGCCGGTGCCTCGACCTGGCAGGGCCGCGAGCACTGCAACGACTTCTCAGTCGGCATCGAGCTCGAAGGCCTGGAGGGCGGGCGCTTTGAGCCAGCGCAGTACGCGGCGCTGGGGCCGCTGCTGCGGGCGCTGGCCCATCGCTACCCGCTGCAGGCGGTGACCGGCCACGAGCATGTGGCGCCTGGCCGCAAGCACGACCCGGGGCCGGGCTTCGACTGGGTAGCGCTGGGCCAACAGCCGGGCTTTCCCGAGGGTTTGCGCATCACGCGCTGACGGCAGCGTGTGGCGCCCTCGCTGCGGCCGGGGCGGGCAGGTGGTGTGCCTGTGGATTCGAGCAACGGCGCGGCTTTGGCAGCGGTTTGGGCGTGGCAGCCCAGCAAATCCGCGGTGCCCATGCGCGTGGGCCAACAAGCATGCGGCCGGGCTGGTGGCGTGCGCCCGGGGAGGTCGGTCCAGACGGCCCATCGGTTCGGTACCGATCGCGGGAAAGCACGCTACCGGTAGTGCTTGAAGGGGTGAATGGCCCTAGATATAGTGCCTCATCGTGCTATTCTTCGAGCCTTGGAGACGCCGGCAACGCCGCCCAGCTGTGGGCCTTGCGACGGCTCCACCACCTCCTGAATTTCAACGGCCCGCAGCCGCCACGCACCGCCCCGCCGGGGCGCCAACGTCGGCGATGTGGGCTGCGGCATGGTGGCGCAACACAGGCCGGCTCGTCGGGTGCGCTCGACGGCTGGCAAGCGGGGGCACAGACCAGCACGCCGTTCACTGAATCCATCGATACCGCGGCCACCCGGCCGACAGACCACTGAAGGGACCTCCATGCAGACCATCGTCACCACCAGCCCCACCGCCACGATCGCGCCGCGTCTGCCCGCGCAGGACAGCGCGCCCGGCGCGGCCTATGCCGGCTACCAGATCATCCGGCGCAACGGCTCGGTGGTGTCGTTCGAGCCCAACAAGATCGCCGTCGCGCTGATGAAGGCCTTTCTCGCGGTGCATGGCACCCAGGGCGCGGCCTCGGCCAGCGTGCGCGAGACCGTGGATGCATTGACCGAGAGCGTGGTGCGCGCGCTGCTGCGCTCGCGCCCGGGCGGCGGCACCTTCCACATCGAGGACGTGCAGGACCAGGTTGAACTGGGCCTGATGCGCGGCAGCCACCATGAAGTGGCGCGTGCCTATGTGCTGTACCGCGAGCGCCGCACGCAGGAGCGTGCCCGCCAGGTGCAGGTGGCCGCGCCGCAAGAGCCGCAGCTGCACGTGATCGACCGCGGCCAGCGCGTGCCGCTGGATGCGGCAGCACTGGCCGCACTGATCGAATCGGCCTGCGAAGGCCTGGGCGCCGACGTGCGCGCCGAGCCCATCCTGGCCGAGACGCGCCGCAACCTGTACGACGGCGTGCCCATCGACGAAGTGCACAAGGCCAGCATCCTGGCCGCCCGCACGCTGATCGAGAAGGACCCGGCCTACACCCGCGCCACCGCGCGCCTGCTGCTGCACACCATCCGCAAGGAGATCCTGGGCGAAGAGCTGAGCCAGGCGCAGATGGCCGAGCGTTATGCCGAGTACTTTCCGCAGTTCATCAAGAAGGGGGTCACGGCCGAACTGCTCGACCCGCGCCTGCAGCAGTACGACCTGGCCCGCCTGGGCGCGGCGCTGAAGGCCGAGCGCGATTTCCAGTTCGATTACCTCGGGCTGCAGACGCTGTTCGACCGCTACTTCCTGCACATCGAGGAGCAGCGCATCGAGATGCCGCAGGCCTTCTTCATGCGCGTGGCGATGGGCCTGGCGCTCAACGAGATCGACCGCGAGGCGCGGGCCATCGAGTTCTACAACGTGCTGTCGACCTTCGACTTCATGTCCAGCACGCCCACGCTGTTCAACGCCGGCTCGCTGCGCTCGCAGTTGTCGAGCTGCTACCTGACCACCGTGGCCGACGACCTCGACGGCATCTACGAGGCGCTGAAAGAGAACGCGCTGCTGAGCAAGTTCGCCGGCGGTCTGGGCAACGACTGGACCCGCGTGCGTGCGCTGGGCAGCTACATCAAGGGCACCAATGGCAAGAGCCAGGGCGTGGTGCCGTTCCTGAAGGTGGTCAACGACACCGCGGTGGCGGTCAACCAGGGCGGCAAGCGCAAGGGCGCGGTGTGTGCGTACCTGGAAACCTGGCACCTGGACATCGAAGAGTTCCTCGAGCTGCGCAAGAACACCGGCGACGATCGCCGCCGCACGCACGACATGAACACCGCCAACTGGATCCCCGACCTGTTCATGCGCCGGGTGCTCGAAGGCGGCCAGTGGACGCTGTTCTCGCCGTCCAACACGCCCGACCTGCACGACAAGTTCGGCGCCGACTTCGAGCGCGCCTACGTGGCCTATGAAGAGAAGGTCGACCGCGGCGAGCTCAAGCTGCACAAGCGCCTGCCCGCCAAGGACCTGTGGCGCCGCATGCTGACCATGCTGTTCGAGACCGGCCACCCCTGGGTGACCTTCAAGGACGCCTGCAACGTGCGCAGCCCGCAGCAGCATGTCGGCGTGGTGCATTCCAGCAACCTGTGCACCGAGATCACGCTGAACACCAGCGACACCGAGATCGCGGTCTGCAACCTCGGCTCGATCAACCTGGCGCAGCACCTGAAAGACGGCCAGGTCGACCAGGAGAAGCTCAAGCGCACGGTGGCCACGGCGATGCGCATGCTCGACAACGTCATCGACATCAACTACTACGCGGTGAAGAAGGCGCGCGACAGCAACCTGCGCCACCGCCCGGTGGGCCTGGGCCTGATGGGCTTCCAGGACGCGCTGTACCAGTTGCGTGTGCCTTACGCCTCGGCTTCAGCCGTGGAGTTCGCCGACCGGTCGATGGAGGCGATCTGCTACCACGCCTACTGGGCCAGCACCGAGCTGGCCGAGGAGCGCGGCCGCTACAGCAGCTACCGCGGCTCGCTGTGGGACCGCGGCATCCTGCCGATCGATTCGCTCGACCTGCTGGCCGAGGCCCGTGGCGGCTATGTCGAAGTGGATCGCTCGGTCTCGATGGACTGGGACGCATTGCGCGCGCGCATCGCCGCCCACGGCATGCGCAACAGCAACTGCGTGGCCATCGCGCCCACGGCCACCATCAGCAACATCATCGGCGTGGATGCGTCGATCGAGCCCTGCTTCGGCAACCTGTCGGTCAAGAGCAACCTGTCGGGCGAGTTCACCATCGTCAACGAGTACCTGGTGCGCGACTTGAAGCGCCTGGGCCTGTGGGACGACGTGATGGTCATGGACCTCAAGCACTTCGACGGCAGCCTGCGCCGCATCGACCGCGTGCCCGAGGACATCAAGGCGCTCTACGCCACCGCGTTCGAGGTCGATGCGCAGTGGCTGGTGGAGGCCGCCGCCCGGCGGCAGAAGTGGATCGACCAGGCGCAGAGCCTGAACATCTACATGGCCGGTGCCTCGGGCAAGAAGCTCGACGACATCTACAAGCTGGCCTGGCTGCGAGGCCTGAAGACCACCTACTACCTGCGCACGATGGGCGCCACGCATGCAGAGAAGTCCACCGTGGCCGCCGGCGCAATGAACGCCGTCTCCAGTGGTGGCGTGGGCGGTGGTGGTCTGTCGGCGTTGGATGCCGCGGCGGCACAAACCCAATCCGCAATCGACGCGACTCCGGCCACCGACATCAAGTTCTGCTCGATCGACAACCCCGACTGCGAAGCCTGCCAATGAGGCATTGATGCACGACCCTCATCAGGCACTGGCTTGCACGATGCAAGGTCACAACATCGTGACCGCTTGCATGTCAAGAAGTGCTTGGTGATTGAACACAACACTCTGATAATTCAAAGCCATAGGAAGCACACACATGCTGGTCTGGGAAGACGACGTCAAGCTCCCCTCGACGACACCATCGAACACCACTGCGCCGCAAGCCTCTAGCCCCGCGCGGCCGATGTCACCGTCACCTCTTACTCAATTGCAGCCCGCCATTCCGGCTGCTGCGCTGGCGCCAGCGATGGCCGCAGCAGCGGCCATCGCCGCCTCCGTCAAGCGCACCGCAGCGCAGCCCGAAGTCAAGGCCGATGTGCCCATCGCGCGCCGCGTCAACGCCGACGAGAAGCGCATCATCAACGGCCAGACCGATGTCAACCAGTTGGTGCCCTTCAAGTACAAGTGGGCCTGGGAGAAGTACCTCGCGACCTGTGCCAACCACTGGATGCCGCAAGAGATCAACATGTCGCGCGACATCGCGACCTGGAAAGACCCGAACGGCCTGACCGAAGACGAGCGCCGCATCATCAAACGCAACCTCGGCTTCTTCGTCACCGCCGACTCGCTGGCCGCCAACAACATCGTGCTGGGCACCTACCGCCACATCACCGCGCCCGAGTGCCGCCAGTTCATGCTGCGCCAGGCTTTCGAGGAAGCGATCCACACGCACGCCTACCAGTACATCGTCGAGTCGCTGGGTCTGGACGAGTCGGAGATCTTCAACGCCTACAACGAGGTGCAGTCGATCCGCGACAAGGACCAGTTCCTGATCCCGTTCATCAACGCGATCATGGACCCGAACTTCAAGACCGGCACGCAAGAGAACGACCAGACGCTGCTGCGCTCGCTGATCGTCTTCGCCTGCCTGATGGAGGGCATGTTCTTCTATGTCGGCTTCACGCAGATCCTGGCGATGGGCCGCCAGAACAAGATGACCGGTGCCGCCGAGCAGTACCAGTACATCCTGCGCGACGAGTCGATGCACTGCAACTTCGGCATAGACCTGATCAACCAGATCAAGCTCGAGAACCCGCAGTTGTGGACGGCGGCGTTCAAGGACGAGATCAAGGCCTTGTTCATGAAGGCGGTGGAGCTGGAATACCGCTACGCCGAAGACACCATGCCGCGCGGCGTGCTGGGTCTCAACGCATCGATGTTCAAGGGTTATCTGCGCTACATCGCCAACCGGCGGGCCACGCAGATCGGCCTGGAGGCGCTCTTCCCGAACGAGGAAAACCCGTTCCCCTGGATGAGCGAAATGATCGACCTGAAGAAGGAACGAAATTTCTTTGAAACCCGCGTCATCGAATACCAATCCGGTGGCGCCCTGAGCTGGGACTGAGTTGTTGGGGCACGCAGGTGCCAGGCAAGGTCTCCAGCAGCAGGTCAAGATCCGCGCCCGTGTGAAGGCCGCCAGTAGAAGCGGCGGACACGGCGTATCCCCGTTCATCGAGGTGATGACGCGGCCCGACCGGGCCAAGACGCCGCATCGATGAATCGCCACACCGCTAGACCGGTCTGGCGTCTTTCGTCACTTGATCAAGGAGATTGTCATGGCAACTGCGAAAAAGGCCGCTCCGGCCGCGAAACCCGCTGTGAAGAAAGCGGTGTCGGCCAAGAAGGCGGCACCGGCCAAGAAGGCGGCACCGGCGAAGAAGGCGGCACCGGCGAAGAAGGCGGCGCCGGCGAAGAAGGCGGCACCGGCGAAGAAGGCGGCACCGGCGAAGAAAGCGGTACCGGCGAAGAAGGCGGCACCGGCGAAGAAGGCGGCACCGGCGAAGAAGGCGGCGCCGGCGAAGAAGGCGGCACCGGCCAAGAAGGCAGCACCGGCCAAGAAGGCAGCACCGGCCAAGAAGGCAGCACCTGCCAAGAAGGCGGCACCGGTCAAGAAGGCGGCACCGGTCAAGAAGGCAGCAGCGGCCAAGAAGGCCGCGCCGGCCAAGAAGGCTGCTGCGAAGAAGGCGCCCGCGAAGAAGGCCGCTGCCAAGAAAGCGCCCGCTTCCCCGCCTGCGCCTGCGGCGCCTGCCGCCAAGACTGCGCTGAGCCCAGCTGCGGCTTGGCCTTTCCCAACGGGCAACAAACCCTAAGCAGCTTTCCAATTGCTGCTTGCTTCGACCCGGCCTAGGCCGGGTTTTTGTTTTCAGTGTTCAGGCCGTTAAGCTTAGCTAGGAGCCTTTCTTGAAAGGCGCGGTGTCTTTCAAGTGCTCGCTCGGCGTGGTCACGGAAATCAACTGATTCACTGAGGCGCCCGCATTCAGCTGCAACTTGCGATAGGCGGGAATATGCGTAGGCGATTTCATCGTCTTCTACAATTGTTCCTATATCGATCAGTGCCGCCTCCGCTAATTCCCAAGCTCTGTCGCGTCGATCCGTGTTGACGAGACACCAAGCTCTGTCGACATTTATCGATGGACGCATTTTCTCTGGGACGCTTTCAAAATTAATCTGATCAAAGACTCTGAGCGCGTCGCTAAACTTACGGTTGATTGTAAAAATCAGTCCTTGAAGCATGAGTGTCAAAAAATCAAGTCCTTGATGCCCGATTGCAAAATCAAAATTTACTGACGACGAGGTTTCCATGCTTGCGCGATGAGCCTCCTTTTCAATGTCACCTCCGAATGTGTCAACTAGTCTTACGTTAGACGCGCGGTATGCTGCTACGTCGTGCAGCATTGCGCTCAATGTCGCTTCGTCGCCCTCTGCCGCGGCATGAAGTCTTGCCCGCTCGTACCAAGGGCGAGCAAGCTGATATTCGTCAGCTAAGTGATATGACATTGCCAACACGAGAGATGCCCTGGCGCGTGCTTGATGGTCATCTGGCGTGGCTAATGTGAGCGCCTCTTCGAGATGTTTGGCCATTTCATCGTATTTTGAGTCAAAAAACTCAATATGAGCCATCCAAGCGGCGCAGCTTGGAAGTGCGGATTCGGTTCTGAGGGCGACTGCGAGGCCATAAGCGCGCCGAATTCTGTCGTACGCTTGGCGTGTTTGCGCCTTGAAGTAATGTAGGACACCTTCAGCCAGCATGAGCCATGACGCAACCTCGTGATGCAATTCAGTCTTAAACTGAGCGCGAACCACTCCGATGGAAATCAGTGCGTCGTCAGTTCGTCCATGTCTCGCAAAGTGCGACGCAGCGCGGCAGACTGCGCGTGCCCAAATTACTGGGTCTCTCGTGCTACCCGCTTGTGCATTTAGAGTTGCTAAAAGTCTGGAGTCCATTGCAAAATTACCTCCGTAATATCGACAGCGCCAATCTATATCTATTGGCAGTCATGGTCACCACATCCCCTGGCACCTCCGGCGCCGGCGCGCGTTTGTCCCAGGGGCTCCCATTCACTTGCGCGCGCTCCAGCCAATCCCGCAGAAACTGTTTGTCGTAGCTGGGCGGGTTGGTGCCTTCCTGGTACGACTCCAGAGGCCAGAAGCGCGATGAATCGGGGGTGAGGATCTCGTCCATCAGGGTCAGGGTGCCGTCGGCATCCAGGCCGAACTCGAACTTGGTGTCGGCGATGATGATGCCGCGGCTCAGCGCATAGGCGGCCGCTTCCCGGTACAGCTGGATCGCCTTGTCGCGTACCTGGGCTGACAGCGCCGGGCCGATGATGACCACCATGCGCTCGTAGCTGATGTTCTCGTCGTGCGCCCCCATCTCGGCCTTGGTGGCCGGGGTGAAGATGGGCTCGGGCAGGCGGCTGGCGTTCTTCAGGCCGGGTGGCAGCTTCACGCCGCACACCTCGCCGTTGTGCTGGTACTCCTTCCAGCCCGAGCCGGCCAGGTAGCCGCGCACCACGGCCTCCACCGGCAGTGGTTTCAGGCGCTTCACCAGCATCGATCGGCCGGTCACCTGGGCCACTTCGTCGGCCGCCACCACGCTTTCGGGGGCCTCGCCGGTCAGGTGGTTGGGCACCACGTGCTGGAGCTTGTTGAACCAGAACAGCGCCATCTGCGTGAGCAGTTCGCCCTTGCCGGGGATGGGTTCACCCATCACCACGTCGAAGGCCGAGATGCGGTCGGAGGCCACCATCAAGAGGCGGTCGTCGCCCACCGCGTAGTTGTCGCGCACCTTGCCGCGGGCCAGCAGCGGCAGTGAATGCAGGCGGGATTCGAGGAGGGCAGGGGTGCTCATGGCAGTCGTCCGTGGGGCGTCAAGGGGATCGGTCTATTGTGCCTTTGGGGTCTTGGCGCGGGCATGCCGCCAGCGGGCGGCGGCGTGGGCGGCAGCAATGCCGAGCGCCCAAAAAAAGAGGCCCATCGGGCCTCTTCAGTTGCTTGATGCGCGGGCCGCCCCATCGGGCGTCGCACGTGCTGGTCGGGATCAGTTCACCAACTGCGCCAGTTCACCGCTGGCGTAGCGCTGGGCGATGGTCACCAGCGGGATCGCCTTGATCTTGCTGCCCTGGCCTTCGCAGCCGAACTCGAGGTAGCGCTGCTTGCAGATCGCCTTGGCCGCTTCGCGTGCGGGCTTGAGCCATTCGCGGGCATCGAACTTCTCGGGGTTCTCGGCCAGGAACTTGCGCACCGCGCCGGTCATCGCCAGCCGGATGTCGGTGTCGATGTTGATCTTGCGCACGCCGAACTTGATCGCTTCCTGGATCTCTTCGACCGGCACGCCGTAGGTCTCCTTCATCTTGCCGCCGTACTGGTTGATGATGGCCAGCAGGTCTTGCGGCACCGACGACGAGCCGTGCATCACCAGATGGGTGTTGGGGATGCGCTTGTTGATCTCTTTCACCCGGCTGATGGCCAGGATGTCGCCGGTGGGCTTGCGGGTGAACTTGTAGGCGCCGTGGCTGGTGCCGATGGCGATCGCCAGCGCATCGAGCTGCGTGGCCTTGACGAACTGGGCCGCCTCTTCGGGGTCGGTCAGCATCTCGGCATGGGTCAGCTTGCCGACCGCGCCGATGCCGTCTTCCTCGCCGGCCTCGCCGGTTTCCAGCGAGCCCAGGCAACCCAGCTCACCTTCGACGGTGACGCCCACGCGGTGCGCCAGATCCACCACCTTGCGGGTGACCTCGACGTTGTAGTCGAACGAGGCCGGCGTCTTGCCGTCCTCGCGCAGCGAGCCGTCCATCATCACCGAGCCGAAGCCCAGGTCGATGGCGCCCTGGCAGATGGCCGGGCTCTGGCCGTGGTCCTGGTGCATCACCAGCGGCACGTTGGGCCAGGCTTCGGTGGCGGCCTGGATCAGGTGCTTGATGAAGTGTTCGCCGGCGTACTTGCGGGCGCCGGCACTGGCCTGCAGGATGACCGGTGCATCCACCTCGGCGGCGGCCTGCATCACGGCCTGCACCTGCTCGAGGTTGTTGACGTTGAAGGCCGGGATGCCGTAGCGGTTTTCGGCGGCATGGTCCAGCAACTGGCGCATCGAGACGAGTGGCATGGTGGGTGTCCTGGGCAAGGGGTGAGAGGCCGGCGGAATCGGGCCGCGACCGGCGCGCAGGCCACAGGCCCGGCCGGGCAGTGAAACCGCCTCGTAACTGGCGCCGATTGTATCGAGCGGCCCTGCGCCGGGGCTGACTTGGCGCACTCCTTGATGTGGGTGCATGCGCCGGCGGCACGACGATTTGCGCAGCCGATCTGGGCCTGAAACGGCCTGCTTTTCGGGGCTAGCGTCTGTCGGGGATTCTCAATACTGGCCGGGCGGCCAGTGTGCCGTCGGAAGGAACCATTCCATGCCCCGTGCCCCGTCGCCCCATGCCGCCTTGCCCCGCACTTCGCTGAGCGAGGTCACTGCCTGGATCACCGCGGCCACCCAGCGGCACCCCGACCGCCTGCCGCAGCACCTGGCCGAGCGCCTGGGCTGCAGCCCCACCAGCGCACGCCGCCTGCTGCGCCGGCTGGTCGATCTGCAATGGCTGCAGCGTGTAGGCACGTCACGCAAGCCGCACTTCCAGCCCGGCGCCCTGCGCCAGGTGGTGCAGCGCTACCCGCTGGCCGGGCTGCAGGAAGACCGGCCCTGGGCCGAGGACTTCGCGCCGCATTTCGAGCTGCCCGATGCCGTGGCGCGCATGGCCCAGCATGCCTTCACCGAGCTGCTGAACAATGCCATCGACCACAGCGGCGGCAGCCAGGTCACCGTGTCGATGCGCCAGACGCCGCTGCAGCTGCAGCTGCTGGTCAGCGACGACGGCCGTGGCATCTTCGACGCGATCGGCGAAACCTTCCAGATCGACGATCCGGTGCAGGCGATGCTCGAGCTGGCCAAGGGCAAGCTGAGCACGCGGCCCGACGGCCACAACGGCCGCGGCCTGTTCTTCACCTCGCGCATCGCCGACATCATCGACCTGCATGCCAACAACCTGGCCTTCCAGCAGCGCGACTGGCAGCGCGAGCAGTGGCAGCGCGGCCGCCCGGCCTGCCGCCAGGGCAGTTCGGTCTACGTGGCGATCTGCCTGGACACCGAGCGCACGCTCGACGCGGTGCTGCGCCGCTACAGCCTGGATGGCGCGGGCTACGACTTCGACCGCACCGTGGTGCCGCTGCGGCTGGTGACCGGCCCGCAGCTGGCGCTGGCCTCCCGCGCGCAGGCGCGTCGGGTGGCCGCGCGGCTGCAGCGCTTTCGGCGCGTGGAGTTGGATTTCGACGGCCTGGCCGAGGTGGGCCATGGTTTTGCCGACGAGCTGCTGCGGGTGTTTCAGCACCAGCATCCCGAGGTGGAGCTGGTGCCGGTGAACATGGCGCCCCCCATCGCGGCGATGGTCGAGAGTGTGCAGGCGGCCGAACCCGCCTGAACAGCCCATCAATTCAAGCCACCCGGCAGACCTTCAGCATGTTGGTGCCGCCCGGGTAGCCCATCGGCTCGCCGCAGGTGATGGCGTAGGTGTCGCCCGGGCGCAGCACGCCGCGGTCGACCAGCTCGCGCTCGGCTTCGGCCAGTGCGGTGTCACGGTCGTGGTGGGCCGGCGACAGGATCGGCCGCACGTTGCGGTACAGCGCCATGCGCGCCTGCGAGCTGGCCTTGGAAGTGATGCCGAAGATCGGCACGTGGATGTTGTGCCGGCTCATCCACAGCGCGGTGCTGCCCGACTCGGTCAGCGCAACGATGGCCTTGCAGCCCAGGTGGTGGGCGGTGAACAACGCGCCCATGGCGATCGACTGGTCGATGCGGCCGAAGATGCGGTCGGTGAAGTTGGCGTCCAGCCGCACGTCTTCGGCACGCTCGGCCTCCAGCGCGATGGCGGCCATCTGCTCGACCGTCTCCACCGGGTACTTGCCGGCGGCGGTCTCGGCGCTGAGCATCACTGCATCGGTGCCATCGAGCACGGCATTGGCCACGTCGGACACTTCGGCCCGCGTGGGCACCGGGTTGACGATCATGCTCTCCATCATCTGCGTGGCGGTGATGGCGATCTTGTCCATCTCGCGCGCCATGCGGATCATGCGTTTCTGCAGCGCCGGCACGGTGGCGTTGCCCACTTCCACCGCCAGGTCACCGCGCGCCACCATGATGCCGTCACTGGCGCGCAGGATGTGCTCCAGCTGCGGGATGGCCTCGCTGCGCTCGATCTTGGCGATCATCGCCGGCTTGTGGCGCCAGGGTTCGCCGGCCACGTTGGCCAGCTGGCGGGCCATCTCCATGTCGGTGGCGTTCTTCGGGAAGCTGACCGCCACGTAGTCGGCCTGGAAGGCCATGGCGGTCTTGATGTCGTCCATGTCCTTGGCCGTCAACGCCGGCGCGGTGAGGCCGCCGCCCTGCTTGTTGATGCCCTTGTTGTTGCTCAGCTCGCCGCCGATCTTGACGACGGTGTGCACCTGCTCGCCGCGCACCGACTCCACCGTCAGCACGATCAGGCCGTCGTTGAGCAGCAGCGTGTCGCCGGGCTTCACGTCGCGCGGCAACTCCTTGTAGTCGAGGCCCACGCCGTCGATGGCACCGGGCTCGCTGCGCGCCGCATCCAGCACGAAGCGCTCGCCGGTGACCAGCATCACCTTGCCTTCGGCAAACTTGCCGACGCGGATCTTGGGGCCCTGCAGGTCGGCCATCAACGCGATCGGCTTGCCCACCTTCAGTGCGATCTCACGCACCAGCGTGGCGCGATCGATGTGGTCCTGCGCCGTGCCGTGGCTGAAGTTCAGCCGCACCACGTCGACACCGGCGCGCAGCAGCCGCTCCAGCACCTCGGGGCTGCTGCTGGCGGGGCCGAGGGTGGCAACGATCTTGGTGGCGCGTGGCATGGGTGGTTCGTCCTGGGGTTGAGCGCTCGATTATCGGGGCCGGCCCGCATCGCCCGGTTACCTTCGGGTTACCGGGCGCCCGGTATGTTGTCGGCGGGTGATCAGCACACGATCAGCGCTCGATCAGCGCCCCGCGTCCCTCAGCTCGGTGGCATCGGCGACGGCCAGCGCGGTCATGTTGACCAGGCGCCGCATCGTCGCCGACGGCGTGAGGATGTGCACCGGCGCGGCCGCGCCCAGCAGGATCGGGCCGATCGTCACGCCGTGGCTGGCGGTGACCTTGAGCACGTTGAACAGGATGTTGGCCGCGTCCAGGTTGGGCAGCACCAGCAGGTTGGCCGCGCCGGTGAGCGTGGCGTCGTTGAGAAAGCTGCCGCGGATGGCCTCGGACAGCGCGGCATCGCCCTGCATCTCGCCGTCGCATTCGATCTCGGGCGCGCGTTGCACGAACAGGTTGCGCGCGCTGCGCATGCGGCGCGCCGATTCACGCTGCGAGGTGCCGTACATCGAGTGCGACAAGAAGGCCACCTTGGCCGGCATGCCGAAGCGCCGCACCTCGTGCGCGGCCATCAGCGCGATGTCGGCCAGCTCCTCGGCGCTGGGCAACTCGTTGACGAAGGTATCGGTGATGAACAAGGTGTGCTCGGCCAGCATCAGCGCGTTCATCGTGGCCATCGTGCGGGCCCCCGTGCGCTGGCCGATGACCTGGCGCACATGGTCCAGGTGCTGCTCGAAGCGGCCCACCAGGCCGCACAGCATCGCGTCGGCCTCGCCGCGCTTGAGCATCAGGCAGGAGATCAGCGTATTGCTGCGCCGCACCGCCGCCTTGGCCGCCTCGCTCGACACGCCGTCGCGGCCCATCAGCTGGTGGTAAGCCTCCCAATAGGCGCGAAAGCGCGGGTCGTTCTCGGGGTCGCACACCTCGAAGTGCACGCCGCGCTGCAGGCGCAGGCCGGCGCGCTCGATGCGCATGTCGATCACCGCCGGCCGGCCCACCAGGATGGGCTGCGCCAGGCCTTCGTCCAGCACCACCTGCACCGCACGCAGCACACGCTCGTCTTCGCCCTCGGCGTACACCACGCGGGCGGCCTGCCGTGCCTGCGCGGCCTTGGCCGCGGCGAACACCGGCTGCATCACCATGCCGGTCTGGTAGACGAAGCGGGTGAGCTGCTGGCGGTAGGCGTCCAGGTCGGCGATGGGCCGCGTGGCCACGCCGCTGTCGGCCGCGGCCCTGGCCACGGCTGGCGCGATGCGCAGGATCAGCCGCACGTCGAAGGGCGTGGGGATGATGTACTCGGGGCCGAACTTCAGCTCCTTGCCGGCATAGGCGGCGGCCACCTCGTCGCTGGGCTCGGCCTTGGCCAGCGCGGCGATCTCGCGCACGCAGGCCAGCTTCATCGCCTCGTTGATGGTGGTGGCGCCGCAGTCGAGCGCGCCGCGGAAGATGTAGGGGAAGCACAGGACGTTGTTGACCTGGTTCGGGTAGTCCGAGCGGCCGGTGGCCACGATGCAGTCGGGCCGCGCGGCGCGGGCCAGCTCGGGCCGGATCTCGGGCTCGGGGTTGGCCAGCGCCAGGATGATCGGCTGCGTGCCCATGGTCTTGACCATCTCGGGCGTCAGCACGCCGGCGGCCGAGCAGCCGAGGAACACGTCGGCGCCCACTATCACGTCGGCCAGGGTCTGGTGCGCGGTCTTCTGGCAGTAGCGCTGCTTCGATTCGTCGAGCTTGCCGTCCGCGACGTCCTGGCGGTCCTCGCGGATCACGCCCTTCGAATCGCAGACGAAGACGTTGGCGATGTTCACGCCCAGGCTCACCATCAAGTCCAGGCAGGCGATGGCCGCCGCGCCGGCCCCCGAGACCACCAGCTTGATCTGGCCGATCGGCTTGCCCACCAGCTCGAGCGCGTTGATCAGCGCCGCCGACGAGATGATCGCCGTGCCATGCTGGTCGTCGTGGAAGACGGGGATCTTCAGCCGCTCACGCAGCTTGCGCTCGACCACGAAGCACTCGGGCGCCTTGATGTCCTCGAGGTTGATGCCGCCCAGCGTGGGCTCGAGCGCGGCGATGATCTCGACCAGGCGGTCGGGGTCGTGCTCGGCCAGCTCGATGTCGAACACGTCGATGCCGGCGAACTTCTTGAACAGGCAGCCCTTGCCCTCCATCACCGGCTTGGCCGCCAGCGGGCCGATGTCGCCCAGGCCCAGCACCGCGGTGCCGTTGGTGATCACGCCCACCAGGTTGCCGCGGCTGGTGTATTCGGCCGCCAGGCTGGGGTCGCGCTCGATGTCCAGGCAGGGATAGGCCACGCCGGGCGAATAAGCCAGGCTCAGGTCACGCTGGTTGCTCAGCGGCTTGGTGGGGGTGACGGAGATCTTGCCCCGGGTGGGCGCGCGGTGGTATTCACGTGCGGCGTCGCGCAGCGCCTGTTCGGCGGCAGAAATCGGCTTGCTGGGGCTGGTCATGGCGGGCCTGGCATCGTGCTTCGAGGCGTCGGAGGTTACGCCGGTTTGCCCGCCTCAACGATGCGGGCAACCGCTAGCCGCGATGCCGTGGCGCGATGCGATCGCCGCGCGCCCGCTGGCGCGGGGTCAACCCGCGGCGCGCTTTTCCAGGATCTCGAAGGCCGGCAGGGTCTTGCCTTCCAGCACCTCGAGGAAGGCGCCGCCGCCGGTGCTGATGTAGCCCACATCACCCTCGATGCCGTACTTGGCAATGGCCGCCAGCGTATCGCCGCCACCGGCAATGCTGAAGGCGTCGCTCTCGGCGATGGCCCGCGCGATGGCTTGGGTGCCACCCTCGAAGGCCGGAAACTCGAACACGCCCACCGGGCCGTTCCAGACGATGGTGCCGGCGGCCTTCAGCTGCGCGGCCAGGATGGCGGCGGTCTTGGGACCGATGTCGAGGATCAGGTCGTCGTCGGCCACGTCAGCGGCGTCTTTCACCGTGGCCTCGGCGTCGGCGGCAAAGCGCTTGGCGCAGACCACGTCGACGGGGATGGGCACCGCCGCGCCACGCGCCTTCATCGCCGCGATCACGGCCTTGGCATCAGCCAGCAGGTCGGGCTCGGCCAGGCTCTTGCCGATCTTCAGGCCTTCGGCCAGCATGAAAGTGTTGGCGATGCCACCGCCCACGATCAGGCCGTCGACCTTGGCGGCCAGGCTCTGCAGGATGGTCAGCTTGGTGCTGACCTTGCTGCCGGCGACGATGGCCACCAGCGGGCGCTTCGGGTGGGCCAGCGCCTTGGTGATGGCGTCGATCTCGGCCGACAGCAGCGGGCCGGCGCAGGCCACCGGCGCGTACTGCGCGATGCCGTAGGTGGTGCCCTCGGCGCGGTGCGCAGTGCCGAAGGCATCGTTGACGAAGATGTCGCACAGCGCGGCCATCTTGCGCGCCAGCGCCTCGTTGTTCTTCTTCTCGCCCTTGTTCAGGCGGCAGTTCTCCAGCATCACCAGGTGGCCGGGCGCGACGGTCACGCCGTCGACCCAGTTGGCGATCAGCGGCACCCCATTTCCGTAAGGATGGCCCAGCAACTCGCCCAGCCTTTGGGCGACCGGCGCCAGTGAGTCCTCGGGCTTAAATTCACCTTCGGTGGGCCGGCCGAGGTGGCTGGTCACCATCACCGCGGCGCCGGCTTTCAAGGCCATCTGGATGGCCGGCACCGAGGCGCGGATGCGCGTGTCCTCGGTGATCTGGCCGGCGTCGTCCTGCGGCACGTTGAGGTCGGCGCGGATGAACACACGCTTGCCGGCCACCTGGCCCTGGGCCACCAGTTGATCGAAACGAAGGATTTTCATGAGCGGTCTCTGCACGAGGGGTTGATGAGTGGGCAACGGCGCGCAGTTTGGCAGATCACCAGCCCCGGGCCCCTGCGCAGGATCATCAACAGGGTGGCGCTCACCGGGCCGCGAGCCGGCCTGCCATGCGGCCCGCCCGGGCCGATGGTTCAGCGCGGATCGGCCAGCGCGCGCAGGTCGTCTTCCCAGCCCTGCAGCTTGTCGATCGCGTGCTGGCGCTGCGCTGGCGTGGTGCCGTTGTGCACCTGGGCCATCAACGCGCAGTTGGCCTGCGACACGCGCCGGGCCTGGGCGCGGTAGGCGGCGCGCGGCGAGTGGCCGGTCTCGGCGGCCAGTCGGCGCAGGCCGGCCTGCACCGTGGCGGCATGGGCGCGCTCGGTGTGCCACTGGCGCAGGCTGCGCACCACCTCGGCGTTGCGCAGCTGCAGCTCGGCCAGCCACAGCTCGGCGTTGAAGGGCGAGGCCGCTTGCGCCTCGGCCAGCGCCTGGCGCTGGGCGTCGGTCAGCGTGCCGTACAGCGTCTCGGCCCGGTCCAGCGCGCGCTGCAAGGCGGCCTTCTGGCGCTCGTCCGGGCTGGCCTGCAGATAGTCGGCCAGGCGCTCGGCGTGCTGGGCGGCCTGGCGTTGCTCGAGGTGCTCAATCTGCGCGACCGTCATCGTGCGCACCTGCGTGGCCAGGGCCGGCACGGCCTGGTCGAAGGCCCGCTGAGCCCGTTGCCGCCAGGCCTCGATCTCGCTGCACACCTGGGCAGCGGTGACAGGGTTCACGGCCAGGCCGCGAACATCGGCCAGGGCCTGTGCATAGTCGGCCAACTGGGTGGCACGATGCCAGGCGAACCAGTCGGTCAGCGCGTTTTTGACGCGGGGCGCCTGCTCGGGATGGAAGTCGGCGTAGCCGTCCAGCCACCAGTAGGCCAGCGTCGGCCCCTGGTTGTAGCTCAGGCGCAGCGCGCTGCATCCCACGATCCACGGCAACAGCATCACGATAATCCAGCGTCTCCACCGCATAGAAACAGGCAACTTCATGGCTTTGGACATCGTCATCATGGCAGCGGGCAAGGGCACCCGCATGAAATCGCGCCACCCCAAGGTGCTGCACCAGCTGGCAGGGCGATCGCTGCTGGGCCATGTGCTGGGCACCACCGCGCAGCTGGGCGAGCACCGCTGCTGGGTGATCACCGGCCACGGTGCCGATGCGGTGGAGTCTGCCATCGCCGGCACCGGCGCGGTGTCGGTGCGCCAGATGCCCCAGCTGGGCACCGGCCATGCCATCCAGCAGGTGGTGCCGCATCTGGCGGACGGGGGGGCGGAGGGCGGCACCACGCTGATCCTCAACGGCGACGTGCCGCTGATCGCGGCCGACACCGCGCGGGCGCTGGCCCAGGCCTGCGGCGGTGAGCGCCTGGCGCTGCTGACCATCGTGCTCGACGACGCCACCGGCTACGGCCGCATCCTGCGCTCGGGCGATGCGATGGGCGGGCGGGTGCTGGGCATCGTCGAACACAAGGATGCCAGCGAGCGCCAGCGCGAGATCCGCGAGGTCTACACCGGCATGATGGCCGCGCCCACCGCGGCGCTCAAGCGCTGGGTGGCCGCGTTGAAGAACGACAACGCCCAGGGTGAGTTCTACCTGACGGACATCGTGGCGATGGCCGTGGCCGAGGGCGTGCCGGTGGTGGCCACCCACGCCAGCGACGACACCGAGGTGCTGGGCGTCAACAGCCCGCTGCAGCTGGCCGACCTGGAGCGCCGTTTCCAGCGCCGCCAGGCCGATGCCCTGCTGGAGGCCGGCGTGCGGCTGGCCGACCCGGCGCGCTTCGACCTGCGTGGCACCCTGGCCGCCGGGCAGGACGTCGAGATCGACGTGGGCTGCGTGTTCGAGGGCGCGGTGACCTTGGGCAACGAGGTGCGCATCGGCGCGCATTGCGTGATCCGCGATGCGGCGATCGGCGCCGGCGCGGTGATCCACCCGTTCACCCACATCGAGGGCGCCAGCGTGGGCGCCGGTGCGCTGGTCGGGCCCTACGCCCGGCTGCGGCCCGGTGCGGTGCTGGGCGAGCAGGTGCACATCGGCAACTTCGTCGAGGTCAAGAACTCCACGCTGGCCAAGGGCGCCAAGGCCAACCACCTGGCCTACCTGGGCGACGCCACGGTGGGCGAGCGCGTCAACTACGGCGCGGGCAGCATCACCGCCAACTACGACGGTGCCAACAAGCACCGCACCGTGATCGGCGACGACGTGCACATCGGCAGCAACTGCGTGCTGATCGCGCCGGTCACCATCGGCGCCGGGGGCACCGTGGGCGGCGGCAGCACGATCAGCAAGGACACGCCAGCCGGGCAACTGTCGGTGGCGCGCGGCAAGCAGGTGGCCGTCGCCGGCTGGACGCGGCCGGTCAAAACCAAGAAGGGCTGACGTCGGCTCAGTGCGGGCCGCTGGCCAGCCAGGCGCTGGCGTCGGCGGCGGTCATCGGCGGCTCGTACCAGCCGCCTTGCAGCAGGCCGCAGCCGGCGCTGCGCAAGGCGTCGGCCTGGGCGCCGGTGGCCACGCCGGTCGCGCACACCGGCAGGCCCAGGCCATCGGCCAGCGTTGTGATGCCACGCAGCACCGCCGCGGTGGCGGCATCCTGCGGCAGCGCACCCACCAGCGAGGGCCCGACCAGCAGGCCGGCCAGTGGCAGGTGACGCAGATCGGCCAGCGCGGCGCCGCCGTGGCCGAAGTCGTCCAGCCACAGCGGCGCGCCCAGTTGCGCCAGCTGGTCGAAGGTGCGGCGCACCAGCGCCCGGTCACCGGCCAGCAGGGCCTCGGGCAGCTCGAGCGCCAGCGGCGGCTCGGCCATCGGCTGCTGCGCCAGCGCGCGGCCCACCGCGGCGGCCAGGCCTTCGGCCTGCGGCACCAGGCCGTTCAGGTTCAGTGACAGCGGCGCCGCCACGCCCATCGCCTGCCAGCGCGTGGCCAGCCGCAGCGCCTCTTGCAGCGCCCACTCCAGCAGGGACTGCAGCATGCGGCGGCGCCCACCTTCGGTGAAGTCGGCCGGCGCCAGCCAGCCGCGTTCGGGGTGGCGCCAGCGCAGCACCGCCTGCAATCCACCCAAGCGGCCGCGCAGGCCCATCAAGCCCGCAGCATCGCCCGCCAGCGCCAGCCGGGGTTGCAGCATCAGGTGGAATTCACCTCGCGCCAGGCCTTCGGCCACACGCGCGTCCAGCCGCTGGCCGTTCTCGATGGCGGTGGCCATCGCCGGCTCGAACATCGCCACCACCGCCCGGCCGGCCGCCTTGCCGGCGTACATCGCCGCGTCGGCATGGCGCAGCAAGGTGTCGGCGCTGTGGCTGTCGTCGGGGTACAGCGCCACGCCGATGGTGGGCGTCACGCTCAGCTGCTGGCCGCCCCAGGCCACCGGCTCGGCCATCGCCGCCAGCAGGCGCAGGCCGGCCTCCTGCGCCTCGGCGCGGCTGGCCACCTCGGGCATCAGGATGACGAATTCGTCGCCGCCGAAACGGCCCGCCACCGCGCCATCGCGCAGCCGACCCAGCAGCCGCTCGGCCACGCCACGCAGCAGCGCGTCGCCGGCCAGGTGGCCATGCGCATCGTTGACCTGTTTGAAGTGGTCGAGGTCGACGAACAGCAGGGCCAGCGACGGCGCACCGCTGGCATGGCGCTCGATGGCCGCGCCCAGCGCGTCCATGAACGCGCCGCGGTTGCGCAGGCCGGTCAAGGTGTCGTGCTCGGCCAGGTGGCGCATGCGTGCGCGCGCCGCCTGGCGGTCGCGGATGTCGCGCACCACCACCATGCGCAGCGTGTCGCCGTCGCGCGGCAGCACGCGCGCGATCAGCTCCACCGGCACCTGTTCGCCACGGTGGTCGAGCAGGGCCGATTCGTAGGGCTGCTCGCTGGGGTGGGCGTAACCCTGCTGGGCGCGCGGCCGATGCTCGGGCGCGACGAAGTCCATCACCGGCCGGCCCAGCATGTCCTCGCGCCGGTAACCCAGCATCTGCAGGATCGGCGGATTGACGTCGCTGACCACGCCCTCGCGGTGGAAGGCGATGCCCTCGACGCTGGCGTCCATGAATTTGCGCAGCCGCTCCTCGCCGTCGCGCAGCGCCTGCTGGGCATCCTGGAAGCGGGTGATGTCGTTGATCAGCACGAAGGCGCCCTGCGGATCGGCGAAGGCATCGCCGTGCTCGTGCAGGTGCGGCACCAGGCTGACCTCGAACTGGTGCACCTGGCCGGCGGCATCGACCATGCTGCGGATGTAGGACACGGTCTGGCGCTGCGCGAACATGCGCTCGATGTGCGGCTCGATCTGGCGCAGCGCCTCGGCGCCGACGATCTCGGCCAGGCCCCGCCCGACGATGCCACCCGGGGTGTGGCCGAAGGTGGCGGCATAAGCCCGGTTGGCATAGGCGCAGCGCAGACCGTCCTGCTCGTAGTAGGCCATCAGCACCGGCATGCTGTCGGCCATCAGCGCGAAGCGCTGCAGCAGCGCCAGGGCCGATGCCAGGTCGGTGGGCACAGGCGCGGCGTCAGGTGGTGGGGGCGGGGGCGACATGCGGGGCTCCGGCCGGTTGGTGTTCAGGCGCGGGCGGGCGCCGGCGCGGGCAGGGTCTGGGCGTCCAGGCACGACGCGGCCAGGCACAGGTCGTCCCAGGCGCGGGCCTTGTCGGCCGGCTGGCGCAGCAGGTAGGCTGGGTGGTAGGTGACGACCAGCGGCACACCGCGCCAGTGGTGCACCTGGCCACGCAGCCGGCCGATGGGCGCATCACTGCCCAGCAGCGACCGCACCGCGAAGGCCCCCATTGCCAGGATCACCCGCGGCTGCACCAGCGCCACCTGCCGCTCCAGGAAGGGCTGGCAGGTGGCCAGTTCCTCGGCCGACGGATTGCGGTTGTGCGGTGGCCGGCATTTCAGCGTGTTGGCGATGAACACCTGGCGCTCGGGCGGCGCCTCGTCGCGCGTGAGGCCCAGCGCGGCCAGCATGCGGTCGAGCAACTGGCCCGCCGCGCCGACGAAGGGCTCGCCGCGCTGGTCTTCCTGCTCGCCCGGGGCCTCGCCCACGACCATCAAGTGCGCGCGTGGGTGGCCCACGCCGAACACCGTGTGCCGGCGTGAATCGCACAGGCCGCAGGCGCGGCAGCCGGCCACCGCGTCACGCAGCGCGGGCCAGTCCAGCGTGGCCACCGGCGACGCGCCAACCGGCACGGGCGCCTGGAGCGTGAGGGCCGGCGGCGGCGCCTGCAGGTCCGGCGGACGCTGCGCCACGGCAGTCGCGGGCGCCAGCGTGGCGGCCGGTGCCGGCATGGCCGCCACCGATGCGGCCATCGCAGGCGCCTCGACCACGCCGGCGGCCGGGTGCTCGGCCATCGGGGCATCCACCGGCGCCCACAGCCGCAGGCCCATCTCGCGCAGCATGGCCTGCTGCCGATCAGACCAGCGCATCACCCGTCCCGCGGAGTTGGGCGCCAATGCCGCTGTCCAGCGCCAGGCGCATCACCACCGCGTCTTCGCGCTTCTGGCGCTCGGCCGGGTAGTAGTCGCGGCGTTGGCCCACCTCGGCAAAGCCGGCCGCGGCATACAGCGCCCGGGCGCCGTGGTTGCTTTGCCGCACCTCCAGCCACAGCGCGGTGTCGCCGCGCTGGCGCGCCCAGTCGGCCAGCGCGTCCAGCATCGCCCGGCCATGGCCGCCGCGCTGGTGGGCCGGCGCCACGGTGAGGTTGAGCAGATGGGTTTCCTCGAAGCCGGGCAAGGCCACGCAGTAACCGATCAGGCGGTGGGCCGCGTCGTGGCGCAGCCAGGCCAGGTAGCCGGCCGCCAGCGAATCGACGAAGTTGCCGCGGGTCCACGGAAAGCTGTAGGCCGTCACCTCGATGGCCAGCACCGCATCCAGGTCGCTCACGCCCATGACGCGGTGCGTGGGTTCAGGGGCCGGGCGCAGCACCGCGTTCATGGCGTGTGGCCGCTGGTGTTGGCGACGGTGGATGCGGCCACCGCTGCGGCGCTGCGCAGCGCCAGGCGTTCGGCCGTGGTCTGGGCCACCTTGTCGCGCAGGTACAGCGGCAGGGCCTGATCGGCCGGCAGGCTGCGGCCCATCGCCCAGGCTGCTTCGGCCAGGCGCAACAGGGCGGCGGCGCGGTCGGCGCTGTGCGGCCAGCAGCGGGCATCGCCCCAGGGCAAGCGGTCGGCAAACGCGGTGATCGCGCTGCCTGCCACCTGTGTGGGCGGCGCGGCCAGCCAGGCTGCGGCCAGCGCTGCCAGGGTGCACAGCTGCGGCGCCACCAACACCTGCCAGCCGGTGGCGGTGTGGCGGTAGGCAGCGGCATACACCTCGTCCATGCGGGCGTCCATCGCCACCCACCAATCGGTGCCACCGGGTTCGTTGGCGGCGTTGGCCTGCAGCCGCGCGTCCTCGGCCACGATCAGCAGGCTGTCGATGGCCAGCACCGGCGTGGCATGCGCCAAGGCCAGGCCCTGGGCCACGGCGCAGGCGGTGCGCAGGCCGGTGAAGGCGCCCGGCCCCTGGCCGAATGCGATGGCCTGCACGGCCGGCATCGCCAGGCCGGCCTGGCCCAGCAGGTCCATCAGCAAGGGAATCAACCGGGCCGAGGCTTGCTTGCCACCGGGCTCGTTGATGCACCAGCGCCCGGCCGGTGCCCGCAGCGCGACGGCAAGCGCTTCGGTGGCGGTGTCCAGGGCGAGCAGGCGCGGTGTCATGGTGGACAACGAGTGTAGCGGCCGGTCCGTGGCCCGGCGGTGCGTGTCCGGCGTGCGGGGGGCGGTCTGCGCCGGGCGGGCAAGGTGCATGCGGCTGTGGCAGCATTCAGGGTTTACACCCGGTTCTCCAACCATCACCACGCGCCGCCGCCGCGGGCCGCCTCTGTCCCATGAGTTTGCTGGACCCCCAATGGCTGGGCTACGTGGCCGCCACCTTGACCACCGCGTCCTTTGTGCCGCAGGCTTGGCAGACCTTCCGGTCGACCGATCTGGCCGGCATTTCGCTGAGCATGTACAGCGCCTTCACGCTGGGCGTGGGGCTGTGGCTGCTCTACGGCCTGGCGCTGGGGCAGTGGCCGATCATCGTGGCCAATGCCGTCACGCTGGGCCTGGCGGGCACCATCCTGCTGCGCACCTGGCGCGCACGCCGGCGCGCGCTGGCAGCCATCAGAACGGGTTGTTGACGGCGCGCGACTGCAACTGCTGGCCGATGAGGTTGTGCGCCTCGGGGCCGAGGTGGCGGTCGTCGGCCCACAGGTGGCTGCTGGTCGAGGCGCCGCTCACCAGCGTGCTGGTGGTGGTGTCGTCGGTGATCACGCAATCCTTGGCCGACGCGGTGGTGCAGGCGGCGTCGGTGGCGCTGGACGGCGCGGTCAGGAACGAGGTTGGCAGCTTGTTCATCGCGGCCACGATGTCGTCGGCCAGCACCAGGCCCCAGTTGCGGCCGTCGTTGGGCTCGACATTGGTGCGCAGGTTGCCGTTGAGCTCGAAGCTCAGTTCCGACATCAGCCCCTCGGCGCCCGGGTAGACCAGCGCCTGCGCGCGGGCATAGGGGCTCAGGCCGAGGTCGGGCGAGGTGATCACCAGCACCCGGGCGCCGGTGTTCAGGATCGTGCCGACCAGGGCAGCGGCGTTGCGACCGCGCTGGCGGGCGGCGCCGATGGCCTGGTCGCGGGTGAGCGTGCCGTCGCGCACCGACTCGAACAGCGCGATCACGTCGTTGCCGCCGATCATCAGCGACACCATGTCGGTCTTGCCCAGGTTGGGCACGCTGGCGATCTGCGCGGCCAGGCCCGTGGTGGCGTCGTCGATGCGCGCATCGGCCACGGCGTAGATGAAGGCCTTGGGCGTCAGGCTGTTCGGGTTGCACTGCTCGAATACGAAGCCGTAGAGGTTGGCGAGCGACTGCACGAAGGTGGGCAGCAAGCTGCACTTGCCCGCGACGGTGCCGCGGCGGTCGTTGATCGTGTACTTGAAACCGTCGTGGCTGCCGTCGTCGACGATCACGCTGTTCTCGTCGCCCAGGGCGATCACCCGCTCGGGAATGAAGGGTTCCACCTGCGAGGTGCCGCCGCCGCAGGCGGTGAGCATCGCCGCCGCCAGGGCGACCGGGGCGAGAGGGGCCAGCAGGCGGGTGCCCAGGCGGCGCAGATCACGAAGAAGAGTCATCAATAGTCCATCAGCATCACAAGGCATCCCCGGCACGCGCCGGGCCGGCCGGTCAGGCCGCCGCCGCAGCGCGGCGCAGCCGGTCGAGCACCCCTTCCCAAGCGGGATCGTCGGGTGGCTGCTCCACCCAGATTTCAGCCGCGCCGGCGTCGTCGAACCGGCGCAGCACGGCAAACAGTTCATGGGCCGCCGCGGCCGGATCGTCGGGCATCCGGTGCCAGGGCACACCCGCCGGGGCAGCGCCAGTCCGCCGCGAATATACCGCCAGCCCCGCCGGCCACGTTGCCGGTTCGTGAAGCGCCGCGGCCAGCGCCGGCGCCGGCCACAGGCGCAGTTGCGCGGTGGGCGCGTAGTGCGCCGCCAGCGTGCCCGGCGCCCGGGGGGCTCGGGCGTCGGGTGCGTGCAGCGGCTCGCCCAGCACCGCCTCGATTGCGGCCCGGGTCAGCACGCCCGGGCGCAGCAGCACCGGGCTGCCGCGGCTGACATCGACGATGGTCGATTCGATCCCGACCGCGCAATCGCCGCCGTCGAGCACCCACAGGGGGGGGCCGAATTCGCTGACCACATGCGCCGCACTGGTGGGGCTGATGCGGCCGAAGCGGTTGGCGCTGGGCGCGGCCACGCCGGCCACGCCATGTTGCGCAGCCTGTTGCAGCAGCGCACGCGCCACCGGGTGCGACGGGCAGCGCAGCCCGATGCTGGACTGGCCGCCGGCCGCCGAGCTGGCCACGCCGGGCGCACGCGGCACGATCACCGTCAGCGGCCCCGGCCAGAAGGCGCGCACCAGCCGCTGGGCCGCGGGCGGCATTTGCGCCGCGAAGACCGCGGCCTGCTCGGCGCCGGCCACGTGCACGATCAGCGGGTGGTCGGCCGGCCGGCCCTTGGCTGCAAAGATGGCGGCCACCGCGCGGTCGTCGTCGGCGCGGGCCCCCAGGCCGTAGACCGTCTCGGTTGGAAACGCCACCAGGCCGCCGTCGGCCAGCCGTTGCGCGGCGGCGGCCAGCGCGGCCGCGTCGTCGCCGGGAAGGATGGGCATGGGGCGGTGGATCAGAACGCCGGCAGGCCCAGCAGCGCGGCCGCCTGCAGCGCGGTGGCGCGGGCCTCGACCGGGGTGGCGGCGGTCAGCGTCAGGTGCCCCATCTTGCGGCCGGGGCGTGCGCTGGTCTTGCCGTACAGGTGCAGGTGCACGCCGGGCAGGGCGAGCACGGCGGCCCACGGCGGCGTCTTCTCGGTGCCGTCACGCCACCACAGATCGCCCAGCAGGTTGAGCATCACCGCGGCCGAGTGCTGGCGCGGCGCCACCAGCGGCAGCCCGGTGAGGGTGCGCACCTGCAGCTCGAACTGGCTGATGTCGGCGCCGTCGATCGACCAGTGGCCCGAGTTGTGGGGGCGCGGCGCCATCTCGTTGGCCACCAGACGGCCATCGGACAAGATGAAGAACTCGACGCACAACACGCCTACGTAGGCCATGGATTCGGCCAGCGCGGCGGCGGCATCGGCCGCCTGCTGCTGCAGCGCCGGCGTGGCATCGGGCGCCGGCACCTGGGTCACGGCGAGGATGCCGTCGCGGTGCAGGTTCTGCTGCACCGGCAGGCGCACCACGTCGCCGCTGGCGCTGCGCGCCACCACCACGCTCAGCTCGAGCGCCAGCGGCAGCAGCTGCTCCAGCACACAGGGCACGTTGCCGAGCTGGTGCCAGGCAGCAGCCAGCGCAGCGCGATCAGCCACCCGCACCTGGCCCTTGCCGTCGTAGCCGAGGCGGGCGGTCTTCAGGATACCCGGCAGCAGGGCCCCATCCACCGCGGCCAGCCGCTCGGGGGTGTCGATCAGCGCAAACGGCGCGCAGGGCACGCCGCTGCGACGGAACTGCGCCTTCTCGGCGGCGCGGTCCTGGCACACGGCCACGGCGTCGGCGGTGGGCGCCACCGGCCGGTGCGCGCCCAGCGTGACCAGCGCGCCGGCCGGCACGTTCTCGAACTCGGTGGTGATCGCCGCGCTGCGCTGCATCAGCTGCGCCAGGCCCTGCTCGTCGAGGTAATCGGTGGCGATATGGTAATGCGCCACCAGGCCGGCCGGCGAGGTCGGATCATCGTCGAGCACCGCGGTGAAGTAACCCATCTCCTGGGCAGCCTGCACGAACATGCGGCCGAGCTGGCCGCCGCCCATCACGCCGAGGGTGGCGCCGGGCAGGATCGAACGTGGGGTCATTTCAGTTCAGCAGTCATGGCGAGCGCGGCCTCGGTCTGGCGGGCGCGGAAGGCCTCCAGCCGGGTGCGCAACAGGGGATCGGTGGTGGCCAGCATGGCCACCGCGAACAGCGCCGCATTGGCCGCGCCGGCCGCGCCGATGGCGAAGGTGGCGACCGGGATGCCCTTGGGCATCATCACGATGGAATGCAGCGAATCGACGCCCGACAGGTGCTTGCTGGCCACCGGCACGCCCAGCACCGGCACGGTGGTCTTGGCCGCCAGCATGCCCGGCAGGTGGGCCGCACCACCGGCGCCGGCGATGATGGCGCGCAGCCCGCGGCCGGCGGCGGCCTCGGCGTAGGCGAACATCTGATCGGGCATGCGGTGGGCCGAGACCACCCGGCATTCATGCGGCACGCCAAACTCGGCGAGAATCTGCGTGGCTTGCCGCATCGTCTCCCAGTCACTGGACGAGCCCATCAGTACACCCACCTGCACGCCCATCGGCCCCTCTGACGGGGCGCCGGCCGCCTCGCCAGCCGCGGTGCCGGCATCCGGGTTCAGGGGGTGTTTTTCGGTGGGGTTCACGTCGGGCGGGGCGACGAGGCGCCGGCAGCTGCAAGAGCATTGAATTGTAGGCGGCAGCCCCTATCTGCCGCTGTTTGCCCCATCACCACCCCCTGGCCGACCCATGAGCGACATCACCATCCAGAATTTCGAAGCCGACCTGATCCAGGCCTCGATGCAGCAGCCGGTGCTGCTCGACATCTGGGCCCCCTGGTGCGGCCCCTGCCGCACGCTGGGCCCCCTGCTCGAGAAGGTCGAGGCGGCCTACGGTGGCCGCTTCAAGCTGGCCAAGCTCAACAGCGACGACCAGCCCGAGATCGCCGCCCAGCTGAGCCAGGCCTTCGGCGTGCGTTCGATCCCGTTTTGCGTGATGTTCAACCAGGGCCAGCCGGTGGACGGCTTCGTCGGCGCAATCCCCGAGGCGCAGATCCGCGAGTTCCTCGACCGCCACGTGCCCAGCGCCGAGGCGCTGGAGGCCGAGGAGGACACCGCCGAGGCCGAGGTGCTGGAAGCCGAGGGCGACCTCGACGCCGCGCTGGCCAAGCTGCAGCAGGCGGTGGCGATCGACCCGGCCAACGACAGCGCCCGCTACGACTACGTCAAGCTGTTGATCGAGACCGGCCAGGTGCCGCAGGCGCGTGCGGCCTGGGCGCCGGTGGCCGGCAAGGCCATGATCGACGCCCGCATCGCGGCGCTGGGCGTGTGGCTGGACGCCTGCGAAAAGGCGCCGCAGGCGCGCTCGCCCGAGCAACTGGCGGCCGCCATCGAGGCCAACCGCCGCGATTTCGACGCCCGCTACGAACTGGCCCAGGGCCTGATGGCGCAGGGCCGTTTCACCGACGCGATGGACGCGCTGCTCGAGATCGTGATGCGCGACAAGGCCTGGAACGGCGAGCTGGCGCGCAAGACCTACGTCGCCATCCTCGAATTGATGAGCAAGCCCGCGCCCAAGGCCGCCGCCGCCGGCGAGAAGGCCAAGGGCGCACTGGAACTCACCGGCCACGCGGCCGTGGCGTCCAGCGACCCGGTGCTCGACCAATACCGCCGCAAGCTCAGCATGGCGCTGTTCTGACCCCCGGCGGGCCCGCCCGCCACCGCTCCCATCGGGCCACCAACGCCCGTCCCACCCCCCCACCTACAATAGGTGGTTTGCCCGCGCCACCAGCGGGTGACCTGTCCCGAGGATTCCCAACGTGTTCATTTCCAACGCTTTTGCCCAGGCCGCCCCGGCCGCCGCCGTCGGTGGCGCTGAATCGATGTTCGGCTCGCTCGGCCAGCTGTTGCCGCTGGTGCTGATGTTCGTGGTGCTGTACTTCATCATGATCCGCCCGCAGATGAAGCGGCAGAAGGAGCACAAGGCCATGATCGACGCCCTGGCCAAGGGCGACGAGGTGGTGGTGGCCGGTGGTGTGATCGGCCGCGTCGCCAAGCTCGGCGAGAGCATGGTCAACGTCGAGGTGGCCAACGGTGTCGAGCTGCAGGTGCAGCGTTCGGCCGTGGTGCAGGTGCTGCCCAAGGGCACCTACGGCAAGTAAATCGGTGGCCGGGGCCGGCGTCGGCCCCTGAGGCGCCCCTGAGGCATTCACGCGCCTCGCCACGCTCCCGACGCCCTGCGACGGGTGAACCGCCCGCCCGGGCCAGGCCCATCGGCCACCGGGCCGAGGAATCCAAGATGAACCGCTATCCCTGGTGGAAATACCTGATCCTCGGCATCGCGCTGCTGGTCGGCCTGCTCTACACGTTGCCCAACCTGTACGGCGAGGCACCGGCGGTGCAGGTCTCCAGCGGCAAGGCCACGCTCAAGCTCGATTCGGCGCTGGTGCCGCGCATCGAGCAGACGCTGACGGCCGCCGGCCTGAAGCCCGACTTCGTGCAGTTCGAGGGCAATTCGGTCAAGGCGCGTTTCGGCAGCACCGATGACCAGCTCAAGGCCAAGGATGCGATCAGCAAGGCGCTGAACCCCGATCCGGCCAATCCGTCGTACATCGTTGCGCTGAATCTGCTGAGCCGCTCGCCGCACTGGCTGACCAGCCTGCACGCACTGCCGATGTACCTGGGCCTGGACCTGCGCGGCGGTGTGCACTTCCTGATGCAGGTCGACATGAAGGCGGCGCTGACCAAGAAGGCCGAATCCTTCTCGGGCGACATCCGCACGCTGCTGCGCGACAAGAACATCCGCCACGCCGGCATCAACCGCGACGGCAACCTGGTGGTGGTGCGTTTCCGCGATGCCGCCACGTTGGCGCAGGCGCGCACGCTGCTGGACGAGCAACTGCCCGACCTTGAGTGGACCGAGACGCCCGATGGCGCCGAGATCCGCCTCACCGGCGCGCTCAAGCCCACCTCGGCCAAGGCGGTGCAGGACGCGGCGATCAAGCAGAACATCACCACGCTGCACAACCGCGTCAACGAACTGGGCGTGGCCGAGCCGGTGATCCAGCAGCAGGGTGCCGACCGGGTGGTGGTGCAGTTGCCGGGCGTGCAGGACACCGCCAAGGCCAAGGACATCATCGGCCGCACCGCCACGCTGGAGGTGCGCCTGGTCAATACCAGCACCGAGGCGCTGGCCGCGTTGTCGGGCGGCGGCCCGGTGCCCTTCGGCAGCGAGCGCTACCTCGAAAAGGACGGCGCGCCCATCATCGTCTTCCGCCAGGTCATCCTGACCGGCGAGAACCTGACCGATGCCCAGCCCGGCTTCTCGGGCGACAACCAGGGCGAGGCGGCGGTGCACCTGACGCTCGACGCCAAAGGCGCGCGCATCTTCCGCGACGTCACGCGCGAGAACATCAACAAGCGCATGGCCATCATCTTGTTCGAGAAGGGCAAGGGCGAGGTCGTCACCGCGCCGGTGATCCGTTCCGAAATCGGCGGCGGCCGGGTGCAGATCAGCGGCCAGATGAGCACCACCGAGGCCGCCGACACCGCGCTGCTGTTGCGCGCGGGCAGCCTGGCCGCGCCGATGGAGATCATCGAAGAGCGCACCATCGGCCCCACGCTGGGGGCCGACAACATCGCCAAGGGCTTTGCCAGCGTGGGCTACGGCTTCGCGGCGATCGCCGTGTTCATGTGCGGCTACTACCTGCTGTTCGGCGTGTTCTCGACGCTGGCGCTGGCCTTCAACCTGCTGTTGCTGATCAGCGTGCTGTCGATGCTGCAGGCCACGCTGACGCTGCCGGGCATCGCCGCCATCGCGCTGACGTTGGGCATGGCGATCGACTCGAACGTGCTGATCAACGAGCGGGTGCGCGAAGAACTGCGTGGTGGCGCCGCGCCGCAGGCGGCCATCAACACCGGCTACGAGAAGGCCTTCGCCACCATCCTCGACAGCAACATCACCACGCTGATCGCCGGTCTGGCGCTGCTGGCCTTCGGCTCGGGCTTCGTGCGCGGCTTCGCGGTGGTGCACTGCCTGGGCATCCTGACCAGCATGTTCTCGTCGGTGATGTTCTCGCGCGGCCTGGTCAACCTCTGGTACGGTGGCAAGAAGCGCCTCAAGAGCGTGTCGATCGGCCAGGTCTGGCGGCCCAACGGGGCGGCGGCGCCGGCCCTGCACGACGACGACGAACCGGTGGCCAAGGCCTGACGGCCGCAGCCACGCCCAGGGAGCCCTGACACATGGAATTCTTCCGGATCCGCCGCGACATCCCGTTCATGCGGCATGCGCTGGTGTTCAACATCATCTCGTTCGTCACTTTCGCGCTGGCGGTGTTCTTCCTCGTCACCCGCGGCCTGCACCTGTCGATCGAGTTCACCGGCGGCACCGTGCTGGAGGTCGAATACGCCCAGACCGCCAACCTTGAGAAGACGCGCGCGGCCGTCGACACCATGGGCTTCGGCGAGGTGCAGGTGCAGAACTTCGGCACCTCGCGCGACGTGCTGGTGCGCCTGCCGGTG
>MESD01000198.1:70421-95452 GCA_001770815.1 Burkholderiales bacterium RIFCSPHIGHO2_12_FULL_69_20
CGCGACGTGCTGGTGCGCCTGCCGGTGCGCGCCGACGTCAAGCAGAGCGACGTGGCGCCGCGTGTTTTCGATGTGCTGTGCAAGTCCGAGGGCGGCAGCGTGGCCATCAAGGCCTACACCACGCTGCAGGGCGAGCAGGTGAGCCGGCCGTCGTGCACCAATGCCGCGGGGGACGAGCCGGTCAAGCTGTCGCGCACCGAGTTCGTCGGCCCGGCGGTGGGCAGTGAACTGGCCACCGACGGCCTCAAGGCGCTGGCCTTCGTGATCATCGGCATCGTGCTCTACCTGGCCTTGCGCTTCGAGTGGAAGTTCGGGGTGGCCGGCATCATCGCCAACCTGCACGACGTGATCATCATCCTGGGCTTCTTCGCCTTCTTCCAGTGGGAGTTCTCGCTGGCGGTGCTGGCGGCGGTGCTGGCGGTGCTGGGCTATTCGGTCAACGAATCGGTGGTCATCTTCGACCGCATCCGCGAGTCGTTCCGCAGGTTCCGCAAGTTGTCCGCGCCGCAGGTCATCGACCACGCCATCACCAGCACCATCAGCCGCACGGTCATCACCCACGGCTCGACCCAGATGATGGTGCTGTCGATGTTGCTGTTTGGCGGCCCCACGCTGCACTACTTTGCCGTGGCGCTGACCATCGGCATCCTGTTCGGGATCTACTCGTCGGTGTTCGTGGCCGCGGCGATCGCGATGTGGCTGGGGGTCAAGCGCGAGGATCTGGTCAAGGCCACCGGCAAGGAAGGCGACCCCAACGATCCCAACGCCGGCGCCGTGGTATAGATGGCACTGGCCAGCCGACACCACCGCCCCTGACCCACCATGGCGACCGCCGCAGAATCCGCCCAGATCGCCAGCCAGGCGCGGCGGCTGTACGTCGACCAACTGCTCAAGGGCCTGCCGGGCCTGGTGGCGCGCATCGGCAACGCCGCGCGTGAGCTGCTGAACAAGCCGGCCGAATACGCCGTGGCGCAGCGGCGGCGCGATCTGACCCAGGCCCTGCTCAAGCACGCCGGCGCCTGGCACGGCGCGTTGGCCGCCGGCCTGCGCCATGTGCTGCAGCATGGCGTCACCGCGTCGCAGCCGTCCGACCTGCCGCCGCCCGGCAGCAGTGGCGGCCTGTCGCTGGTGGACAACGACGTCATCGAGCGCGAGATCCTCACCTCGCGGCTGGCGCTGGCGATCATGGACCGGGCCGGCTGGGAGTTCAGCGACCTGCGCTCGCGCATGGCCATGCTCGAGCGCCGCGGTGAGCTCGACACCCACGACATGCTGCGCGCCCACATCCTGGCGCGCGTGGTGCTGGACGCCTGGCGAACGGCCGGCCTGTCGGCCGACGACTGGCGCGAAGCCCAGCCGATGCTGCACGACGAGTTCGCCGCGCTGACCGAAGAGGCCTACCACGAGGCCAACCGCTGGCTGATCGAGCACCGGGTGATGCAGGACGTCGACCTGCGCCCCTACATCCGCCGCACCGTCGACGGCAACCACGGTGCGGGCGCGGCGGGCGCCGGTCCTTCGGCGCCCCAGGCGGCCAATCCGTCGGCCATTCAATCGGCCACCCAGCTGACCCCTCCATCGGCCGGGCCACAGGGCCGCGGGCCCGCGGGCCTGGCGGGTCAGCGCCCGACGCGCGACACCGGCCCTGGCGCTCCGGCATCGGGTTATGGATCACCGACCAGCCCGTCGGCCTACCAGACCATGCTGCACCCCGGGGCCGCGTCGGCTGGTGGTTATCGCGGCGCAGCCGGCGCCGGTGTGCCAACGGCACAGGCGCCCTGGCCGCCACCGGCGCCTGCGCGCGGCACACCGCCGCCGCCGCGCGGGCGCAGCAGTGCCCCGCAGGTGGGCGAAGAGACCCGCATGATGACCCGCGCCGCGCCGCTGCCGCGCGGCAGCGACCATGCCGAGGCGGTGCTCGGGCGGCTCAACCGGCTGGTGGGCCGGCACCTGCCGGGGTTCTCGGACACCGCCCATGCCCGCCCGGTCACCGAGGCGCTGTCGCTGGCCATCAACAACGCGCAGCAGAACCTGCGCCGGCGCTTCACGCCGCCGCCGGGCCACGGGCCGGGCGGTGCAGCGGGGGGGGTGCCTGTGGGTGCCCAGGCCACGGCCGTGGCCACCGGGCCGATGCTGCTGGAGGAGTTGCAGCAGGGCAAGCAGGCGCTCAAGCAGGCCGCCAGCACACCGGCCGAGCGCGCCACCATCGAGATCGTGGCGATGATGTTCCAGAGCATCCTCACCGAAGACCGCATCCCGGCGGCGATGCGGGTGTGGTTTGCCCGGCTGCAGATGCCGGTGCTGCGGGTGGCGGTGAGCGAGCCCGACTTCTTCGCCACGCTGGACCACCCGGCGCGCCGGCTGATCGACCGCATGGGCGCCTGCGTGATGGGCCTGGACAGCGCCAGCCGCAGCATCGGCGACGCGCTCGAGAAAGAGATCAAGCGCGTGGTGCAGGTGGTCGAGGCCTATCCCGACACCGGCCGGCGTGTGTTCCAGACGGTGCTGGTCGAGTTCGAGAAGTTCCTCGAGCACTACTTCAAGAACGAGAACGAGGCCAGCCGGCGCGGCGTGTCGCTGGCCCAGCAGGTCGAGCAGCGCGAGACGCTGGCGATCCAGTACACCATCGAGTTGCGCCGCATGCTCAACGAGGTGCCGGTGCAGGAGGGCGTGCGCCAGTTCCTGTTCCAGGTCTGGGCCGACGTGCTGGCCACGTCGGCCGTGCGTTATGGCGGGCAGAGTGCCGAGACCAAGACCATGAAGCGCGCCGCCGCCGACCTGATCTGGTCGGCCAGCGCCAAGGTCACGCGCGAAGAGCGCGCCGAGGTCATCCGCCGCCTGCCGCCGCTGCTCAAGCGCCTGCGCGAGGGCATGGCCTCGGCCAACATGGCGCAAGAGCGGCAGGAAGAGCGCATCAACGCGCTGAACAACGCGCTGGCGGCGGCCTTCACCGCCAAGGCCGCGGTGATCCCCAACGACCGGCTGCAGGACCTGATGGAGCGGCTGGAATCGATCGAGGAACTGCTGCCCGGCACTGAAGCCATCGAGATCGACGAATCGCTGGTGCTCGACCTGTCGGGCCACGAGAGCTCTGAACTGGAAGTGGTGGCCGATGGTGGCAGCCTGCCCACCGCGGCCATGCTGTCGTGGGCGCGTGAGCTGCTGGTCGGCAGCTGGTACACGCTGGAATACCGCGGCCGCCACGAAACGGTGCAGCTGGCCTGGCACGGCATGCGCCGCCAGCTGTCGCTGTTCGTCACTCCGGCCGGGCGTTGCGTGCTGTTTCAGCAGCAGCGGCTGGCGGCGTTTCTGCAGGCCGGGCTGCTGCTGCCGGCGCAGGACGAGGCGCTCACCGTCAAGGCCACGCGCAATGCGCTGGCCCGGCTGGACGCCGATCCGTCCCGTTTGATGAACTGACGGCCCGTTGTCGGGCGGCCGGGCTCAATGGATGAGCCGCTCCTCGGGCGCGACGAACAGTTCGTCGAGGATCAGCGCGTCGGGCTCCTCGCCCAGGCTCCAGAAGACCATCAGCACGATGACTTTCAGGTCTTCCAGCGCCAGCGGGCATTCACCCACAGCGGTGGCGCGGTCGATCACCATCTCGCGCATCGCCGGCGGCAAGACGCCGGCCGATTCGAGGAAGCTGACGAAGCCGATCGAGTCCTCGCCCAGCCGATCGATCTCGGCGGTGGAATACACCCGCAGGCTGTCGGGTGCCTGGTCGGCGGCATAGGCCTGGGCGGTTTCGGCCAGGCCGTCGAGCCAGCTCAGCGCCTCCTGGATTTCGTCGGTTTCGAAGCCGACGGCCGAGAGTTTGCGCGTCAACTGGTCGTGGTCAGGGCAGGCATCGGGCCGCCAATAGTTCTCGTAGAGATAGACCAGCACTTCAAACATGAAATGACTATACCCCAGGGGTACCCGCAGGCATCGGTGGTTTTGAGCCCCGGCGGGCAGGGTCAAATCGCTACAAATCGCGAGCGGGCGCCCACTCTCGGGGCGCCGCTCAAACGCCCTGGCGGCGCTGGTACAGGCCGCCCGGCAGCCGGGCCACCAGGCCATCGAGCTCCAGGGTGAGCAGGTGGGCCGACAGCGCATGCGTCGGCCAGCCGCAGCGGTCGATCAGCGCATCCAGCGACAGCGGGTCGTGGCCCATGGCGCGCAGCACCGGGTCGTCCGGATCGGCGATGGCGGCGGAGGCTGCAGTGTCGGCCACGGCCGCCGGGCTGGATCGGCTCCGGCCGGCGGTCGGCACCAGCGGCCCCAACTCCTCGGCCACCTGCTCGGGCGATTCGACCAGCGCCGCGCCTTGGCGGATCAGCGCGTGGCAGCCGGCCGACTGCGGCGCCAGGATCGAACCCGGGATGGCCATCACCTCGCGCCCTGACTCCGACGCCAGCCGGGCCGTGATCAGCGAGCCCGAGCGCAGTGCGGCCTCGACCACCAGCGTGCCGCGCGACAGCCCGGCGATGATGCGGTTGCGCTGCGGAAAGTGCGCCGCCAGCGGCGGTGCGCCCAGCGGCAGCTCGCTGATCATCAGCCCCTGCTCGGCGATGCGGTGGGCCAGCGTGCGGTGGCTGGGTGGGTAGACCCGGTCGATGCCGGTGCCGATCACCGCGATGGTGCGCCCGCCCGCGGCCAGCGCGCCCTCGTGCGCGGCACCGTCGACCCCGGCGGCCAGGCCCGAGACGATGGTCCAGCCCTGGCCGGCCAGCGTGTTGGCAAAGTTGCGGGCGTTGTCACGGCCTTGCGCGCTGGGCTTGCGGCTGCCGACGATGGCCAGGCTGGGCGCGGCCAGCAGCCCGGCATCACCCAGCAGGTACAGCAGCAGTGGTGGGTCGGCGCTGTGCAGCAGCGGCTCGGGGTAGTCGGCCTCGCCCAGCACCAGGATGCGGCGTGCCGGCGCGGCGGCGCGCCAGGCCAGGGTGGCGGCCAAGCGCCGGGCATGGCCCTCGGGCGGGGTGGCCAGCGTCAGCGCGGTGGGGGCGTCGACACATTCGCGCAACTGATCCACCGCGGAGGCGATCGCCGCCTGCGGGCTGCCGAAGCGCGCCAGCAGCCGCCGCGCGGCTTCTCGGCCCACGCCGGGGCTGTGCAGCAGGTGCAGCCAGGCGCCGAGTTCGGCGTCGTCCAGCGCGGGGGCTGGTGCGGGCGCTGGCAGGGTCAAGGCCGGCTGACGCTCAAGGCGGGCGGGTCAAGGTTGACTGAAGCGGTCGCCCGGGCGGATCGGGTCGGAGGCCGAGAGGATCAGCGCATACGACACGCGCTCGAAGACGCGGAACACGAACAGCAGGCCGGTGCGCTCGTCGGGCAGCTGGATGGCCTGCGCCTTGGCGCCGGTGCGGTCGGTGGCCGGCGCGCCGGCGCGCCACAGCGCCAGCACATGGCCACGCTCCATGCCGTCGCGCTGGCCGCGGCTGATCGCCACGATCTGGTTCTGGCCAGCGGTCAGTGCCTCGCCGTAGACCGAGATCACCTGGCCGGTCATCGGCGCGGCGGGCGGGTGCGGCACGTAGGCTGAAAAATCGCGCGCCGGCACGGGGGTCAGGCGATCGCCCACGCCGGCCTCTTGCCGGGCGCTGGTCATCACGAAGGTGGCCGGCACCGGCAGGCCGCCCACCGGGCTGGTGCCGTCGGCGCGCACGTAGTCGGCGGTGCCGATGTAGCCGGCCTCGTAGCCCAGCACCTCTTGCGTGCTCGGGTCGCGCAGCGGCTTGCTCTGGCGGAACAGCGAAAAGCTGCGCGCGCCGCCCAGATCACCGCGCACGTAGGCGGTTTCGCCGCGCGAGATCATCACCCGGCCTTCTTGTGTGGCGACGATGCGCGGTGCACCCGCCAGTTCGTCCTGGCTGAGCACCACCGCCTCGTTGAGGAAGGGCGCGATCAGCTGCAGCGGGATCGACGCGATGGCGCCGTTGTCGAGCAACTCGCTGCGGATGCGCGGCGACAGCTTCACCGTGTTCGACGGCGCCTGGCCCTCGGCACTACCGCGCGACAGCATCAACCGGGCGCGGTCGCCGTCTTTCACCAGCTCCAGCACCTGGCCGGGGAAGATCAGGTGCGGATTGCGGATCTCCTGCAGGTTCATGCCCCACAGCTCGGGCCAGCGCCACGGGCTCTTGAGAAACAGCGTGGCGATCGCCCACAGCGTGTCGCCGCGCTGCACGGTGTGCGAGGCGGGCGCGTTGTCGGCCAGCGCCGACAGCGGCACGCCGGTGCTGGCCACCTGCCGGGCGGTGGCGCGCTGCGCCGGTGTGATGGGGAACGCCGGCTGGGCCAGCGCCGGCAGCGTGACCAGCCAGGGCATCAGGCCCAGCCCCAGCCCCAGCACCAGACCGCGCCGGCCGCCCTGCACCGAAGGGCCGCCGGGGGCCGGGTGGGCAAAGCGGGGCGGGCGTGAACTCATGGGGGCGGTCTCCGGATGGGCCAGTGCCACAATCCGGTCTGGCCGGCCTGTTTGCAGCACCCGCAGCACGGTCGGCCACGGGGCCGGCTCAAGTTCATGCTGCCTCGCAGATTCTGCCGGTAAACCCTTGATATCGCAACGAAATGCGCTGGCCAGCCGAGCCGATCCGGGCGCCAGTGCACCGTACGGCGTTGCTTGACATCCACAACGGTAACCCCATGTGTCGGCCTGGACCGACGCGTTTTCGGCACCTCTTCGCCCATGCCCCAGCTGAACATTCTTCGATACCCCGATCCCCGTCTGCACACCGTGGCCAAGCCCGTGGCCGAGGTGGATGAGCGCCTGCGCCGTCTCGCCGACGACATGCTCGAGACGATGTACGCCGCCGACGGCGTGGGCCTGGCCGCCACGCAGGTGGACGTGCATGTGCGCCTGCTGGTGATGGACACCTCGGCCGAGCGCGACCAGCCGCAGGTGCTGATCAACCCCGAGATCACCGCGCGCAGCGCCGAGATGATCCGCGGCGACGAGGGCTGCCTGTCGGTGCCCACCATCTACGACGAGGTCGAGCGCCATGCCCGTGTGTCGGTGCGCGCGCTGGGCCGCGACGGCCAGCCCTTCGAGTTCGAGGCCGAGGGCCTGGCGGCGGTGTGCGTGCAGCACGAGATGGACCACCTGCTGGGCAAGGTGTTCGTCGAGTACCTCAGCCTGCTCAAGCGCGAGCGCATCAAGATCAAAATGATCAAGAAGACCCGCGACGAGCTGGGCAAACGCTGAATGCGCATTGTCTTCGCCGGCACGCCGGAATTCGCCGCCACCGCACTGGCCGCGCTGTTGCACGCAGGCCACGAGGTGGCGCTGGTGCTGACCCAGCCCGACCGGCCGGCCGGCCGCGGCCTGAAGCTGCAGCCCTCGCCGGTGAAGGCGCTGGCGCTGCAGCAGGGCATCACCGTGGCCCAGCCACGCAGCCTGCGGCTGGACGGCAAATTTCCCGACGATGCGCGCGCCGCGCAGGCCGCCTTGCTGGCCGCGTTTTCGGCGGGTCGAGCGGAGGTGATGGTGGTGGCCGCCTACGGGCTGATCCTGCCGCAGTGGGTGCTGGATCTGCCGCCGCGCGGCTGCCTGAACATCCACGCCTCGGTGCTGCCGCGCTGGCGCGGCGCCGCGCCCATCCATCGCGCGATCGAGGCCGGTGATGCCGCCACCGGCATCACGCTGATGCAGATGGACGCGGGGCTGGACACGGGTGACATGCTGCTGGTGGCGCACGAGGCCATCCGCGCCGACGACACCACCGCCACGCTGCACGACCGGCTGGCCGCGCTGGGCGGGCAACTGGTGGTGCAGGGCCTGGTCGACCCCGATCGGCTGCAGCGCACGCCGCAGCCCGCCGAGGGCGTGACCTACGCGCACAAGATCGACAAAGCCGAGGCGGCTATCGATTGGACGCAACCGGCGGCGGTGATCGAGCGCCGCGTGCGTGCCTTCGACCCCTTCCCGGGCGCCAGCTTCAAGCTCGACGGTGAGGCGATCAAGCTGTGGCGCGCCGCGCTGCGGCCCGATCAAAATGGCCGGCCCGGCGAGGTACTGACCGCGCAGGACGGCCTGCTCACCGTGGCCTGCGGCGACGGTGCGCTGGACCTGCTGCAACTGCAGCGCCCCGGCGGGCGGCGCATCGACACCGCCGCCTGGCTGCAGGCGCGGCCGGGCCTGGCCGGTCGATGCTTGTTGCCCACCTGAGGTGGGTTGGCGCCCCGCCGATTGAACTTGCCGCCTTCGGCCGCATCTGAAGCCTGCCCGATGTCGGGCCGCAACCCAAGGATTTGCACACCATGTTCAACCTGATGAAGACGGCCATCCTGATGGCTGCCATCACCGCCCTGTTCATGCTGGTCGGCCAGTGGATGGGCGGCCGCTCGGGCATGATGCTGGCGCTGGTGGTGGCGATCGGCATGAACTTCTTCAGCTACTGGTTCTCCGACAAGATCGTGCTGAAGATGTACAAGGCGCGCGAGGTCGACGACAGCACCGCGCCGCAGTTCGTGGCCATGGTGCGTGAGCTGGCGCAGAAGGCCGGCATCCCCATGCCCAAGGTCTACCTGATCGACGAAAACGCGCCCAACGCCTTTGCCACCGGCCGCAACCCCGAGCATGCGGCGGTGGCCGCCACCACCGGCATCATCCAGGTGCTGAGTGCGCGTGAGCTGCGCGGCGTGATGGCCCACGAGTTGGCGCACGTCAAGCACCGCGACATCCTGCTGTCGACGATCAGCGCCACGATGGCCGGTGCCATCGGCATGCTGGCCAACTTCGCGATGATGTTCGGCGGGCGCAGCGGCGACGGCCAGCGCAGCAACCCGATCGCCGGCATCGCGGTGGCCATCCTGGCGCCGCTGGCGGCCAGCCTGATCCAGATGGCGATCAGCCGCGCACGCGAGTTCGAGGCCGATCGCGGCGGTGCCGAGATCTCGGGCGACCCGGCGGCGCTGGCCTCGGCGCTGGACAAGATCCACCGCTATGCCCAGGGCTTGCCGATGGAGGTGGCCGAGCGCCACCCCGAGACGGCGCAGATGATGATCATGAACCCGCTGTCGGCGGGCGGCCTGCGCGGCTTGTTCTCCACCCACCCGGCCACCGAGGAGCGGGTGGCCAAGCTGATGGCGATGGCCCAATCCGGACGCCGGCCGGCCTGAAACCCCGGTCGGCGCTTGTTGCCACGGCCGCGCACTGCGCGGCGACGGTTGTGCGCCTGAGCGCCCCCGCGCCACTCAAGTCGGCCGCGCAGGCGGCCGATAAGCCCGTCATGCGTCGCTTGTTCGCCCCGTTGCTGCTGTCTGCCCTGGCCCTGCCGCTGGCCGGCTGCGACCAGCTGGGCATCGAGTCGGCCACCACCGTCAGCGCCCGCAAGGAGGCCGACAGCAAGGCCATCGGCGGTGCTTGCCGCCACGCCGGACGTGCCATCGAGGATTGCTACACCCTCAACAAGAAGGCCGACAAGGCCGCGGTGTACGCCGGCTGGCGCGAGATGAACGAATACATGATCGAGAACAAGCTCGAGCCGGTGGCGCCGGTGATCCCGCTGGATCCACCCAAGCCGCCGAAGGTTGCGGCCTCCGCGCCCGAAGATGACGAAGACGCCGAGGACGAGCCGGTCAGCCCCCGGTCCCGCGGCAACGCCAAGCACTGACGGCGCCCGGCGTGGATGCGCCAGCCGGCGCCTGCCATCCAACGTGCGCCATGCCGCCGCCGATCAAGGCGTGGTCGGCACCACCACCCGTCTGGGGTTGATGCCCGGTTTCGGAAAGTCCATCAGCGCGGCCGCAAACAGCGGCTGCAGCACCGGCGCGGCACTGCTCTGGAAGCTCTCGCTGCTGGCGCGCGCCTCGAACAGCGGCTTGCCGCTGGCGCGGTCGCGGATCAGCACGGCCACCTCCCGGTCGAAACGCGGCGGCTCGGTGCGCCAGGTGGCGCCCCAGACCGGGCCGCGCCACGGCGAGCGGTGCCAGTAGCCGAAGCCGCCATGCCACCAGAGCGGATCGTCCCAGGGCGAGCGATCGGCGCGGCTCACGCGCGCGCCCAGTTGCACCAGCACGTCGGGCTGCGCGCCGGCGGCCACCGGCTGGAAACCGGCCGCCGCCAGGGCCGGGGCGGCGGCGTCTTCCAACGCCTGGATGGCATCGGCCTGGGTCTGTTGCGAGGGCAGGCGCTCGAAGGCATAGCGGCCCGGCGCGCGGCCGGCAGGCCAGTCACCGAAGGTGGACACCTCGGCCGACCATTCGCCCAGCGAGGCGCAGCCCGCCAGCAGCACCAGCGCGGTCGCGCCGGTCGTCGTGCGAAGCAGATGACGTCGTTGCATCGTGACCTCCAGAAGTTTCAGCTTGGATGGTGAACGCGCGCCCGGGTTCAACCGCTGAGCGCGATCAAGCGGCGTCGTCGCCCGGCACCGCGCGCTGCCACTGGATGACCTGAGGCGTGGCCGCGGTGGCGCTGGCGGGGCTGGCGCAGCCCTCGTCGTCCTCGTCGAAGGCCTTGTCGCCGCCGGCATCGGCCAGGCCGGTGGGCTTGAGGGTGGTGAACGGGAACAGCTTGCGGTCCATCAGGTGCGACAGCGTGATGTTGCCCATCGCGGTGGCCATGTTGGCGATGCGCCCCGGGTACTGGCGCTCCCACTCGTGAATCATCTTCTTGACCTGCACGCGCTGCAGGTTGTCCTGGCTGCCGCACAGCGTGCACGGGATGATCGGAAACTGCCGGTGCGCGGCCCAGGTGCCCAGGTCATGCTCGGCCACGTAGGCCAGCGGGCGTATCACCGTGTGGCGGCCGTCGTCGCTGACCAGCTTGGGCGGCATGCCCTTGAGCCGGCTGCCGAAGAACATGTTCATCAGCATCGTCACCACCATGTCGTCGCGGTGGTGGCCCAGCGCGATCTTGGTGGCGCCCAGCTCACCGGCCACGCGGTAGAGGATGCCGCGCCGCAACCGCGAGCACAGGCTGCACATCGTATTGCCCTCGGGCACCAGCTTCTTGACGATGCTGTAGGTGTCCTGGTCCTCGATGTGGAACGCGATGCCGAGTTGCTCGAGGTACGCGGGCAGGATGTGCGCCGGAAAGCCCGGCTGCTTCTGGTCGAGGTTGACCGCGACGATGCTGAACTGCACCGGCGCGCGCTTCTGCAGCCCCAGCAGGATGTCGAGCAGGCCATAGCTGTCCTTGCCACCCGACAGGCACACCATCACCCGGTCGCCTTCTTCGATCATGTTGAAGTCGACGATGGCCTGGCCCACCTGCCGGTGCAGGCGCTTGCTGAGCTTGTTCATCTCGAAGGCCTGCTTCTGCTCGGGCGTGCGGGCGCGCGCAGCGGCCTGCTGGGCTTCGGCCCGGCCGACGAGGTCGGTGACCGTGGTCATGCTTCAGCCTTCATGCCGAACACCTCGCAGCCCACCGCGTCGCAATCGGGGTAGACGTCGGGCTTCTCGGTGGCCACCCGCGCGGCGCGCACGTTGGGGTGGGCCAGCATCAGCTTGAGCACGTCGTCGGCCAGCGTTTCCTGCAGGTGGATGTGGCCCTTGGAGACGCGCTCGGCGATCGAGCGGCGGATGAAGTCGTAGTCCAGCACCTCGTCGAGCTTGTCCTGCGTGGGCGTGGACAGCGCCAGCGGCACGTACAGGTCGACGTTGATCTTGACGCGCTGCTCGCCCTTCTTCTCGAAGTCGTGCACGCCGATGTTGATCCACACCTCGTAGTCACGCAGGAACAAGCGCCTGCAGTCCATCAGGCTGGGGTTGGTGAGCAGGCTTTGCATGTCAGGTCTTCTGTGGCCTGGCGGCCAGTTGTTGCTGGGCGAGAAACAGCACGTCGCGCGGCTGGCCCAGCAGGTGCTGGCCGCCGTCGACCAGCAGGGTGTGGCCGGTGATGGCCGGGGATTCGAGCAGGAAGCGCACCGCCGCGGCGATGTCGTCGGGGGTGGACGAGCGCTGCAGCGGCGTGAGGCGCTGCGCGGTGGCGAATTCTTCTTCGCTCATCGGCCCCGACAGCAGCGTGACGCCCGGCGACACGCCACACACCCGCAGCCGCGGCGCCAGCGCCTGCGCCAGCATCACCGTGGCCTCGGCCAGCGCGGCCTTGGACAGCGTGTACGAGAAGTAGTCGGGGTTGGGGTTGGCCAGCTTCTGGTCGAGCAGGTTGACCACGCAGCCCGTGCCGTTGGCCGCGTCGCGGTCGACCAGGTGCGCGTGCAGCGCGCGCGCCAGCAGCACCGCCGGCGCGGTGTTGGCGCGCCAGTGGCGGTCCATCTGGCCGAGGCTGAAGCCGGCCGGATCGTCGTACTCGAACAGCGAGGCGTTGTTGACCACCGCATCCAGCCGGCCCAGGCGCAGCAGCACCGCGGGCACCAGCGCCTCGATGTCGTCGGCGTGCGTCAGGTCGGCGGTGAAGACTTCGGCACGCGCACCGGCGGCGGCGGCCTCGGCCGCGGTGGCCTCGGCCTCGGTGCGCGAGCGGTGGCAGTGCAGCGCCACGTCCCAGCCGTGCGCGGCCAGGTGCAGCGTGATGCTGCGGCCGATGCGCCGCGCCGCGCCGGTGACCAGCACGACCGGCCGATGGGAGGAAGGAGAGGACGCCATGCTTTCTACAATGCCTGAATTTCTGCGAGAGCGAATGGCCCGCACCAGTGACAAATCCGTCGGCGATCCCGGCGATGAATCCAGCCGCCTGGCGGGTGAACCCGGCAGTGTAGCCAGCGGCCTGGCCCGCGTGATCGGCCGGGCCATCGCCGCCAACGGCGGCTGGCTGCCCTTCGACCGCTTCATGGCGCTGGCGCTGTACGAGCCGGGCCTGGGTTATTACGCCAACGCCAGCCGCAAGTTCGGCACCATGCCGGCCTCGGGCAGCGACTTCGTCACCGCGCCCGAGCTGTCGCCGCTGTTCGGCCGCGCGCTGGCGGTGCAGGTGGCGCAGGCGCTGGCGGCCAGCCGCAGCACGCAGCTGATGGAGTTCGGCGCCGGCTCGGGCGCGCTGGCCGAGGCACTGCTCGAGGCCCTGGGCGACCGGGTGACGCAGTACGCCATCGTCGACCTGTCGGGCGTGCTGCGCCAGCGCCAGCAGGCGCGGCTGGCGCGCTTCGGCCCGAAAGTGGTGTGGCTGGACGCACTGCCCGAGGTCTTCGACGGCGTGGTGTTCGGCAACGAGGTGCTCGATGCGATGCCGGTGCAACTGCTGCACTTCGACGGCGCAATGTGGTTCGAGCGCGGCGTGGCGGTCGAGGCTGGCCGCTTCGTCTTTGCCGACCGGCCTACCGCCTTGCGCCCGCCGCTGGAGGCACCGCTGGATGGGTCGGTTCAGGGCGCCTGGGTGCCCGGCACCACCACCGAGATCCACCCGCAGGCCGAGGCCTTCATCACCACACTGGCCGGGATGTTGCGGCGCGGCGTGTTGATCTTCATCGACTACGGCTTTCCCGAAGCCGAGTTCTACCTGCCGCAGCGCCACGGCGGCACGCTGATGTGCCACCAGGCCCACCGCGCCGACGGCGATCCGCTGGCCGATGTGGGGTTGAAGGACATCACCGCGCATGTCAACTTCACCGGCATCGCGCTGGCCGGGCAGAACGCCGGGCTGGACGTGATCGGCTACACCTCGCAGGCGCGGTTCCTGATCAACTGCGGCCTGCCGGCGTTGCTGGAAGGCGCCACGCTGGCGCAGCGTGCCAATGCGCAGAAGCTGATCACCGAGCACGAGATGGGCGAGCTGTTCAAGGTGATCGCCTTCGCCCACGGCCTGCCTGACCACGAGGTGTTCGAGCCGATCGGCTTCCTGCAGGGCGACCGGATGCACCGCCTGTAGGCGCGCATCGACCGGGGTTGGCATGCGCTGGCTGGTGATCTTTTTCGTGATGCTGATGCTCTTCAGCGGCCTGGGTGCCTGGCTGAAGAAGATCGGCCTGGGCCGGCTGCCCGGCGATTTCACGCTGCGCTTTGCGGGGCGCGAGTTCTACCTGCCGCTGGCCACCAGCCTGTTGCTGAGCCTGCTCACGTCCTGGCTGGTGCACTGGGTCTGATCGACCTGCACGATCAGCCGGCGACGCGGGGCTGGAGGCCGGCTTCGATGGCGGCCTCGATGGCGGCGATGCGCACCGCGCGCACCCGCTCGCCGATGGCCGGGCCGCTCAGGCCTGCAGCGGCAGCCTCGGCGCTGGCGCCGTGGGCGTCGGCGGCCAGCGCGGCGGCCAGCGCCGCGGCCAGCCGCTCACGTTGGGGGTAAGGCGCGTCTTCCAGCCCCAGCCGGCCGCGCGCATCGCACTCGCAGGCCAGCAGCGCCTCGTGAAAGCGCTGCGGTCGGCGCAGCGCGTCACAGCGTTCCAGCAGGCGCATCAGCGCGGCGGCGTTGAGTTCGGCGCTGCGGTGGATGTTGCCGTGCTCGCGGGCCACCACGTCGGCCAGCTCGCGGCAGTCGGCGGGCACCTTCCAGCGGTCGCCCACCTGCTTGGCCAGCCTGGCGCTGCGCGCCTCGTGGGCGATGTGGCGCGGCCACTCGTCGGGTGGCGTGGTGCCCTTGCCCAGGTCGTGGCAGAGGCAGGCGTAGCGCACCGTCAGCGGCGCCTGCAGCCGCGCGGCGGCGCCCAGCACCAGCATCAGGTGCACGCCGGTGTCGATCTCTGGATGGTGCGCGGCCGGTTGCGGCACGCCCCAGAGCCGGTCGACCTCGGGCAGCAGCCGCGCCAGCGCGCCGCAGCCGCGCAGCACCTCGAACAAACGTTCGGGGCGGTCTTCCATCAACCCGCGTGACAGCTCCTGCCACACCCGCTCGGGCACCAGGTGGTCGATCTCGCCGTTGTCGACCATGTGGCCCAGCAGCGCCTCGGTCTCGGGCGCCACGCTGAAATCGGCGAAGCGCGCCGCCAGCCGCGCCAGCCGCAGCAGTCGCACCGGGTCTTCGACGAAGGCGTCGCTGACATGGCGCAGCACCCGCTGCTGCAGGTCGCGCCGGCCGTTGAACGGGTCGACCAGCTCGCCGGTGGCCGGGTCTTCGGCGATGGCATTGATGGTGAGGTCGCGCCGCGCCAGGTCGTCTTCCAGCGTGACCTCGGGCGAGGCCATCACGACAAAACCTTGGTAGCCACGCCCCGACTTGCGCTCGGTGCGCGCCAGGGCGTATTCCTCGCGCGACTGCGGATGCAGGAAGACCGGAAAGTCGCGCCCCACCGGCGTGTAGCCGGCCGCCACCATGGCCTCGGGCGTGCTGCCCACCACCACCCAGTCGTGGTCGTTGACCGGGCGGCCGAGCAGGCGGTCGCGCACCGCGCCCCCCACCACGTAGGCCTTCATCTGGGTTCAGCGGTGGCGCAGGTCCACCGGGTGGAAATGCGCGGCCAGGATGTCGATGCCCTGCGGCGTGATGCCCAGCGCGGCCAGGCCGGGCAACTGGCCGCTGGCCACGTTGGGCACGCGCATGCTCAGCACGTTGTCGCGCGACATCATCGGCTCGCCCGGCAGCAGGCCCATGGCGGCGGCCTGCAGCATGCCGGCAGCCTCGGGCAGCGGCAGCACCGGGCGGCGGCAGCCGGCCAGGCTGCCCACGCGCTGCACGATCTGCTGCAGCGTCATCACCTCGGGGCCGGCGCATTCGATGATGGGGCCCGGCTGCACCGACCGCGCCAGGCTGTTGACCACTGCCTGGGCCACGTCGCCCACCCACACCGGCTGAAACTGCGCACCGGCGCCGGCCAGCGGCATCACCGGAAACACCCGCTGCAACTTGGCGAACAGGTTGGTGAAGCGGTCTTCGGCGCCGAAGATCACCGACGGCCGCAGGATCGTCAGCGCACCGCCGGCAGCCGCCAGCGCCTGCTGCCACACCGCCTCGCCCGCGGCCTTGCTGCGCAGGTAGTTCGACGGCGCCTGCAGCCCCACGCCCAGCGCGCTGACATGCACCACGCGCTTGACGCCGGCGCTGGCGCAGGCGGCGGCCAGGTGGCGCGGCAGCTGCACATGCGCCCGGTCGAAGTCTTCGGCGCTGCCATGCAGGATGGCCACCAGGTGCACCAGCGCATCGGCGCCGTCCAGCAGCGCGGCCATGGCCTTGGGGTCGTGCACGTTGCACTCGATCAGGTCGACGGTGGGCAGGTGCTGCAGCGTGCGGCCATTGACCAGGCGGCGCGTGGGCACCACCAGCCGGCAGCTGCTGTCGTGCTCGAACAAGCGCTCGCAGATGCTGCGGCCGACGAAGCCGGTGCCACCGGTGATGACGATCTTTTTCATGGGAGGGGGAGGGCCCGTTCAGGGCAGTTCGGTGTCGGGGACGGCGGCAGCGGCCGCACGCGGGCCGATGTCGACACCCAGGCGCGGGCGCAAGGCCGGGGGCTTCAGGTGGTCGAGCAGGGCGCCGTAGATCGCGGCGTTGGACAGCACCTTCTTGACGTAATCGCGCGTCTCGTTGAAGGGGATGTTCTCGGCCCAGATCGCGGTTTCCAGCGTCGGGCCTTCGCGCCAGCGGCGCGGGCGGCCGGGGCCGGCGTTGTAGGCCGCAGCGGCCATCGGCTGCGAGCCGCCCAGGTCGTCGAGCACCAGCTTGAGGTAGGCGGTGCCCAGCTTCAGGTTGGTGACCGGGTCGTTGATCATCGCCGGGTTGCGCCAGTCCATGCCGATCTTCTTGGCCACCCAGCGCGCGGTGGCCGGCATCACCTGCATCAGCCCCGAGGCGCCCACGTGCGAGCGCAATTGCGGCATGAAGCGCGTCTCTTGCCGGATCAGGCCGAACACCAGCGCCGGGTCGAGCCCGGCGGCGTCGGCGGCCTGGTGGATGTCGTCGGCAAACGGTGTGGGGTAGCGCAGGCTGGTGTCGATCTCGGCCTTGGTGCGGTCGGCGGTGTTGATGCACAGCTGCCAGTCCTGGCGATCGCAGGCCAGGCGGGCGGCGGCCAGCAATTCGCGGTCGCCCATGCCGCGCAGCGAGAAGTTCCATTCGCGCCGCGCTTCGTTGCGCAGGCCCAGGCCCACCAGCAGCAGTGCCCGGCCCAGGCCGGGGTGGTTGGCGGCCGCCGCGCGCTCGGCCGCGCTCAGTGCGGCGGGCGCGGGCGGCAGTGTGGCGGTGCCGCCCAGGTCTTCGGCCGCCAGCTTGGCGTAGAAGCTGGTGGCGCCGGCCAGGCCTTCAAGCAGGCGACGTGCCTGGTCGCGCTGGGCCTCGCCCTCGGTGCCTTCGCGCGCCGCGGTGGCCTGCAGCGCGCGTGCCTTCCAGTAGGTCCAGGCCGGGTCGCGCAGTTCGGCCGGACTCATCGCGTCGATCAGGCGCAGCACCTGCGGCCAGCGCCGGGCCGAGGGCGCACCGCGCAGCGTGGCGCGCACGCCCCAGGCCAGGGTCTCGTCGCTCCAGCCGGGCGCACGGGCGTCGGCGCCGCGCAACAGGCCCAGCGCGCGCTGATAGCTCAGCGTGGCGTCGACCGACAGCTTGAACGCCGCCTGCCGTCCGATGTAGGCCCAGACCCAGGCGGCCTGCTCGGCGCGCAGGTTGCGCGTGCCTTCGTCCATCTGGCCGATGGCGGCATCGGCGTCGCCTTGCGCCAGCCGCATCAGCGCCAGCACGCGCATCTCTTGCGCCTGGCGGGCGCCGCCGCCACGCCGGAGGTAGCGCATCGGCTTGTCGATGGCCTCGGCCACCTCGCGCGCGGCAGCATTGCCCAGCAGGCCCACGGCGGCCTTGGCCGCGCCGGGGCGCTGCATCTCCAGCGACAACCGGGCCTTGCGGTAGACGTCGTCCACCGAGAAACGCTGGTTGTCGACCAGCGCCGTGGCCAGCAGGTTGCAGCCCTCGTCGATCTCGCGCTGGGCGAACCACAGCGTGCGTGCGGCCCCGGTCACGTCGCGGCCGGCCAGGTGCTCGGTGAACAGCCACCAGCAGCTGACCTCGCGGTCGTCGTTCATGCGAAAGCGCGGGTAGTCGTGTGCCAGGTTGGCCCAGTCGCGGCGGCGGCCCAGTTCCAGCAGCCAGTCGTTGCGCAGCCGGTCTTCGACGTAGCTGCCCTGCCAGCGGGTGTAGAAGGCTTCGACATCGTCGACCTGCAATTCGGGCAGGCGGCTGCTCAGGTCCCAATACTCCACCCAGGGGGTGAGCGGGTGGGCGCCGGCCTGCATCGCGGCGCGGGCGGCGGCCAGGCGGTTGCGGTCGCGCTTGCGGGCGGCCTCGCGGGCCTCCAGCACGGTGGTGTCCAGCGGGTTGGCCTGGGCCGCGGCCAAACCAGGCAGCGCGGCCGCGGTGGCCGCCAGCAGGGCGGCGATCAGGCCGGTGCGAATCAGGGAGTTGAAGCCGGTCATGAGCGCGCTGACGACCCCGAGCGGGGCCTGGAGTGGGGGCCTGTTACATAGGCAATCCAATGTAACCCAGGGGCCCCCGCTGCGCTGACCGGAGAAGCGTTCGGCGATGGGGCTTGTTTGCGCCGTGGACCGACGTTTTAGCGCGATGGGCGGTACGGCTCCTCGAAGGCCAGGTACTCGCGCTCGGCCAGTGCCTCCTGCACCCAGGCCGCCACGCCCGGGCTGGCCCACAGGCGGTCCAGGTAGCCGGCCACCGCCGGCGGCACCGGCAGCGCGTAGGTGCGCAGCCGCGCGGCCACCGGCGCGTAGTAGGCGTCGACGATCGAGAAACCGCCGAACAGGAAGGGCCCGCCGCTGGCCGCCAGCGCCGCCTGCCACATGGCCACGATGCGCGCCAGGTCGGCGGCCACCGCCGGCTGCTCGGCCAGCACCCGCTGGCCCACCTCGGGCAGCGAGGCCTCGATGTTCATCGGGCAGGCGCCGCGCAAGGCGCCGAAGCCGGCATGCATCTCGGCACACAGGCTGCGTGCGCGGGCCCGCTGGGCCTGGTCGCGCGGCCACAGCGCGTGCTCGGGAAAGTGCTCGGCCGCGTACTCGGCGGCGTATTCGGCGATGGCCAGCGTGTCCCACACCACCAGATCGCCATGCACCAGCACCGGCACCTTGCCCACTGGCGACAGCTGCGTGACCGCCTGCTTGAACTTCGAGCCCGGCTCGAAGCCGTCGAAGCGCAGCATCACCTCCTCGAACGGGATCTGAAAGTGCCGCAGCAGCACCCAGGGCCGCATCGACCAGGACGAGTAGTTCTTGTTGCCGATGGTGAGTTTGAGCATGGGCGTCCTCCGTGGCAGGGCACCGATGCTAGGCCAGCGCCCGTGGGCGCGGGGTGAGGGTTTGGCATCAGTGCGATGCGCCGGGGGCATGGTCGGCAGGGCCGGGCCCCAGTGCCGCGCGGGTGATGGCCGCCTCGCCCTGCACCCAGGCGATGAAGGCGCGCAGCTCGGGCCGCAGCCGCGCGCCCGGCAGGGCGATCAGCCAGTAGGCCGCCGGGCCCGGCAGGCGCCCGGCCGCGCCGAAGGGCTCGACCAGCTCACCACGCGCGATCTGGTCATGCACCAGTGCCATGCGCGCCAGTGCCACGCCCTGCCCGGCCAGCGCGCCCTGCACCTGCTGGTGGGTGTAGTTCAGGTAGATCCAGCGCCGCGGCTCCAGCCCGGGTTGGTCCATGTGGCGCAGCCAGCGGCGCCAGCTCAGGGTCGCGGCACTGGGGCGGTGGTCGTCCTCTTCCAGCAGCGCATGGCCGGCCAGATCGGCGGCACGCGCCAGCGGCGGCGCCTGGCCGCTGGCCGCCTGCTGCAGCAGCCAGGGGCTGGCCACTGGCGTGAGCAGTTCGTCGAACAGCGGCTCGGCGCCGGGCGGCAGGTTGGCGGCGTAGTCGTAGCGCAGCGCCAGATCAAGCTCGGGGTCGTCCATGTCGGCCAGCACGTCGGTGGCCGAGATGCGGATGTCGATGTCGGGGTGCTGCTGCTGGAAGCCGGCCAGCCGAGGCATCAGCCACAGCGTGGCGAAACTGGCAAAGGTCGACAGGCTGACCGCGCGCCGCGCCTGCGCCACGCGGATCTGCCGCACGCTGCGGTCGATGCCGTCCAGCGCCGGCAGCACCGCTTGGCGCAGCAGCACGCCGGCGCCGGTGAGCTCGACCTTGCGCGTGCCGCGGTTGAACAGCGAGGCGCCCAGCTCGGCCTCCAGCGCCTTGATCTGCCGGCTGATGGCCGACTGCGTGAGGTGCAGTTCGTCGGCCGCGGCGCTGAACGACAGGCGTCGCGCCACCGCCTCGAAGGCGCGCAGGCCATCCAGCGACAAGGGCCGGCGGTTCGGTGGATTCATGTCTATGACTCATCAATGGCTGATGGCCTTTGCATTGGACCACGATGGGCTCCGAGCCGATCATGCATGCACTGATTCACCGACGACCAAACCACTCCGGCGTGGCGTCCCTTCGGAGCTTCCATGAGCCATTTGCATCAATCCAGTGCCTTGCAGAGCTTGTCGGCCGTCCCGCGCCAGCTGCACCTGAGCGGTGTGCTGCAACTGCAGGCGCAGCGCGCCGGCTGGTTGTGGGTGGCGGGCGGCCGCGTGTGGCTCACCCGCCACGGCGACGCCGCGGACCATGTGCTGGCCGATGGCCAGGCGATCGCGCTGGGCCGTGGTGAATCGCTGCTGGTCGAGCCCTGGCGGGCGGGCGAGCCCGTGCGCCTGCATTGGGCGGCAGGGGCTGCTCAGCCGGCGGGCTTGCGGCGCTTGCCGGTGGCGGCAGCGCCGGTGCGCTTTGGCACCGGCGTGGCGGCGGGCTTGATGGCCGGCTTGGTGGCTGGTGCCGCACTGACCTTGGCGCGCGGCTTGCGCGGCGTGGCGGGTCGTTTGGCGGCGGCGGCCCGCAGCGCCGAGGCCATGGCCAGCCGGGCCCAGGGCAGCATCAGCGCGGGGGACTCCATCGCATCGTCGGGCGCGCTCCAGTAGGCCATCACCGTGCGCTGGCCGGTGCTGCCGGTGTAGCTGAACGGCCGGCAGCCGGCCCGGGCAAAGGCGCCGCAGGCCTGGTCGTCGGCCTTCAGGAACAGCGTGTCGTCGGCGATCAGCGCGATGAACAAATCGTCCACGTACAGGCCGTGTCCGCCGAACATGCGGCGCGATCGCGGCCGGCCCAGCGCCGACAGCAGTTCCATCACATGCGCGACCAGGGCATTGGCAAGCACCATGCCACGCAGTTTAGCCAGCGTGGCGCGGGGCCGAATGCCCCGGCGCGGGCGGCCGTGGCCGACAATTGGCGGTATGACCTCCACCTACCGCTACAGCTTCGAACCCTCGCGCGACAAGAAGGTGCTGCGCCGGCAACTGCAGGCCGAGCGGCAGGCCATGGTCGACCGGCACCAGCGCTCGGTGCACCTGCAGGAGGTGCTGCGGGTGTTTCTGCTGACACGCGGTGAAAGCTCGGTGGGCGCCTACTGGCCGATCAAGGGCGAGTTCGACGCGTTGCCGGCCTTGTATCGATGGACCGAGGGCGAGCACTTCCGCAACATCGGCCTGCCGGTGATCGACCGGCTGACCAAGCAGTTGCGCTTCCACGTCTGGTACCCGGGCTGCCCGATGGAGGAAGACGCCTACGGCATCCCCAAACCCAAGGACACCCAGCAGTTCGAGCCCGAGTTGCTGCTGGTGCCTTGCGTGGGCTTCGGGCCCGGTGGCTACCGGCTGGGCTATGGCGGCGGTTTCTACGACCGCACACTGGCGCTGCTGCAGCCCCGGCCCTACACCGTGGGCGTGGGTTACGCCCACGGCTACATCCCCTGGCTGGAGCCCGAAGCGCACGACGTGCCGCTGGACGCCATCCTCACCGAAGACGGCGTGGCTTGGCAGAGGCCGATCTGAGCCTCGCAGGCCACTGACCGGACCCAGCAGACGCCGTGGAACCGGCTCTGCCGGGCCACTGGCGGCGCCCCCCTGGGGGGGAGCGCCGAAGGCGCTTCGGGGGGGGGGTTAGAACCGCTTGCCGAGACCGATGCCGAACAGCACCGGGTCGACCTTGAACTTGCCCGAGTCGACGCCGCCGACATAGACCGTGGTGCCGATCTGCACCTTCTTGACGTCGGCATTCAGCAGCCAGCCGCCGCCCAGGGGCAGGTCCACACCGGCCTGCAGCGCCAAGCCATAGCTGTTGCGCTTGAGGTTGGCGCCGCCGTTGAGCAGATTCACCGACGAGAGGTTGGTGTAGTTGACGCCGGCGCCCACGTACGGCCGGACGCTCATGCCGGTGAAGTGGTACTGCAGCGTCAGCGTGGGCGGCAGGTGCTTGAAGGTGCCGATGTCGCCACCCACGACGGTGGAGTTCACCGTCTGCTTCTGCGGCACGGTGAGGATCAACTCCGCCGCGATGTTGGGCGAGAAGAAGTAGCTGATATCCACCTCGGGCAGCCACTTGTTGTTGATCGTCAGGCCCAGGCCGGTGTCGTCCTTGTTGGACGAATCCAGGTGCACTGCACGGGCGCGGATCAGCCAGTTGCCGGTGTCTTGCGCTTGCGTCGGCAACGCGGCGGCCAGGGTGGCAGCGGCAGCAGCGATCGCGATGAGGGGGCGGTGGATCATGGTTGTTTCTCCGTCGTGATGAAAGGAAAGCCGGCCTGCCCAGCATGGGTCGGGCCTGGCTGACATTTCATGCCGACGGGCGCGGCGCGTTTTTGGTGCGGATCAAATCTGCCTGGTAAAAACCCTGATGGCCGAAGCGGATTGATCTTCGTCATCCAGGCTGATGCGGCGGCGCAACAAGCCGCATCGATCGGGCCGGCCAGCGCAGGCCTGGTCAGGCGGTTTGCAGGATGCGCTCGGCCCCGCGTTCGGCCAGCGCGGCGATGGTGCGCGACGGGTTCAGCCCGATCGCGCGTGGCAGCGTGGCGCCGTCCATCACATGCAGGCCGGGGTAGCCAAAGACCTGGCCGTGGCCGTCGACCACCCCCTGGTCGGCGCTGTCGGCCATGTTGCAGCCGCCCAGCGGGTGCGGGGTGACCAGGTTCCTGGCGACTGTCCAGGTGGGTGGCACGAAGGGCGTGCCGCCGGTGGCCGCCGACAGCTTTTCATGCACCTCGACCATCGCGTTGACGGTGGCCTCGCTGGCGCGGTAGTCCCAATTCATCTTCAGCGTGCGGCGCCAGGGCATGTACCAGAGGCGGCCGAGGTACAGCTCACCATCGGCCGCATCCACCGCCTGGCCGAACCAGGGCATCAGGCCGTCCAGCGGGTCTTGCACGTCGGCATGCGCGCCCAGGCCCTCCCACAACTGGCGCAGCTTGCCGCCGGGCAGGTGTTTCAAGCGCTGGCGGATGAACTCGGCCGCCAGGTTGGGCAGGCCGCCGTCCTCGATGAACAGCGCCTGGTTCTTGTAGGTGCCGTCGAGCAGGTCGATCGCGCTGGAAATCGTCGGCCCGTGCGACGGCGACACCTTGCGGCCTTTGTAGAAGGTGGGCGTGACGAAATCGCCGTTGAAGGCCCAGCCCTTGCCGAGCCGGGACGACAGCCGGGGCAGGGTGCGGAACTGGTCGCGGCTGCGCAGCAGCAACTCGGTGCTGCCGATCGAGCCGGCGGCCAGGATCACGCGTGTCGCGCTCACGCTGCCCCGCTGGCGCCGGCCGCCGTCGAGCCGGTCGAAGTGCACGCGATAGCCCCCGTCGATGGGCTCGACCATCATCGCCAGATGCAGCGGGCGGATCTCGGCGCCGTGACGCTCGGCCACCGCGAGGTAGTTGAGGTCCAGCGTGTTCTTGGCCTTGACCTGGCAGCCGATGTCGCAGTTGCCGCAGTGCACGCAGGTGCCTTGCTGCACGCCGTGCGGGTTGATCCAGGGCTTGCTGTGGCTGTCGGCGCGGGCCGGTGCGCGCTCGGGGTCGAAATCGGGGTCGAAGCTGATCGCCAGCGGCACCTTGTGGAAGCGGTCGCCCCAGCCGCACTTTTCGGCCGCTTCCTTCATCAGCCAGTAACGCGCGCTGAGCTGGTTGTCGGGGATGGGCGCCAGGCCCAGCATCGCGGCCACGCGGTCGTAGTAGGGCTTGAGCGCGGCATGGGTGATGCCCCGCGGCCACTTCTGGTCGAAGACCTCGGGCTTGGCCTCGACCGAGACGTTGGCGTAGATCAGCGAGCCGCCACCCACGCCGGCGCCGGCGGCCACCCACATGTCGGAGAAGGTGCGCAGATCGGCCCAGCCATTGAACAAATGCGGCTGGTCCTGGTTCCACAGCCAGGCGTCGTCGACGTCGCGCGGGTAGGTCTCGGACGTCCAGCGCCGGCCGCGCTCGAGCACCAGCAGCTTCATGCCGGCCTCGGCCAGCCGGCAGGCCGCTACGGCGCCGCCGAAGCCGCTGCCGATGACGATCACGTCGTGGTCCAGGGTGGCCATGGTCGCTTTCGTGTCGGGGTTCGGGGTCAGGTGTCGGGCTGCTGCAGCACGTAGGTGCGCGTGAGTTCCTGGCTGAAGAAGCCGAAGAACTTGGCCTTGGCGCTGGCCGATTCGAGCAGGCTGTCGCTGTCGGTGGCTTCCAGCGTGCCCAGCAGCTTGATCAGGTCGATCACGCCCAGCGACAGCACGCCGGCCCCCTTCACCGGCCCGCTGGCGTCGGCACCCTGGTGCAGCGTGGTGTAGAGCGTGGTGGTCTCGCCCCACAGCCGCAGCGGGCTGCCCAGCTTGACGTGCTTCTTGCCGGCCAGGTACCAGCGCAGGCCGGCGTGGGCGAAGCCCAGTTCGTAGACCATGTAGGTCAGCGCGGGGTCGCCGCTGGGGCTGAACAGGCCGAACACACCGTGCTCGGCTTTCATCCCGATACCCAGCGGCGCGAAGTCGATGCTGCCGGTCAGCCTGGCCTGGTGCCGCGGGTCGGCGATGAAGGCGTCGATGTCGTGGATGCGGATGGTGGCGTGCATTGCCAGCTCGTCGGTGCTGTTGGCGCCGGTTTCGGGGTCGGTGGTGCCCAGCGCAAAGCCGCCGGTCATCGTTTCGCGGAAGCTGATGCCGGTGTGGTCGTCGTGCACGGAGGCGGTCATGGTCGGGCTCCTGGTTTGGCGGTGGTGTCCGCAGGGCTGGGGGCGGCCAGCGCCGCCAGCATCACCGGGTAGGTGTCGCGCGCGGCGTGCTGGCCGAGGAACACGTCGAGGTGGCCGTAGTCGTCGAACAGCTCGAGCGCATGGCGGCCGGGCTGGTGATGGTCGAACCACTCGAAGCTGGTGCGCTGGCTCTGCCACTGGAAGCAGTCGTTGCGCCGCCCGGCGACGAAGGTGAAGCG
>MESD01000199.1 GCA_001770815.1 Burkholderiales bacterium RIFCSPHIGHO2_12_FULL_69_20
TGGACACGCCCCAGGTGCTGGCCTTTGCCAACGCCGGCGCACACAACCAGTTCGCCTTCACCACCGCGCCGGCCTATGCGGCGCAAGCGCGGGCCACGCTGCTGGGCGCGCTGCAGTGGCACCGCTACCGCGTGATCGACAACAACCTGGTGCTGGAGCAGCCGCTGGACGGCAGCTCAGCGGTGCTGGTGCGCAACGTGATCGGCTTTCGTGCCGAGTACGGCATCTCGGATGCCGGCGGCTCGACGCTGCAATCCTGGCAGGACGCCGGCGACGCCGGCTGGGGCTCGCTGAGCGCGGCCAGCATCAGCCGGGTGCGCGCTGTGCGCCTGGGGCTGGTGGTGCGCAGCCCGCAGCGCGACAAGCCCGACGCCAGCGGCAACTGCACCGCCTCCAGCGCCAAGCCGCGGCTGTTCGGTGATGAGATCGAACCCGACGTCACCGACTGGCGCTGCTTCCGCTACCGCAGCTCGACCATCGTGGTGCCGCTGCGCAACCTGGTCTGGGGGCAGATGCGATGACCACCCTCGTTTCGACCCCGCGCGCCCGCCAGCGCGGCAGCAGCCTGATCCTGGTGCTGATCCTGCTGACGGTGATGCTGCTGGGCAGCCTGGCGCTGGCGCGCATCACCGAGGTGACCACCCTGGCGGGTGGCAACGCCGCCAGCGGCGACGCCGCGATGCAGGCCTCGGAGGTGGGCGTGAACACCGGCTTTGCCGCGGTGCAGGCGATGGCGGCGGACGACAACGTGATCGGCGGCTGGTACTTCCCGACGATGCAGGCGGTGGACGCCGCGGGCATCCCCACCATCAACTGGGACAGCGCGCCCGAGCTCACCGTGGGCACCTTCCGGGTGCGCTACGCCGTCGACCGGCTGTGCAACCTCACGCCGGTCACCGACGTGCTGCGCCAGTGCCTGGTCAAGCAGGTGCTGCAGACCGAGAGCAACCGCGAAGGCGCCGAGCGACCCGACCCCCCCAACTCGCGCCAGTACCGCGTGACGGTGCGGGTCATCGGCAGCAAGGGCACCCAGGTCTGGACCCAGGCCATGGTCACCAAGGGCAGCTGAGAACCGCGGCACAGGGAAAACACGATGAACAACGCTGTGAAATCCGGCCAGGCCGTGCTGGCGCTGTGCGGCCTGCTGTGGGGTGTGGCCTCGCAGGCCACCAACGTGGCCGAGCTGCCGCTCAAGACCTCGGTGCTGGCCAAGCCGAACGTCGTGTTCGCGCTGGACGAGTCGGGCTCGATGGACGCCGAGGTGATGATCGACGGCACCCACCAGGGCTGGTTCTACGGCAACTACGGCAATGCCACGCTGTACCCGTCGGGCAAGCTGCGCACCGGCGCGGCCAGCTACGACTGGAACATGCTGTACCTGTTCCCCAACGGCACTGGCGCCGGCAATCGCGTCTACGGCGACCCTGCCGCGTCCTACGGTTACGCGATACCGCCCACACCCCAGATGGCCTGGGTGCGCTCACCCACCTACAACACCATCTACTACGACACGCGGCGCACCTACAAGCCCTGGGCGCCGGCCTATGTCGGCGGCGCCAGCACCAGCTACGGCAACGCCGGCACCAGCAGCACCCGCTCGCATCCGGCGTTGGGTTCGACGGCGATGGCCCTCGCCTCGAATCTGCCCACCACCACCGACGGCAACTGGCGCTTCACCTTCACCGCGGGGATGACCATGCCCGCCGGCACCACCGGCGCCACCTGCCTGAGTGGCAGCACGCCTGCCGTCGGCGCCTTGGGCTACACGGTGACGACCACCGACCGCATGTGCAAGGCGTCGATGAGCTACTACCCGGCCACCTTCTGGAACCGCGAGACCTGCACCGTCGACGGCAGCAGCTGCGTGGCCGCCTGGGACGGCCTGAGCCTCAAGCGCTACGAGATCAAGTCGGGCAACAGCTTCCCGTCGGGCCGCAGCTACGCCGACGAACTGCAGAACTTCGCCAACTGGTTCAGCTACTACCGCAAGCGCCGGCTGCTGCTGGCCGCGGCCATGGGCGAGGTGCTGGAGAACACCAGCGGGCTGCGCCTGGGCGTGGTGAAGTTCAACGCGCCCGCCGCGCCGACGATGTACGACGCCGACGCCGGCGCCGCCGCCAGCAACCGATTGGCGGTCAGCGGCCAGTTCTACGTGGCCGAGGGCAATGGCGGCACGCCCACCCACGCCACGATGGCCTACATCCGCGAGCAATTCGACACCAATACCAGCGTGATCCAGTACGCCTGCCAGCGCAACGCCTCGTTCATCATCACCGATGGCTTTGCCAACGACACAGCCACGGCGCCACCGACCTATTCGCAGGCCACCTACGGCGCGGGCGCGCCTTACCAGTCGATCGCCGCCAATTCGCTGGCCGACAAGGCACTGGGCTACTTCACCCTGACCCTGCGCGCCAGCGGCGCCAATGCGCTGGCCACCGGGCGCGTGCCGCCGGGCCGCACCGACGTTGCCAATCCCGACACCAATGCCAACCTGCACCTGAGCACCTATGCCTTGACGCTGGGCATGAAGGGCACCTTGTGGCCCACCGCGAGCGACCCGTTCGTCACCGCGCCGAGTTGGCCGACCCCCGTGTCCAACACCGCGACCATGATCGACGACCTGTGGCACGCCACCCTCAACGGCCGCGGCCAGATGTACCTGGCCAACGACAGCGCGGCCGCCGCCGCCGGCATTGCCGCCGGCCTGTCCGACATCCTCGACCAGGCCGGCGCGCAGAGCAGCCTGGCCGTCAGCTCGATCAACCTCGATCGCGGTGATACCCGGGCCTACCTCGGCACCTACAACCCGGCCGGCTGGGTGGGCGACCTGACCGCCAACCCGATCGACGCCAGCACCGCCGTGGTGTCGGCCACCCCCACCTGGAGCGCCGGCGCCCTGCTGATCAGCCGCGACTGGACCACCCGCAAGATCGCCAGCTTCAGCAGTGGCGCCGGTGTCACCTTCACCAGCGCCAATGTCGGGTCCATCGTCAACCCGGGCGCTGCCTGGGGCGCCGACGCCGACGTGGTGAACTACCTGCGCGGCAGCCGCACCGGCGAGGGCAGCAGCTTCCGCGCCCGCGCCAGCCTGATGGGCGCGGTGATCAACGCCGAGCCGGTGATCAGCCGCGACGACAAGATCGTCTACGTGGCCTCGGGCGAAGGCATGCTGCACGCCATCGACACCGACACAGGCGCCGAGCACTGGGCCTTCGTGCCGGGCCAGGTGCTGGCCAACCTGGGCCGCATCAGCAGCCGCGACTACAGCTTCAAGACCAAGCTCGATGCCACCCCGGCGCTGGGCAAGCTGGCCGGCAGCGGCAAGCGCATCCTGGTCGGCGCGCTGGGCGGCGCGGCGCGCGGCTACTACGCGCTGGACGTGAGCAGCCCGCGCGACAAGACCGAGGCCGAACTGGCCAGCGCTGCGCTGTGGCAGTTTCCGGCCGCCAGCGACAGCAGCAACCTGGCCAACATGGGCTACTCCTATGGCCGTCCGGTGATCGCCAAGACCGCCACCCAAGGCGACGTGGTGCTGGTGACCTCGGGCTACGACAACGCCGAGACCATCGGCGACGGCAAGGGCCGGATGTGGATGCTCAACGCCGCCACCGGCGCGGTGCTGCGCGAGTTCGTCACCACCGACGGCGCCGCCGGCGCCGAGGCCGGCCTGTCGCATGTCTCGGCCTTTCGCGAGACCAACGGCAGCGTGCGCCATGTCTACGGCGGTGATCTGCTGGGCAACCTGTGGCACTTCGACCTCGACACCGGCACCACGGTGAAGCTGGCCACGCTGTACGACGCCGCCGGCAACCTGCAGCCGGTGACCGCTGCGCCGGAGCTGGTGACCATCGCCGACAAGCGCGTGGTGATGGTGGGCACCGGGCGCCTGCTCGACATCACCGACTTCGGCAGCGCCAAGACGCAGTCGTTCTACGCCATCGCCGATGGCGCCACGCTGGCCAACGCCCGCGCCGGCCTGGTGACCCAGACCTACAGCCGCGGCGCCACGCCCGAGCTGAGCGGCGCCGCGGTCGACTGGACCAGCGATCGCGGCTGGTACTTCGACCTGCCCGCCGGCGAGCAGGCCAACACCACGCCCAACGTGGCCTACGGCACCGTGGGCTTCACCACCAACAAGAACGGTGGCAGCGACTGCGCACAAAGCGCGTTCATGTACCTGGTGGACATCAAGACCGGCCAGAAATCGGCCATCACCGACTTCTCGTCGGCGCAGATCACCGCCACCGCCAATGCGTCGCGGCTGACCACGCTGCGCATCGCCAACGGCCAGCTGGTGGGCACCAGCCACACCTCGGACAACGGCGTCTACCGGCGCGTGCTGGGCGCCCGGCTGCCGATCCCGGCGGCCAAGAACGCCTGGCGCGAGATCCGCCGCTGACACGTCAGCCGCCCGGCCGCCCGGCCGCCCGGCCGCCCGGCCGCCACCTTCGTTTGAGCGTCAGGTGGCGGTTTCGTCGCGCACCAGTGCGTCGACCAGCGCGTCGAGGTGGACGTCGTCGTTCCAGCCCACCAGGCTCAGGCCCTGCGGTGTGTGCAGCAGGCGGTTGATCACCGCATTGCCCAGCAGCCAGGTGCGCGGCACGTCCAGCGGCAGGTGGTTGGCCGCGCGGTACAGGCTGTCGAGCACCCCGCCGTGGCTGACCAGCGCGATGGTCTGGCCGGCATGGCGCTGTGCCAGCCGCGCCACCGTGGCCAGGCAGCGGGCATGGAAGTGGCGCAGGGTTTCGCCGCCCTCGGGCTCGAAGTCGGGATCGCGGATGCGCCAGCGCCTGGCCAGCGCCGGCCAGCGCGCGTCGATCTCGGGGTAGGTGTGGCCCTGCAGCACGCCGAAACAACGCTCGCGCAGGCCCGGCTCGGGCTGCAGCGGCAGGCCCAGCGGGCCGGCCAGCGCCTGCGCGGTCTGCCAGGCACGGCCCAGGTCACTGGCATACACCGCCGCCAGGCCCTCGTCGCGCAGCGCCTCGACCAGCGTGGCAGCCTGGCGCTCACCCGACGCATTGAGCGGGATGTCCAATTGCCCCTGCAACCGCCCCTCGGCGTTCCACGCCGTCTCGCCATGGCGGATGGCGACGATGCGGGTGACCTGCATCAGGCGAAGCGCCAAGGGTGCAGCGGTGGTCGGCTCACCTCAACCTGCGGTTGAGGGTGTAGGTGCCCGACAGCGTGGCCGCGCCCAGCACATGGCCGGCCAGCGCCTCGCGCACCTGGGCGCCGGTGAAGGCACCGTCCACACCCAGCCGCGCCAGGTTCAGCGCATACAGCGTGAACACGTAGTGGTGCACCAGCGAGTCGTTGAACGGCGGGAACGGCCCGTCGTAGCCGAAGTAGTGGCCGACGTTGTCGGCATCACCGGCAAACCAGCCGGTGTAGTCGTTCAAGCCCTGGCGCGCAGCGCCTGCGGTGGCCGGCCCGGGCTTGCCGCGCGCGGTGAAGCCGCGGCTCCACTGGCCTTCGTCAAAGCCGCTCACCGTGGGCGGCAGGTCGATCAGCACCCAGTGGAAAAAATCGACCCGGGGCAGATCGGCCGGCACCTCGCGGTCGGGCTGGTTGACGTCGTCGCCGACGCTGGGCACGTCGAAATCGTGGCAGATCAGCACCAGCGACTTGGTGCCGGCAGGCAGGTCGCTCCAGGCCAGCGGCGGGCTCAGGTTGCCCGAGAAGCCCACCCCGGCGTCGGTCAGCCGGCCGGCGGCATGGCGTTCAGGGATGGCCTCGCCATTGGCCCAGGCATCGCTCCACATCTTCATCGCGGATTCTCCAAGGCCAGGCAGGCTAGACGCCCCACACCACCGGCTCACCGGCCGCCGCGGCACGCTTGAGCATGTCGACCATCGGCCACAGTCGCTGGCGCAGCCCCACACCGTCGTGTGCCGGCAGACGCTCACCGCGGGCGGCCGCGTCGGCTTCGGCCTAGGCGCGGGCGGCTTCGTCGGCCACCACCGCCTGCTCGATGGCCAGCATCGCCGCCGGCATCGCCGCCGGCTCGATGATGCCCTGGGGTTGCGGCTCGCGGCCGATGGCGCGCAGCAGCGCGTCGCCGGTGGGGCCCATCATGATGATGTCGCCGGTGGCCTTGCTCTTGAACTTGTAGATCATCTGCACCTCCAGCCCCGTAACAACGGGGTGCCGCAGATTGTGCACCGGGCCCGGTGGCAGCCCGGTGCGCCAGGCCTAGCGAACCACCAGGCTCAGCAGGGGCCGCGCGCTGCGGTCGCGCTGCGGCCGCACCCGTTCCTCGAAGCTGATCGCGTCCAGCGCCGGCGCGTACAGGAAGCCCTGGAACTCGTCGCAACCCAGCTCCAGCAGGAACGCGCGCTGCGGCTCGGTCTCCACACCTTCGGCGATGACGGTCATCGCCAGTGCCTGGGCCATCTGCACGATGGCGCGCACGATGGCGCCGTCGCTCTCGTCGCCGGGCACACCCTTGATGAAGCTGCGGTCGATCTTGAGCCGGTCGATCGGAAAGCGCTTGAGGTAGGCCAGGCTCGAGTAGCCGGTGCCGAAGTCGTCGATCGCCAGCCGCACGCCCAGCGCCGACAGCTGCGACAGCCGCGCCAGCGCGTCGTTGGCGTCGTGCACCAGGATCGATTCGGTCAGCTCCAGCTCCAGCAGCGCGCCGTCCAGGCCATGCTCGCGCAGCACGCTGGCCACGCGGTCGTTGAAGTCGGCCTGCTGGAATTGCAGCGCCGAGACGTTGACCGACACCGGCATCACCAGGCCGCTGTCGCGCCAGCGCACGGCCTGGCGCACCGCCTGCTCGAGCACCCAGTCGCCGATGGCAATGATGAAGCCGGTCTCCTCGGCCACCGGAATGAACTGGCCGGGCGAGACCTCGCCCAGCTCGGGGTCGCGCCAGCGGATCAGCGCCTCGGCGCCGATCACCGCGCCGGTCTTCAGATCGATCTGCGGCTGGTAGTGCAGCCGGAAGCGCTGGCTGGCCAGCGCCTGGCGCATGGCGTGATCGAGCCGCATGCGCTGGCGCATGTCGGCGTCCTGGTGCGCCTGGTGGAAGCGGAAGCAGCCGCGCCCGCCCTGCTTGGCGCGCTGCATCGCCGATTCGGCATGGCGCATCAGCATCTCGGCATCGCTGCCGTCGGCGGGGAACTGGGCCACGCCCACGCTGCAGGTCAGCGTGAACTGCAGGCCGTCGACCGAGCAGGGGTGCGACACGGCATCCAGCACGCGCCGCGCGGTGGCCTCGGCGCCGCGGCTGTCGGCCTCGTGCACCAGCAGCGCAAACTGGTCGCCGCTCATGCGCGCCACCACGTCACCCTGGCGCAGGCAGCCCTTCAGGCGGTCGGCGCAATCGAGCAGCACGCGGTCGCCGATCTCGTGGCCCAGGCTGTCGTTGATCTGCTTGAAGCGGTCCAGGTCGAGCAGCAGCAGCGCCAGCGTGCCGGCACTGCGCCGCGCCTGGCGGATGGCGTCGGTGACCGCATGGCCCATCTGGCGGCGGTTGAACAAGCCGGTCAACGCATCGGTGCTGGACAAGGCCTCGATGCGTTGACCGGCGTTGACCAGCTCGGTGTGGTCGCGGAAGGCCCACACCCGTCCGCAGGGCCGGCCGCGGCAGTTCTGCGGCTGGGTCACGCGCTCGAGCACCTGGCCCGAATGCAGCGTGATGCGCTCGCTGGCCTGCAGCAGCGTGGCCTCGCCGATCTGCGCCAGCCGGCGGCTGTAGGCCTCGGGGTCGACGACGCTGCGGCGCATCCAGTCGTAGACCGCGTCATCCTGGCGCTCGGTCAGCAGCGATTCGGGCAGGCCCCAGATCTGCGCAAAGCGCCGGTTGAAGGCACGGATGCGGCCGGCCAGGTCGGTGACCAGGATGCCGTCGGCGGTGGATTCCAGCGTGGCCTGCAGTTCCGAGACCAGCATCTCGCGCTCGTCCAGCTCGCGCTGGGCCTCGCTGCGGTCGTGCACCACCACCAGGAAGGGCGGTGGCGCCTTGCCATCGGCCATCGGCCCCAGCGCGCGGATGCGGCGTGTGACCTGCACCAGCCGCCCGGCGCCGTCGACCAGCACGGTCTCCGACAGCAGCGTGCCCACCGGGGCACCGCGGTCCTCGTTGCGCACGTCGTCCCAGTAAGCCAGGTCCTCGGGCGTGGCGATCAGCTGGTCGGCGCTCTGGCCCAGCACCGCGGCCTCGCCCTGGCCCAGCAAGGCCAGCGCCTCGGCGTTGATGGCCAGCACCACCAGGCGGTGCGCGCACACCAGCCAGGCGGGTTCGCCCAGGGCGTCGAGCAGCGTGCGCCAGGCGGGCAGCGCGTCGGGGGCCGCCTTGGGGAGCGTATTGGCAGTCACGCGGCGAGGGCTTCCGAATGATCGGCCGCGCCGGCAAACACCGGCTCGAAGAAATACACCATGCGCTGGCGCGGCGACAGGTAGTCGCGCGCCGCGGCGGGCAGTTGCGTGGCCTTCAGGCTGCGGCGGATGCCCAGGTCGGCCTGGCCGTCGAGGTTGAGCAGCAGCGCCTCGTCCACCGGCACGCGGGTGTCGCACACCAGCACACGCGGCTTGAGCGGGCGCGACGAGTTGCAGCTCACCACCGTGGCGAAACGGTCGTCGGTCAGCTGCACCAGCGAGCCCGGCGGGTACACGCCCATCATGCGGATGAAGGCGTTGAGCATGGTGGCGTCGAACTTGGTGCGCGCCTGCGCGAAGATCAGCGACAGCGCCTCGTGCGGCGTCAGCGCCTGCGCCACCTGCGCCGGGTTGCACAGGTTGTCGTAGCGGTTGATCAGCGAGACGATGCGCGCGCCGATCACCATGCGGTCGAGGTTGAGACGGGCCGGAAAGCCGCTGCCGTCGGCCATCTCGTGGTGCTGGGCCAGCACCTGCATCGCGCCCTCGCGCAGGCCCATGCGGCGGCCGTGGGCCAGGCCCAGCGCCACATGCTCGCGGTAGGCGGCCTGCTCGGCACTGCTGAGCTGCGGGTCGGCATGGTGCACACGCACGGGCAGGTCGAGCTTGCCCACGTCGTGCAGCAGCGCGCCCATGCCCAGGTCGAGCATCTCGTCGTCGGAGAAGCCGAACACGCGGCCCATCAGCAGCGCGATGACGGCCACGTTCAGCGCATGGCCGGAGATGCGGTCGCCGCCCACGTCGCTGAGCACACGCACGCACATCTCGCGGTCGACCATCAACTTGTCGAGCAGCGAGCGGGTCAGGCCTTCGGTGATCTCGCGGGCGTTCTCGGGCGCGGTGGGCACCTGGCGCTGAGCCTCGTGCCAGGCGCGGCCGGCCTCGCCGTATTGCTGCTCGCACAGCTCACGCGCGGCATGCTGCTGGGCCAGGGTGGCGCGCAGGCGGGCCTGGGGGCTGGCGTCGGCGGCGGCGGACTCGGCCGCTGACAGGGCGGCTTCTGCGGCGGCGGTGTTGACTGGATCGGCGGCGTCACCCGGCGCGCTGTTGGCGTCCGACGCGTCGGCGGTGGCCGCTGCCACGCCGCCATCAATGGCATCGGCCGCATCACCGGCATGGCCCGCACCGGCCGTGCCCGGCGGCAGCGGTGCCTCCGGCAGGCGGCTCATCTCGGGGCTCCAGCGCAGCTGCTTCAGGCCCAGGCCGCGGATGGTCTCGATCTGGTCCGGCGCGGTGACCAGGAAACTCGACAACGCAAACGGATGCGCCCACCAGCCCAAATCCAGGTGGACGAACATCCCGACTTGCAATTCTTCGATGGCAACCGTCTGCGACATGGCCTGTGTACTTCCAGCGATATTCAGGAGCGCAGGCCAAGACCCGCATGACCTGGGACTTCGGCAATCGCCCGGTCGAACTTGAACCGGCGGGCGCCGCCAGGGCGGCTGCGGGCGGGTTTGTTCACCGGCGCACAGATCGCACCGCGGCCCGGCGTGACAAGCGTCACGGCGCATCACGGTGTGTCAAGGCGTGTCAAGGCGAATCACGACAGCGATGGCCGCGCCGATTGACCACCCGCGGGACTTCCCAAGGTGTAAACCTGGCGCGACACTCCGGGTATCCGGGGCTCCGGCAATGGTCGGCTTGGCCTTAAGCTGACTGTTCCATGGCCGGTGCCGACCGGACCGCCCTCGCCCGCTGCCCGATGCCCGTCAACGCCCTGCTGCCCCCTGATCACCCCGACCGCGCCAGCCTCGCGGCCGAAGTGCATGCCCGACCACCCGAGCCCCTGGCCGCGCCCAGCCGCGCCACCTATGTGGCGGTGCGCATCGAGGGCGATGACCGCGCCGCCGAGCTGGCCCACATCGTCACGCTGTGCCGGCACCACGGCGTGGCGTCACCGCCCACCGGCGGCACGCAATGGGTGGCCACGCTGGGGCCGCTGCGCTTCAAGTGGGAGCGCCACGGCGAGTTCTCCAGCTACACCTTCTTCACCCCCGGCCTGAGCGCCCAGCCGTTTGCCGAGCCGGTGGCCGCGCTGCTGCCTGCGCTCTGGCTGGCCGGCGTGCCCGGGCTGACGGTGTTTGCCGCGCATGCCAAGCTGGTGCCGGCCGATCGCCTGTGCGACGGCCCGCTGGGCATGCCCTCGGCCGGGCAGCTGGCCCAGCACTTCGGCGCCCAGGTGGTGGTGGGGGCGGGCATCGGCGACGGCGCGGGCGGGGCCTTCACCGATTTCATGATTCACGCCGACGGTTTTGCCCGCTTCCTGCTGATCGACCGCGAGATGACCGAGCGCCAGGCCGGCCGCATGCTGCAGCGGCTGTTCGAGATCGAGGCCTACCGCATGATGGCGCTGCTGGCGCTGCCGATGGCGCGGGGCCTGTGGCCGCGGCTGCTGCAGATCGAGCGCACGCTGGCCGAGCTGACCGCCTGCTTTGCCGGCAGCGCCGCCCCGGGCGCCGGCGATGGCAGCGCGCAAGACGAGCAACTGCTGCAGCAACTGATGGCGCTGGCCGCCGAGGTGGAAAGTGCACTGGCCGCCAGCCAGGCGCGGTTTGGCGCCAGCCGGGCCTACCACGCGCTGGTGACCACCCGCATCGCCGAGCTGCGCGAGCAGCGCATCAAGGGGCTGCAGACCATCGACGAGTTCATGGCCCGGCGCCTGAGCCCGGCGATGGCCACCTGCGCCACCGTGGCGCAACGCCTGCACGACCTGTCCGAACGTGTGGCCCAGGCCAGCAGCCTGCTGTCGACCCGCGTCGACATCGTGCGCGAACGCCAGAACCAGGCGCTGCTGGCCGCCACCGCACGGCGCGCCAAGCTGCAGCTGCGGCTGCAACAGACGGTGGAGGGCCTGTCGGTGGCCGCCATCGTCTACTACCTGGCCGGCCTGGTGGGTTACGGCGCCAAGGCGCTGAAGGCCGCCGGCTTGCCGCTGTCGCCCGACCTAGTCACCGGCGCGGCCGTGCCGCTGCTGGCGCTGGGCGCCTGGTGGGTGCTGCAGCGGGTGCACCGCCGCATTGCCCAGGATGAGCGTGACGGTGCCCCCCTCGGCGGCAACCACGGCGGCCCGCACGGCCACTGACCCCGCACCCGCCCCTCTGCCCCTCAACCTCTCACCCGCGCTCGGAGCCTGCCCGCATGGCGATTGCCTTTCCCTTTTCAGCCATCGTCGGCCAGGACGAGATGAAGCTGGCCATCCTGATCGCCGCGGTCGACCCCGGCATCGGCGGCGTGCTGGTGTTCGGCGACCGCGGCACCGGCAAGAGCACCGCGGTGCGCGCGCTGGCCGCGCTGCTGCCGCCGATGAAGGCCACGCTGGGTTGCCGTTATGCCTGCGACCCCGCCGCCCCGCCCGGCGGTTGTGACCAATGCGCCACACTCAAGGGCGGCAAGGGCGTGGTCAAGAGCCACAGCGTGCCGGTGCCGGTGGTCGACCTGCCGCTGGGCGCCACCGAAGACCGCGTGGTCGGCGCGCTCGACCTGCAGCGTGCGCTGACCGATGGCGTCAAGGCCTTCGAGCCCGGTCTGCTGGCGCGTGCGCACCGCGGCTTTCTCTACATCGACGAGGTCAACCTGCTCGAAGACCACCTGGTCGACCTGCTGATCGACGTGGCCGCCTCGGGCGAGAACGTGGTCGAGCGCGAAGGCCTGAGCGTGCGCCACCCGGCGCGATTCGTGCTGGTGGGCAGCGGCAACCCCGAAGAGGGCGAACTGCGCCCGCAGCTGCTCGACCGCTTCGGCCTCAGCGTGGAGGTGAGCACGCCGAAGGACCTGCCCTCGCGCATCGAGGTGGTCAAGCGCCGCGATGCCTTCGAGCGCGATCCCACTGCCTTCACCGCGGCCTGGGCCAAGGACGACGCCAAGCTGCGCAAGCGCATCGTCAACAGCCGTGCGCTGCTGCCCAGCGTGGTGGTGCCCGACGCGGTGCTGGAGCACACCGCCCGGCTGTGCCTGGCGCTGGGCACCGACGGCCTGCGTGGCGAGCTGACGGTGATGCGCGCCGCGCGCGCGCTGGCGGCGTTCGAAGGCGACAAGACCGTGACGCTGGCGCATGTGCGGCGCGTGGGCCCGCCGGCGCTGCGCCACCGGCTGCGCCGCGATCCGCTGGACGACGCTGGTTCCAGCGTGCGCGTCGAAAGGGCGCTTGCTGACCTGCCGGCGGCATGAGTGACCAGGCCGCCGCGACCGTGCCCGTGCGCGCTATCGAAGAATCCCCGGTCGACCCCGACGCCGCCTGGGCCGACGCGCTGACCGCCGCGGCCCTGCTGGCGGTCGACCCGGTGGGCCTGGGCGGTGCGCTGCTGCGCGCGCGCCGGGCCGCAGCGCGCGCTGTGGCTGGCGGCGCTGCGCCACGGCCTGCCGGCGGCAGTGCCGCTGCGCCGCGTGCCGCTGCACATCGCCGACGAGCGCCTGCTGGGCGGGCTGGACCTGGCGGCCACGCTGCAGGCAGGCCGGCCGGTGGCGCAGCGCGGCGTGCTGGCCGAGGCCGATGGCGGCCTGCTGCTGCTGGCCATGGCCGAACGCCTGGCCGCCGGCACCGCCGCGCGCCTGTGCGCGGTGCTCGACCGCGGCGAGGTTCAGCTCGAGCGCGATGGCCTGGCGCTGCGCCAACCGGCACGGCTGGGCGTGGTGGCGCTGGACGAAGGCATCGACGACGACGAACACGCGCCGGCGGCGCTGGCCGACCGGCTGGCGTTCCACCTGTCGCTGGATGCCCTGCCGCCGCGTGGGCCCGGCAGGCCCGCCGGCCCCAGCGCGGCGATCGTCCGCGACGACTCCGCGCAGGCCGGTGGCCTGGCCACGGGCTCGGCCGCGGGGTTCGCCATCTCGGCCGCCGACGTGGCCGACGCCCGTGCCCGCCTGCCCCGCGTGGGCAGCGGCAAAGACACCGCCGCCGCGCTGTGCCACGCCGCGGTGGCGCTGGGCGTGGCCTCGCTGCGCGCGCCGTGGCTGGCCTTGCGCGCGGCCTGCGCCGCCGCCGCGCTGCAAGGCCACGACCAGGTGCAGCCCGAAGATGCCGCGCTGGCCGCCCGGTTGGTGCTGGCGCCACGCGCCACGCGCTGGCCGGCACCGGCGCAGGCCGACGAGACCGCGCCGGCTGAACCGCCAACGCCGCCACCCGACGCACCAATCGACGCGCCGCCGGACACGCCGCCGCCCGAATCCTCACCGCCGCCACCGCCCGCGCCACCGCCGATCGAGAACGCGCCCGCGCCGAGCGAATCGCCCGACGACGCGAGCGACGACCACCCGCCACCCGCGCCCGACACGGCTCAGCCGCTCGACGACCAAGTGCTCGAAGCCGCGCTCAGCGCGCTGCCGGCCGGGCTGCTGGCGCGGCTGAAAGCTGGCGCCCTGAACCGCGCACCGACGCCCGCCGGTGGCAAGTCGGGCGCCTTGCAGGCCGGTGGTCCGCGTGGGCGGCCCCTCGGCGCGCGGCGCGGCGAGCTGCGTGCCGGCGCCCGGCTCGACCTGATCGCCACGCTGCGCGCCGCCGCACCCTGGCAGGCGCTGCGTCGGCGCGAGGCCGCTGCGGGCCCGTTGGCGACCATCCCTCACCAGCGCGTGCTGGTGCGCCCCGAGGATTTCCACATCGCCCGCCGCGCCCAGCGCCGCGAGACCACCACGCTGTTCGTCGTCGATGCCTCGGGCTCGGCAGCACTGCACCGGCTGGCCGAGGCCAAGGGCGCGGTCGAGCTGCTGCTGGCCGATTGCTACGTGCGGCGCGACCGCGTGGCACTGCTGGCCTTTCGCGGCAGCGGCGCCGAGCTGGTGCTGCCGCCCACGCGCTCGCTGGTGCGCGCCAAGCGGGCGCTGGCCGGCCTGCCCGGCGGCGGTGGCACGCCGCTGGCGCTGGCGCTGGATGCCGCGGCCGACCTGGCCGGCACGCTGCTGCGGCGTGGTGGCACGCCGCTGCTGGTGCTGCTGAGCGACGCCCGCGCCAACATCGCCCGCAACGGCCAGCCCGGCCGCGAACTGGCCAGCACCGACGCGCTGGTCAGCGCCCGCCGCCTGCGCGCGCTGGGCCTGGGCATGTTGATGGTCGACACCTCGCCCGGCGCCGGCCGGGGTGCTGCGGCTGCCGCCGCGCCCTCACCCGCCCGCGCGCTGGCCGAAGCGCTGGACGCGCTGTACCTGCCGCTGCCGCAGGTCGACGCGCGCCGCCTGTCGTTGGCCGTGCGCGGCCTGGCGGCCGATGCCGCGCGCACCGCCTCCACCGGACGATGAGCATGCCCCAGGCCCGCACGATCCGCATCCTTGTCTACGGCGCCATCGCGGTGCTGATGGTGGTCGGCAACCTCTACGCGTTCTGGCCCTTCGTGGTGGCCAACCGGCAGCTGCAGGCCTTCTGCGACGGCCTGCCGGCCGGCACCCGCATCGAGCAGGTGCAGGCGCTGGCCGCGCAGCGAGGTTATGCGGTGACGCTGCCGGTCGGCGGCGTGGCGCGGGTCGACGATCCACCATCCTTCGGCCGCCGCCACTGCGCGCTGCAGGTCGATCCGCAAGGCCGGCTCGTCGGGCGCCAAGCGCCCTGAGGGCTACGCTCAGGCGCGCTGCGTGTCGGGCAGGGCCGCGGGCGCAGCGAGCAGACCCAGGGCCTGCAGGGCATCGACCACCCGCTGCGGCGCCTCTTCATGCGCCAGATGGCCCAGGCCTTCGAGCCGCTGCAGCCGGGTGGCCGGCCGGTGCAGCTGCACGCGCCGCGCCTGCGTCGGCGGCACGGTGGCGTCGTGGCTGCCCACCAGCAACGCCAGCGGCACGCTCAGCTGCGGCAGCTGACGCCACAGCGTGGCCAGGTCCCAGTCGGCCATCATCGCCAGCGCGCCGGCCACATGCGCCGGGCTGCGCATCAGGCGGGCATACAGTGCCAGGCCCTCGGCATCCAGCCGCGAGCCGGTGGACGCCACCAGCCGCTGCACCGCCGACGCATCACCGGCGCGTTGGGCAAACAGCCACGGCACCCAGGGCTGGCGCGACATCAGCTTGGCCATCGGCCCGAACAGCCGCCCGGCCAGGCCGTCGAAGGGCAGCAGCGCGGCGTTGATGCCCACCAGCTGCGCCGGCGCCAGCCGCGCGTCCAGCACCGCGCGCGCCGCCAGCGCGGCGCCGGCCGAATGGCCCAGCATCACCGTGGGCGGCAGCTGCAGTGCCTGGGCCAGGCCGGCCAGCGCCTGCGCCATGCCGGGCAGCGAGGCCTGGCCGCGTGGCAACGGCCCGCTGAAGCCGTGGCCGGGCAGGTCGGGCACCACCAGCGTGACCGCCGGCGCCAGCCGGTCCATCAGCGCGCGCCACGAGTGGCTGGCCGCGCCGGTGCCGTGCAACAGCCACCACACCGGCCGGCCGGGCGCGCCGTCGAGCACCTGCACATGCCAGCGGCAGCCGCCGGCGTCGACAAAGCGGCTGGCGTCGTGGTGCGGCCAGTGGCGGCCGTCCACCGCCCAATCCAGCCGGCCGCTCACCGACGCCGCCGCGCCGTTTCGGCGCGCCCCACGGCTTGCCCCCGCAGGGCCTGCGCCCACCGGGTGCTGGCTATCATCGACCGCATGTCGGGTGCCCCGCCCGGCCGACGAAAGCCTGGATGAACATCGGACTGGCGCAGCGCCTGCGCGACGGCACCTGGACCCTGCACACCACCACCGAGCGCGCCGGCGTGATGCCGGCGCTGCTGCGCGGCCAGCTGCCCATCGGCAAGTTCATCGCCCTGCAGCGCGGCCTGCACGCCGTCTACAGCGCCCTGGAGCCCGCGCTGGCCCGGCATGCCGCGCACCCGGTGCTGGCACCGCTGCACCTGCCGGCCCTGGCACGCAGCGCGGCGCTGGCGGCCGACCTGGCGCACCTGCACGGCCCCGATGAGGCTGCCACCTTGGCGGTGCCGGCCGCCGCGCTGGCCTATGCCGATCACCTGGGCGAGCTGGCCCGCCGCCAGCCCGCCGCGCTGGCCGCGCATGCCTACGTGCGCTACCTGGGCGACCTGAGCGGTGGCCAGGCGCTGCGCCGCATCGCGCAAAAAACCTACCAGCTGCCCGGTGACGACGGCACGCGCTTCTTCGACTTCGGCCCGCCCGAGCAGGTGGCGCTGCTGGCGCGCGGCTTCCGCCAGGCACTGGACACACTGCCGCTGGACGAGGCCGGTGTGCAGGCGCTGGTGGCCGAGGCGCAGTGGGCCTTCGGCCAGCATGTGCGCCTGTTCGAGGAACTGGATGCGGCGCCGGTGCTGAGCGCCTGACGGCCCCTGCCGGGCAGACCGCCCGCGCTGCCCGGCAGCGCCCATCGGATCAGCCCCCGAACTGCTGCCGGATGCGGCCATACAGCGCGGCCGCCCGTTGCGCCGAGGCTTCCACCTCTTCGAGCAGCGGCGCCACGCCGGGCCCGCCGGCGCTGTCGGCAATGTCCATCGCCGCCAGGCTGGCATTGGTGAGGATGGCGCCGATCACGTTGTCGTTGCCCGCGTCGCGCCCGCCCCGCCCGGCCTGTTGCAGCGACTGTTCGAGGTGCTGGCGCGCGGCATCGGCGCGGCGGTTGTCGCTCAGATCGCTGAGCACGATGATGTAGCCCAGCACCTGGCCGTCACGCCCGGGCACCATCTCCACCCGCACCCGCACCGGCAGCGGCTCGGCCGCGTCGCCGGACGTGCGCAGCGCCAGCTCGCCGCGCCAGGTCTGGTGCAGGCTGCGCACCGAGGCCAGTCCGTCGAGCAGCAGCGACGGCAGCGTGAAGGCCTGCGCCACGTCGTCGATGCTGGCCAGGGCCGCCGGCGCGCAGCCCAGCAGGCTGGCAAAGGCGGGGTTGGCAAACAGCACCCGGTCGTTGCCGTCGGCAATCGCCACCGGCTCGTGCGAGCTCTGCACCGTGGCGCGCACGCCGGCCAGCTGGTGTTCGGCCACCAGCAGCCGCACCGCGTTGACCTGCACGATGATGTCGATCAGCGCCGCGCCGATGGCCCGCGCCAACGCCAGCTCGGCGCCGCTCCAGGGCAGCGCGGTGCCGCGCACGATCTCGCTCCACGCGGCAAACGAGCGCCGCGGCGACAGCTCGAGCGGGTTGTTGGCCACCATCGGCTTGGTCGGATCGCCGGCCCAGGTGACGGTGAGCAGCTGCTCCTTGCGGAACCACATCAGGTAGTCGGGGCGCTGCAGCGACAGCTTGACCGCCAGCACGCCGCTGGCCATCGGCGTCAGCGAGTCGAGCGCCGGGTTGGCCTGCCCCACCGACGAACAGGCGAACGGCGTCTCGGTGTACTGCCCGTCCACCCATTGCAGCAGCGCGCGCAGTTCGGGCGTGGACGGCACCTCGCCGCTGGTGAGCAGCTCGCCGTCGTGGAACAGCGCCGCGCCGGTGGCTTCCAGCGGCTGCAGCAGCGTGCGCGGGTTGCGGAACAGCGCCAGCCGCCAGTCGCCTTCGGTCGAGGTGGCCTCCACCAGCCGCTGCTCGAGCCGGCGCACCAGGATCGCCACCTGGGCATAGGCGTAGTTCTCGATCGCCGCGATGCGGGTGGACGCCACCTCGGCCAGCAGGTCGCAGGCCGCGCGCAGCGACGGGCTCAGCGCGCGAGCGCTGTAGTGGTGGGCGGCGATCAGGCCCCACAGCCGGCCCTCGCGCACCAGCGAGACCACCAGCGTGCCGGTCACGCCCATGTTCTTGAGGTACTGCAGGTGCAGCGGCGACATGCTGCGCAGCGCGCACATCGACATGTCCAGCTCGGCGGCGTCCGCGCCCGCAGCGTCCGCGGGCAACAGGCCGGGCAGCAGCGGCACCGGCTCGTAATGCACGTCGACCAGCACCCGCACCCGGTTGCGCAGGTACAGCTCGCGCGCCCGCTGCGGGATGTCGGTGGCCGGGTAGTGGTGGCCCAGCAGCGTGTCGAGGCGGGGGTCGCGCGCCTCGGCGATGATCTTGCCGTGGCCGTCCGGGTCGAACTTGTAGACCATCACCCGGTCGTAGCCGGTCATCTCGCGCACGCAGCGCGCCAGGCCGTCGCTGAGCGCGCCGATGTTGGCGGCCTGGCTGAAGCGCTGCACCGCGGCCTGCAGTTGCTCGAGCATCGCGGGGTCGTCGTGCACCAGCGCATCGGCCGGGCCGCCGCCGCACGGCGCCTCCAGCTCGAGCACCAGCACACCCTGCGCGGCCACCCGGTGCAGCACGCCCGACCAGTCGAGCGCGCTGCCCACCTGCGTGTGGGCCTGCAGCGGCCGCGGCTAGCGCAGGTCGGGCGCGGCGGCCAACTGGCGCACCCGCGCCTCGAGGTCGCCGCCCAGCGAGGCGAGCGACTGGTTCAGCAGCCGCTCGGCCGGCAGGCCCAGCAGGGCTTCGCAGTTGGCTGAGGCCTGCACCACCGCGCCGTCGCGCTCGCGCAGCACCAGCAGCACCCCGTGCGGCTGGATCGAGCCGGCCAGGTGGATGAGTTCACGTTCGCAGTTGCTGAGATCGGCCTGGCCGAATGCGGGGCTGGTGTCCACAGTGTTGCCGGTGCGGCAGCCTTTGGTCAGTTCAGCAGCGTGGGCAGATCGCTGGGGGCCGTCAGGCCATGGCGCTGCAGGCGAAGGCCCAGGCTCTCGGGCGTGATGCCCAGCCAGTGGGCGGCGGCCGCCGTCTGCCCGGGGGCGCGCTGCAGCGCGCTGAGGATCAGGTGGCGCTCGGCCAGGTGGGTGGCCTCCTGCATCAGCTCGGGCAGCGAGACACGGCCCAGCTGGTGGGCCAGGTTCTCGATCGCCGCCACCAGGCCGTCCACCGGCTGCAGCGGCAGCTCGTGGTGGCCCTGGCGGCGCAGGATGAAGCCCAGGCATTCCTGGTCGCCTTCGGCCAGCAGCGCGGCCGACACCTCGACCTCCTGCACGCCGCCGACCGGCCGCGTGGCGGTGCTGCCACCGATGGGTGCGCGCACCTGGGTGGCGATGCCGCTGCGCCGCACCTCGGCCACCAGCGCCGCCAGCCGGTGGCCGGGATCGCCGAGCAGCTCGGCCAGGGCCCGGCCCTTGACCTGTGCCTCGGTCATGCCGGGCGCACCCAGCACCAGGAAGGCCGGGTTGGCCATCTGCACCCGGCCGCTGCTGTCGGTGATGACCACCGCGTCGGAGGTCTGTTCGACGAACTCGGCCAGCCGGCGCGCGGTGTCGCCACCGCGGGCCTCGGAGCGGCGGCACCGCACCAGCAGCAGCAGCTGGCTGCCGCCGTCGACCGTGGCGCGGAACGGCGTGGCCGCCACATCCACCGCTGACGGCTCGGCCGTCGGCCCTTGCCGGCCCAGCCGGGCCCGGATCTCGGCCGGCTTGCCGCTGGCGCGGGCGGTGACCAGCAGTTCGTCGACCGCCGGGCGCGAAAGCGTGTCGATGCCGGCGGTGGCGCTCTGCCCGACCAGCTGGTCGGCGCCACGGCCGAACAGCTCGGCCGCGGCGCGGTTGGCCTCGACGATGCACAGCGTGGCCGCATCGACCACCAGCACCGCATCGGTGGCCACCTGGAACAGCAACCGGTAGCGTGACTCGGCCTGGCGTTGCTGCCAGTAATCACGCTCCAGCTCCTGCTGGGCATCGAGAAAGCGCTGCTGGATGGCGGCGATGGCGCGCAGGTCGCGGCCGACGGCCAGCACCGGCCCATGCGCGCCCAGGCGGATGGCCGCAAAGGCCACCGGGATGTCCAGGCCCTCGGCGCCGGGCAGGTTGACCTCGCGGCGGCGCGACACGCCGGTGCTGCTGACCTCTTGCAGCAACTGCGTGACCTTGCTGCGGGTGTCCTGCGTCACCGTGTCGATGAACGGGCGGCCCACCCACAGTCGGGCCTGGCGGCTGATGGGCGCATCGCCCAAGGCCACGTTGCGAATGATGCCGTCGGGGCCGATGACCAGCGCAATGTCGCTGGCGATCGAGGCAAAGGTACTGGCCAGCTCAGGTGCCAACCCGGCCAACGCCCCCAGATCCGCCATGTCAGCAGGGTTCGGGCTCATGCCAGGGTCCCTTCGATCCGGTTCGCCGCCACCACAGTCCTTAATTTGTCGCGCAATGAGCACAGCAGGACTGTGGACTTTACCGCATCACCCACCCCCGAATCGGGCGGCGGGAGAAGGAGGGCAACCCTATTGTCAATCAAACTAGACACAAATACTATCCACAAATGTTGACACAAACATGGCTGGCCCACGCAGCGCCCGACAGCCCGCTGGCGCAGCCCCTCAAGGCCCGGGGCAAGGCCCCACCGCACGCGGTGGTGATCGGCAGCGGCTTTGGCGGCCTGGCCGCCGCGGTGCGGCTGGGCGCGCGCGGCTGGCGGGTGACGGTGCTCGAGCAGCTCGACGCCCCCGGCGGCCGCGCCTATGTCTACAAGCAGGACGGCTTCACCTTCGACGCCGGCCCCACGGTGATCACCGCGCCCTTCCTGCTCGAAGAGCTGTGGACGCTGTGCGGCAAGACGCTGGCCGACGACGTGACGCTGGTGCCGGTGAGCCCGTTCTACCGAGTGCGCTTCAACAGCGGTGAAGAGTTCAACTACACCGGCGATGCGGCGCAGATGCGTGCCGAGATCGGCCGTTTCGCGCCCGGGGACGTGCAGGGCTACGAGAACTTCCTGAAGGCCAGCGAGGCGATCTACAAGGTGGGCTTCGAGCAGCTGGGCGACCAGCCCTTCAGCCACTGGACCGACATGGCCAAGGTGGTGCCGCAGATGGTCAAGCTGGAGGCCTGGCGCACCGTCTGGCAGCTGGCCTGCAAGCATGTGCAGGACCCGCGGCTGCGCGTGGTGCTGACCTTCCAGTCGCTGCTGGTCGGCGGCAACCCGTTCAACACCACCTCGGTGTACTGCCTGATCGCCTTCCTGGAGCGGCGCTTCGGCGTGCACTTCGCCCTGGGTGGCACCGGCGCGCTGGTCAAGGGCCTGGTCAAGCTGATCGAGGGCCAGGGCAATGCGGTGCGCTGCAACACCGGCGTGGCGCAGATCCTGGTCAAGGAAGGCGCGGCCTGCGGCGTGCAGTTGGCCAACGGCGACCGGCTGGCGGCCGACGCGGTGGTCTCCAACGCCGACTCGGCCACCACCTACCGCACGCTGATCGCGCCCGAGCACCGCAAGCGCTGGACCGACGCCAAGATCGAGCGCGCCAAGTACTCGATGAGCCTGTTCGTCTGGTACTTCGGCACCAGGCGCCAGTACCCCGACGTGGCACACCACACCATCGCGCTGGGGCCGCGCTACCGCGAACTGCTGACCGACATCTTCGACCAGAAGCACCTGGCCGAAGACTTCAGCCTCTACCTGCACCGGCCCACCGCCACCGACCCGTCGCTGGCGCCCGCGGGCTGCGATGCGTTCTATGCGCTGTCGCCGGTGCCGCACCTGCAGAGCGGCACCGACTGGTCGGTGGAGGCCGAGCGCTACCGCCAGAAGGTGATGCGGCGCCTGTCGTCCACGCTGCTGCCGGGGCTGGAGGATCAGCTCGTCACCTCGCGTGTGCTGACGCCGCAGGACTTCCAGGACCGGCTGTCCTCGTTCCGCGGCGCGGCCTTCGGCCTGGCACCGGTGCTCACGCAGAGCGCCTGGTTCCGCCCCCACAACCAGAGCGAAGACATCGCCCGGCTCTACCTGGTGGGTGCCGGCACCCACCCGGGCGCGGGCCTGCCCGGCGTGCTGTCTTCGGCCCGCATCCTCGACAAGGTGGTGCCCCATGGCGACAAGATCTCCGCAGCCGCCCATGCCTGACGCGCAGCCTGGCGACACCGAAGCCGGGGCCGACTCCGCGGGCATCAGCCCCGCCGAGGCCGCCGACCTGGCCGCCTGCCGCACCCTGCTGGCGCATGGCTCGCGCACCTTTCTGGCCGCGTCGCGGCTGCTGCCGCGCCGGGTGCGTGAACCGGCCTGCGCGCTGTACGCCTTCTGCCGCATGGCCGACGACGAGGTCGACGGCCAGACCGGCGGCGGCCCGTCCAGCCTGGCCGACGATGCCGCCGATGCAGCGCGCGCCAGCGCCGCGGTGCAGCGGCTGCGCCAGCGCCTGGCGCGCATCTACCAGGGCCAGCCCGGCGCCGACGCCGCCGACCGCGCGCTGGCCGCGGTGGTGCGGCGCTTCCGCATCCCCGCGGTGCTGCCCGAGGCGCTGATCGAAGGTTTTGAGTGGGACGCCGCCGGTCGCCGCTACGAGACCCTGGCCGAGGTGCAGGCCTACGCCGCGCGCGTGGCCGGCACCGTGGGCGCGATGATGGCGCTGCTGATGGGCGTGCGCAGCGCCGCCGGCCTGGCGCGCGCCTGTGATCTGGGCGTGGCGATGCAGTTGTCGAACATCGCGCGCGACGTGGGCGAAGACGCGCGCCTGGGCCGCCTGTACCTGCCGCGCCAGTGGCTGCGCGAGGCCGGCATCGAACCCGATGCCTGGCTGGCCGCACCGCAGCACTCGCCCGCGCTGGGCCGGGTGGTGCAGCGCCTGCTGCGCGAGGCCGATGCGCTCTACACCCGGGTGGACGCTGGCGTGGCCGCGCTGCCGCTGGGCTGCCGGCCGGGCATCAACGCGGCGCGCTTTCTCTACGCCCAGATCGGGCTGGAGGTGGAACGGCGCGGCTTGAATGCGATCGACGGCCGGGCCGTGGTCAGCCGCCGGCGCAAGGCCACCAGCCTGCTGCGTGCGCTGGTGGCGCTGAACCCCGACGACAGCTGGGCACCGCAGCCGCCGTTGCCGGCCACGCGCTACCTGGTCGAGGCGGTCACCGGCCCGTTGCAGGCCGCGCATTTCGCGCCGCCCGCCCCGAGGCGAATGGCCGGCGTGATCGCGCTGTTCGACCGGCTAGAGCGACGCGACCGCGGCTGGAGCCGGGGTGACAGCCGGGTGGCCCTGGCCGAGGGTGGGGCCGAATAGACGGTCAACCCAGGCGGCAAACCCACCACGGACCCGGGCGCCAAGCTGGCGTTTACCCGCAGACCGACCCGTCGCCTGGGTGCGACAGGTCGGGGCGCGGGCCTGCAAATCGTCTGAACCGACGTTGGTTGTCGCGGTGGGCACCACCATCATCGGGCGCACCGCTGCGACCCCAACGCGACGGCGGCCCCAACCCCCCATCGATGGAGACCCCATGAAACTTGCCGCTTCGATCCTGCTGGCCTGCGCCACCATGGCTGCCACCACCACGCCCGCCTGGGCCCAGAAGTCCTGGAAGGTCGGCTCCGCGGCCCAGCCGGGCTCGGTGCTGATCAGCTTCGTCGACGCCATGACCACCAAGACCTCGACCGGCAGCAAGGGCGAGCTCAAGCTCGAGCGGCTGTTCGTCGGCAGCGAGCAAGAGATCGTGCAGCAGGTGGTGCGCGGCCGGATCGAGATCGGCAGCGTGTCCTACACCGGTGCCGCCGGCCTGATCCCCGAGGCCTCGGTGCTGAACATGCCCTACCTGTGGGCCAGCTCGGCCGAGCGCGACTACGTCACCGACAACCACGCGCTGCCGGTGATGAAGAAGATCTACGAGGCCAAGGGCCTGGTGATCCTGGCGCTGGGCGAGGTGGGCTGGAACGACGTCGTGTGCAAGACCGCCTGCCTGACGCCCGAATCGGTCAAGGGCATGAAGGTGCGGGTCGCCCCGTCGGCGGCCTCGAAGATGTTCTGGGGCTCGCTGGGCGCCAACGGCGTGCAGATGCCGCTGTCCGAGCTGTACCCGGCGCTGCAGAGCGGCCTGGTGTCTGCGGCCGACCTGCCGTTTCCCTATTACGTCACCACGCCGGCCGCGCAGAGCGCACCGCACTACGTGCTGACCCAGCACCTGCACCACGGCAGCACCGTGGTCGTCAACAAGGCCGCCTGGGACGCCCTGACCCCGGCCCTGCGCGAGATCGTGGCCGCCTCCCGGCCCGACGTGACGGTGATGCGCAAGGCGGTGGACGCCGAGGTCAAGCCCAAGATGGAAGAGTTCAAGAAGAAGGGCGGCTTCGTGCATGAGCTGACCGCAGCCCAGCGTGCCGAATGGCGCAAGCTGGTCGAACCCAACCAGGAGCAGCTGATCAAGGACATCGGCGGCGCCGCGCCCGAGCTGTGGGCCGCGATCCAGAAGGGCAAGAAGGAATTTGCCGCCCGCGGCGGCAAGTAATCCGCCGCACGGCCCCGCCGGCGGTGCACCGCCGGCGCTTCAAGACCATGCGCGGCCACAGGCCGCCCCTTGCCCATGCACGCTGTACGCAAACTCCTCAAATGGCTGTGGACGGTGGAGGCGACGATCTGCATCGTCGCTTTCTCCGGCACGGCGCTGGCCTTGATGGCCGACGTGCTGGCGCGCGAGTTCTTCGGCAACGGCCTGTTCGGTGCGCAGCGCTTCGCGGTGTGGAGCAATGCCATCGCCGGCCTGCTGGGCTTTGCGCTGGTGACGGCCGAGCGTGGCCACCTGCGGCCGCAGTTTGCCGACGCCCTGCTGCCGAAATCGCTGGAGCCGCATGTCGAGCGCATCGGTGAGGTGGTGTCGGCCCTGATCTGCCTGGGCATGGGTTGGTACGCGGTGGAGTTCGTGCTCAGCTCGGCCCGGCTGGGCGAGCGCGGCATGGCGATCCCGATCCTCGTCTGGCCGATCCAGTTGGTGCTGCCCTGGATGTTTCTGTCGTCGGCGCTGCGCCACCTGGCCTTTGCGGCCTGGCCAGTGCTGCGCCCGGCGCCCCGCTCGGAGGTGCCAGCATGATCTGGCTCGGCCTGTTGCTGCTCATCGTGGTGCTGCTGATGCTGCGCCAGAGCCTGGTGCTGGTGTTCGCGGTGGCGGCCGCCTACATCCATGTGCTCATCGCCGACAGCAAGCTCGAATACCTGCTGCAGGATTTCTGGTTCACGGTCGACCGCGAGGTGCTGCTGTCGATCCCGCTGTTCATCCTGGCGGGCAACGTCATGTCGCGTGGCTCGATCGCCGTGCGCTTGATCGACTTCATGAAGACGGTCACCTCGCCCATCCCCGGCGGGCTGGGCATCGCCTGCGTGCTGTCGTGCGCGGCGTTCGCGGCGATCAACGGCTCGTCGATCGTCACCATGCTGGCCATCGGCTCGATCATGTACCCGGCAATGGTCTCGCAGGGCTACAGCAAGCCGTTCGCGCTGGGCGCCGTGGCCTCGGCGGGCACGCTGGGCATCATCATCCCGCCGTCGATCCCGCTGATCCTCTACGGCATCATGACCGAGAAGAACATCGCGCACCTGTTCGTCGCCGGCATCGGCCCCGGGCTGCTGCTGACGCTGATGTTCTCGGGCTACTCGCTGGTGATCAACCGCAACATCCCGCGCCAGCACTACAGCCTGGGCGATGCGGGGCGATCGTTCGGCCGAGGCGTGTTTGCGCTGGCGTTGCCGGTCATCATCATCGGCGGCATCTACTCGGGCAAGTTCAGCCCCACCGAGTCGGCCGCGGTGGCGCTGGCCTATGCGTTGCTGATCGAGTTCCTGGTGCATCGCCGGGACGAGGCGCCAGCCGCGCCGTCGCGCGCCGGCCCGGGCACCTGGCTGCGGCATTACCTGGCCACCCGCGCCATGAACCCCCGCGAGCTGGTGGACGTGGTGCTGGAGACCACCCGCCTGCTGGCCACCCTGCTGCCGCTGCTGTGCATCGCCGGCAGCCTGAACACCATCCTGGACCACTCCGGCGCCCCCAAGGAGATGGTTCAGTACCTGGTTGGCGCGGTGGACAACCGCTGGCTGATGATGCTGGGCATCAACCTGCTGCTGCTGCTGGTGGGATGTCTGATGGACGTGGGCTCGGCCATCCTGATCCTGGCGCCACTGCTGCAGCCGCTGGCCGAAGCCAAGGGCTTCGACCCGATCCACTTCGGCATCATCATGATCTCGAACCTGGAGCTGGGCTACCTCACCCCGCCCGTGGGGCTGAACCTGATCGTGGCGATGGCCGCGTTCAAGGTGTCGTTTGCCACCGTGTGCAAGGCGGTGGTGCCGTTCATGCTGATCATGGTGGCCTGGTTGACCGTGGTGGTGACGGTGCCGCTGTTGTCGCTGTTCCTGATCGGCCAGTAGCCCGCCTTCAAGCCCGGCGCGGCATGCGAAACGGCAGCATCGCCCGCACCAGCGGCTGCCTGAAGCGATCGAGCCGCAAGCTCTCGTGCATCGCCAGCACCGGCTGGCCCAGCCAGTGCGCCTGCACCAGCGAGCGGGCGTAGAACGGCGTGTCCTCCAGCGTGTGCAGCAGCATGGGCGCGTGGCCATGCTCGCTGCGCTGGCTGCGCGGCACGCGCCAGCCGCTGGCCGGCAGCGGCTGCAGCGCGGGCGCCTCGAACGGCTGACCACCACCACGTGCGTCGAACTGCAGCGCGATGTGCCGCAGCACGGCGTTACCTAGCTCGGCCGCGTCGTAGACCACCGCGCTGCGCCCGTCGGCCAGCGCCGCGCGGGCCCACTGCCAATCGCTGAAGCTGGCTTCCAGCGGCACCTCGCCGCGGTTGCTGTCGAGGTAGCCGTTGCCCTGCCAGCGCCAGGCGGGGTCGATCAGATCGACCTCCACCCGGGCGCAGGGGGCGATCGGCCACCACTGGTGCACACCGGCACGGTCCAGCGCCAGTGGCGCCGGGCTGCCCAGGGCCTGCGGGTGCAGGCGCAGCGTGCCGCGCAGCCGGCGCGGCAGCGGCACGCAGCGCTCGTCGAGCTGCAGCACCAGCGCGCTGCCGTCCCAGTGCCATTGGCTGGGGCCGATGGCCAACGTGTGGGCGCAACGCTGCAACGCGCCGCTGCCGCGCTCGGTCATGGCCCAGCGCGCGCCGGGCCCGCCGTCGGTGCGGTACAGCGCCACGTTGATCGCCACATGCTGCTGGGGATCGGTGCGCCCGCCCTGGCGCGCACGCGCCCCGGCGTAGTAGGGCGAGAACACACTGCCGATGAAGGCGATGACCACCAGCGCGTGGCGCTGGTCGTCGCTCAGCGCGTCGAGGTACCACCAGGCATAACCGCCGGGCGCCACGGCGCGGTCGAAATCCGGCCAGGGTGATCGGCCAGCAGCTGCTGCGCCGCCAGCAGCCCCGACAGTGCAGCCATCGGCACGCCCGCCCCCGGGTGGGTGCTGCCCCCCGCCAGGTACAGCCCCGGCACCGCGGTGCTCGCCGCCGGCCGGCTGAACGAGGCCCGCCAGCCGTGGGTCGCCGGGCCGTACAGCGCCCCGCCCGTCGCCGGGAAACGCTGCGCCCATTGCGCCGGGCCGTGCCGCAGCCGGCCCGGCGCATCCGGCTGCACCTGCAGGCCCAGCCGGGCCAGGTGCAGGAAGGTGCGTTGCTCGCATGCGCTGATCTCCTCGTCGGTAGGCTGACCCCGGTCGCCCAGTGCCGGTGCGTTGACCAGGCACAACAGGCGCTCGGCGGCGCCGTCGTCGGGCGTGGCCGCGTCGCCGCGGTCCTGGGCGCAGACATAGACCGTGGGCTCATCCGGCAAACGGCCCTGGGCGAACAGCTCGTGGAACTCGCGCGGGTAGTCGCCCGAGAAGAACACCGTGTGGCGCAGCAGCGGAAACCCACGCGCCGGCGCCCGCAGGTTCCAGGTCAGCGCCGACAGCGAGCGGCGGGCCACCGGCCGCGCCGGCACCGCGCCTTGCACCGCCTGCCCCAGCAGGCCGGCCGGCAGCGCGGCGGCATCACCGTTGAACACCACCGCCGACGCCGGCAGCACTTCGCCCAGGCCGCCCTCGGGCGCGGCCAGGCGCACGCCCGTCACCCGCCCGCTGCTGGTGGTCACCTGCGCCACACCCTGCCCGCAGCTGATGGTCACGCCCAGCCGCCGCGCCAGCCCGGCCAGCGCCTCGGCCAGCCGGTGCATGCCGCCCTGCACGCTCCACACGCCCGCCTGCTCGACATGGGCAATCAGCATCAGCGTGGCCGGCGCGGCCAGCGGCGACGAGCCGCCGTAGGTGGCGTAACGCGCAAACAACTGGCGCAGCCGGGCATCGTCGAACTGCCGGCCCAGTTCACGCCACAGGGTGTTGAAGGGCGAGATGCCCATCAGGCCACGCAGCTGCGGCCAGCCGGCCCGCGCGCAGCGCCAGGTCAGCGACAGCGGGCTGGGCCGGCTGCTGCGCAGGTAGGGGCCGTCCAGCGTCTGGAACACCGCTTTCGATCGCTCGCAGAAGGCCGCGTACTGGCGCGCCGCGGGGGCGCCCGAGAAGCGCCCCAGCGCATCCACCGTGGCGGCACGGTCGGCATGCAGGTCGAAGCGGCTGCCGTCGGGCCAGGCGTGGCGCGCCAAGGTGCGCAGCGGGGTGAGTTGCAGGTGCGCGTCCAGCCGCTCGCCGGCCAGCTCGAACAGCTGGTCGAACACCGGGCGCATCGTCATCACCGTGGGGCCGGCGTCCAGCGCGTGGCCGTCGATCAACACCGGCCGCAGCTTGCCGCCGATGGCGCTGTCGCGCTCGATCACCCGCACCGCCTGGCCGCGCGCGGCCAGCACCACGGCGGCCGCCAGGCCACCGATGCCGGCGCCCACCACGATCACCGGGGCCTGGGCCATCACCACCCGCCGCGTTGCATCGCGACCACCCGGTGTTGACGGGGGCTCGCCATGTGTCTATTCTGCATGACACATCATAATGTAATGTCGCAGTGACAAGGGCGGTCGCCCAGGTTGCCCGGCATTCGCCGGAGGACACATGGATCCCATGCACCGCATCGACCGGGCCCTGGTGGCCGCCCTCGCCAGCGTCGACCTGCCGAGCGGCCCGCCGCGCTTGGCCGCCGCGGTGCGGCATGCGGTGTTTCCGGGCGGCGCACGGGTGCGGCCGCGGCTGTGCGTGGCGGTGGCGCTGGCCTGCGGCGACGACGACCCCGCGCTGACCGATGCGGCGGCGGTGTCGCTCGAGCTGCTGCACTGCGCCTCGCTGGTGCACGACGACCTGCCCTGCTTCGACGACGCGCCCACGCGGCGCGGTGTGCCTTCGGTGCACAGCGCCTATGGTGAGCGGCTGGCGGTGCTGTCGGGGGATGCGCTGATCGTGCTGGCCTTCCAGGTGCTGGCGGCCGCGCCGATGCGCCAGCCGCAGCGACTGGCCGGCCTGATCCAGCGCATCGCCAGCGGCGTGGGCCAGCCGCACGGCATCGTCGCCGGCCAGGCTTGGGAATGCGAGCCGCATGTGCTGCTGCGCGACTACCAGCGCGCCAAGACCGGCGCCTTGTTCGCCGCCGCCACGATGGCCGGTGCCGAGGCCGCCGGCGGTGCGCCCGAACCCTGGCGCGCGCTGGGCGAATGGCTGGGCGAGGCCTACCAGGTGGCCGACGACATCCGCGACGTGGCGGCCGACCCGGTGCTGCTGGGCAAGCCCATCGGCCGCGACCAGGCGCTGGGCCGGCCCAACATGGCCGCCGCACACGGGCTGCTGGGCGCAGTGGCGCACTTCCACCAGCTGGTCGCGCATGCGGCTGCGGCGGTGCCCGACTGCCGCGGCGCGCAACGCTTGCGGGCCCTGGTGCGGGCCGAATCCGAACGGTTGGTACCGGCCGCGCTGTGCCACCAGTTGGCGCAGGCCGTGGCTTGAACGCCTGCCCGTGGCAGCGCTGCCCACCACCCCGGCGGCCAATCGGGTCGATCGGGCCGATCGGTCTGATCTGGTCCCAGACGCGAGCCCCGTGACCCGCTGGCTCGACGCGCTGCGCGACTGGGCCGACCGGCGCATCGCCAGCCCGGTCTTTCGGCGCTGGGCGGCGCGCTTTCCGCTCACCCGACCGATCGCGCGCCGGCGCGCGGCCGCGCTGTTCGACCTGGTGGCCGGCTTCAGCTACAGCCAGGTGCTGCTGGCCTGCGTGCAACTGCGGCTGTTCGATCACCTGGCGCAGGGTGCACAAAGCGCCGAGGCCCTGGCCCCCACGCTGCACCTGCCGCTGGAAGGCTGCCGCCGCCTGCTCGATGCCGCGGTGGCGCTGCGCCTGCTCAGCCGGCGCCAGCGTCATGGCCACGCCGCGGTGTACCGCCTGGGCCCGCTGGGCGCGCCGATGGTGGGCAATGCCGCCATCGCCGCGATGGTCGAGCACCACCGCCTGCTGTACGCCGACCTGGCCGACCCGCTGGCCCTGCTGCGCGCGCCGCCCGGCCAGGGTGCGCTGGCCGGCTATTGGGCCTATGCCCGCAATCCACAGCCGCACACGCTGGCACGCGAGCAGGTGGCCGACTACTCGGCGCTGATGGCCGCGTCGCAACCGCTGGTGGCCGATCAGATCCTCGACGCCTACCCGCTGGCGCGCCACCAGTGCCTGATGGACGTGGGCGGTGGCGAGGGCGTGTTCGCCGCCGCCGCGGCGCAGCGCTGGCCGCAGCTGCGGCTGCTGGTGTTCGATCTGCCCGAAGTGGCGCGCCGCGCGCAGGGCCGGCTGGCGGCGCTGGGCCTGGCCGGGCGCGCCAGCGCGGTGGGCGGCGACTTCACCGCCGATGCGCTGCCCACCGGGGCCGACGTCATCAGCCTGGTGCGGGTGGTGCATGACCACGACGACGCCCGCGTGATGGCCCTGCTGCGCGCCGTGCGCCGCGCGCTGCCGCCGCACGGCGTGCTGTTGCTGGCCGAGCCGATGGCCGGCACCCGCGGTGCGCAGGCCATGGGCGACGCCTACTTCGGCCTGTACCTGTGGGCCATGGGCAGCGGGCGGCCGCGCACCGTGGCCGAGCTGGGTCGCCTGCTGCAGGACGCCGGCTTCCTGGCGCCGCAGCGGCTGCACAACGCCATGCCGTTGCAGACGCAGGTGCTGCTGGTGCGGCCGGCGCCGCCGTGAGGTGACGGGTGTCAAAACCTGGGATAACCCGATGTAAGGTTTGCTTGACACTTTTGAGAGTCAGCGTAAAGTGACAACCAGACCTGACATCCCCGCATGACCACCTCAGCCACCCCTTCCCACAGCGCCTCGTGCGCGCGCCGGACATGAACACCACCGCGGTGCTGCTGGCCCAACCCGAGCGCCTGCACCTGGCCGAGTTGCAGCTGACCGAGCCCACCGCCGAAGACGTGGTGGTCGACGTGCACTGGAGCGGCATCTCCACCGGCACCGAGCGCCTGCTGTTCACCGGCAAGATGCCGATGTTCCCGGGCATGGGCTACCCGCTGGTGCCGGGCTACGAATCGGTGGGCCGGGTCATCGCCGCGGGCGACGCCAGCGGCCACCGGGTCGGCCAGCAGGTGTTCGTGCCGGGCGCCAACTGCTTCGGCCCGCTGGATGGCCAGCCGGTGCGCGGGCTGTTCGGTGGATCGGCCTCGCGGCTGGTGGTGCCGGGCCGCCGGGTGATCCCCGTCGACGAGGCGCTGGGCGAGACAGCGGTGCTGCTGGCGCTGGCCGCAACGGCCTACCACGCGGTCTCGGGTGGTGGTCGCATCGAGCACCCCAAGGCACCGCAGCTGATCGTCGGCCACGGCGTGCTGGGCCGGTTGCTGGCGCGGCTGAACGTGGCGGCCGGCGTCAAGGACACCGTGGTGTGGGAGACCAACCCCACCCGCAGCGCCGGCGCCCAGGGCTATACCGTGCTGCACCCCGATACCGATGCGCGCCGCAACTACGACGTGATCTGCGACGTCAGCGGTGATTCCGACCTGCTCGACACCCTGATCGCCCGCCTGGCCCCCGGCGGCGAGGTGATCCTGGCCGGCTTCTACAGCCAGCCGCTGCACTTCAACTTTGCGCCGGCCTTCATGCGCGAAGCCCGGTTGCGTGCCGCCGCCGAATGGCAGCGCCCCGACCTGCTGGCCGTGCAGGCGCTGATCGCCAACGGCCTGCTGACGCTGGACGGGCTCATCACCCACCACGCGCCGTTCGCGCAAGCGGACACCGCCTATCGCACCGCCTTCGGCGATGTGTCTTGCTTGAAGATGGTTCTCGATTGGACGCACTGATATGAAGCCCCCACGCTCACTTAGTTCGCTGCCCCCCAAGGGGATGCTCAGTACCTTCGGAACGGCCGGGCGGTACTGACATGACCGCCAGCATCAACAGCCCCCAGGGTCCGGCCAGCGCCCCGATCCAGATCCTGCGTGACCTGCGCTTGAACGATGTCATGCTGCGCGCCGAGGCCGCCGTCGAGCCCGATGCGCCGGCCACCGGCCCGGTGACCAAGACCACCCAGATCATCGCCATCTACGGCAAGGGCGGCATCGGCAAGAGCTTCACGCTGGCCAACCTCAGCTACATGATGGCCCAGCAGGGCAAGAAGGTGCTGCTGATCGGTTGCGACCCGAAGAGCGACACCACCAGCCTGCTGTTCGGCGGCAAGGCCTGCCCCACCATCATCGAGACCAGCAGCAAGAAGAAGCTGGCCGGTGAGGCGGTCGCCATCGGCGACGTCTGCTTCAAGCGCGACGGCGTCTATGCGATGGAGCTGGGCGGGCCCGAGGTCGGCCGCGGCTGCGGCGGGCGCGGCATCATCCACGGCTTCGAGACGCTGGAAAAGCTGGGCTTCCACGACTGGGGCTTCGACTTCGTGCTGCTCGACTTCCTGGGCGACGTGGTCTGCGGCGGCTTCGGCCTGCCGATCGCCCGCGACATGTGCCAGAAGGTCATCGTCGTCGCCAGCAACGACCTGCAGTCGCTCTACGTCGCCAACAACGTCTGCAGCGCGGTCGAGTACTTCCGCAAGCTCGGCGGCAACGTCGGCGTGGCCGGCATGGTGATCAACCGCGACGACGGCACCGGCGAGGCCAAGGTCTTCGCCGCCAACGCCGGCATCCCGGTGCTGGCCACCATCCCGGCCAACGAAGACATCCGCCGCAAGAGCGCCAGCTACGAAATCATCGGCCGCCCCGGCACGCAGTGGGCCCCGCTGTTCGAGGAACTGGCCACCAACGTGGCCGAAGCACCGCCGGTGCGCCCCAAGCCGCAGACGCAGGACCAATTGCTGGGCCTGTTCTCGGCCGAGGTGACCGGGCGCGATTTCAAGATGGAGCCGGCCACGCTGTTCGACATGGTGGGCAAGACCGAAATCGTGAAGCCCACGCTCGAAGTCATCTACGACGAAGTATGACCCCCCCCCGTAACGCCTTCGGCGTTCCCCCCCAGGGGGGCGCACCCAGCGGCCCGGCAGAGCCGGTTCCGCGGCTGCCGCTGGACGGCCTGCCGCCTTCGGGCGGTGACGGCCTGGGCTGCCACTCCGGCGCCGAAACCATGCTCGCCGCGGCCAAGACCGCCGGCAAGAGCGAGACGCTGGCGCAATACGCGCAGGATTATCCCAAGGGGCCGCACGACCAGCCGCAAAGCATGTGCCCGGCCTTCGGTTCGCTGCGTGTGGGCCTGCGCATGCGGCGCACCGCCACGGTGTTGAGCGGCTCGGCCTGCTGCGTCTACGGCCTCACCTTCACCAGCCACTTCTACGGCGCGCGCCGCAGCGTGGGCTACGTGCCCTTCAACAGCGAGAGCCTGGTCACCGGCAAGCTGTTCGAGGACATCCGCGAGGCCACCTTCAAGCTCGCCGATCCGGCGCTGTACGACAGCATCGTGCTGATCAACCTGTGCGTGCCGACCGCCAGCGGCGTGCCGCTGCAGCTGCTGCCCAAGCAGATCAACGGCGTGCGCATCATCGGCATCGACGTGCCCGGCTTCGGCGTGCCCACCCATGCCGAGGCCAAGGACGTGCTGGCCGGCGCGATGCTGAAATACGCCCGCAGCGAGGTCGAGGCCGGCCCGGTGCAGGCGCCAAGAGGGGGGCGCAGCAGCAAGCCGACGGTCACGCTGCTGGGCGAGATGTTCCCGGCCGACCCGGTGATCCTGGGCATGATGCTCGAACCGATGGGCCTGGCCGCCGGCCCGGTGGTGCCCACCCGTGAATGGCGCGAGCTGTATGCCGCGCTCGACGGCGCGGTGGTCGCGGCGATCCATCCCTTCTACACCGCCAGCGTGCGCGAGTTCCAGGCCGCCGGCCGGCCGATCGTCGGCTCGGCCCCGGTGGGCCACGACGGCACCGAGGCCTGGCTGCAGGCCATCGGCGACGCCACCAATACCGCCCAACCCCTGATCGACGCGGCCAAGAACCGCATCCTGCCGGCCATCAAAGGGGCGCTGGCCGCCAAGCCGATCCAGGGCCGCATCACCTTGTCGGGCTACGAGGGCAGCGAGCTGATCGTCGCCCGCCTGCTGGTCGAGAGCGGCGCCGACCTGCGCTACGTCGGCACCGCCTGCCCGCGCACGCCCTGGAGCGAGGCCGACTGCCAATGGCTGCAGGCGCGCGGCGTGCACGTGCAGTACCGCGCCAGCCTCGAGCAGGACCTGGCGGCGATGCACGCGTTCAAGCCCGATCTGGCGATCGGCACCACCCCGGTGGTTCAGGCCGCCAAGCAGGCGCGCATCCCCGCGCTGTACTTCACCAACCTGATCTCGGCGCGCCCGCTGATGGGCCCGGCCGGTGCCGGCTCGCTGGCCGCGGTGATCAACGCCGCCATCGCCAACCAGGCGCGCTTCGACGCCATGGCCGATTTCTTCGGCGATGCCGGCCAGGGCGACAAGGCCGGCGTGTGGACCGACACGCCCAAGGACCGGCCCGAGTTCCGCGCCGACTTCAAGCGCCAGGTGATCAAGCTGCATGCCAAGCGCAAAGCCGAGGCGATGATCTGATGCTAGTCCTCGACCACGATCGTGCCGGCGGCTATTGGGGCGCCGTGTATGTGTTCACCGCCATCAAGGGCCTGCAGGTGGTGATCGACGGCCCGGTGGGCTGCGAGAACCTGCCGGTCACCAGCGTGCTGCACTACACCGACGCGCTGCCACCGCACGAGCTGCCCATCGTCGTCACCGGCCTGGCCGAAGAGCAACTGGGCCGCGAAGGCACCGAAGGCGCGATGAAGCGCGCCCACGCCACGCTCGACCCCGACCTGCCCAGCGTGGTGGTCACCGGCAGCATCGCCGAGATGATCGGCGGCGGCGTCACGCCCGAGGGCACGGCGCTGCAGCGCTTCCTGCCGCGCACCATCGACGAAGACCAGTGGCAGTGCGCCAACCGCGCGATGTTCTGGCTGTGGGCCCAGTACGGCCTGCGCCACATCCCGGCACGCAAGCCCCTGGCCGAGCGCCCCGCCGGCAGCAAGCCGCGCGTCAACATCATCGGCCCCTGCTACGGCAGCTTCAACCTGCCCAGCGACCTGCACGAGATCCGCCGCTTAGTCGTTGGCATCGGCGCCGAGATCAACCTGGTCTTTCCGTTGGGCAGCCACCTGGCCGAGGTGCAGCAGCTGGCCGACGCCGACGTCAACATCAACCTGTACCGCGAGTACGGGACGATGCTGTGCGATGCCCTGGAGCGGCCCTGGTTGCAGGCGCCGATCGGGTTGCACAGCACCACCAAGTTCCTGCGCAGTCTGGGCAACCTGCTGGGGCTGGATCCCGAGCCTTTCATCGAGCGCGAGAAGCACACCACAGTCAAGCCCCTGTGGGATTTGTGGCGCTCGGTGACGCAGGATTTTTTCGGCACCGCCAGCTTCGCGGTGGTGGCCGGAGAAACCTACACCCGCGGCCTGCGGCACTACCTGGAAGACGAACTCGGCCTGCCCTGCCAGTTCGCGGTGCCGCGCCTGCCCGGGGCCAAGACCGACAACGCGGCCATCCGCCAGCTGACCCGCGACAAGCCGCCGCTGGTGCTGTTCGGCAGCTACAACGAGCGCATGTACCTGGCCGAGTGCGGCGGTGGCCACGGGCCGCGGCCCAGCTACATCCCGGCCTCGTTTCCCGGCGCCATCATCCGCCGCGCCACGGGCACGCCCTTCATGGGTTATGCCGGCGCCACCTACGTGCTGCAGGAGTACTGCAACGCGCTGTTCGACGCGCTGTTCCACGTGCTGCCGCTGGGCACCGACCTCGACCGCGCCGAGGCCACGCCTTCGCGCCTGGACGATGCCATAGGCCTGGCGCCCGGCCGCCCGAAGCCTGGCCTGCCCCCGCAGGGCGGGGAGGCGCGCAGCGCCTGGGGTGCCGACATCATCAGCCCCTGGGACGACGACGCGCAGCGCCTGCTGAACGAGCTGGTCAGCGCCCAGCCGGTGCTGGTGCAGATCTCGGCGGCCAAGCGCCTGCGCGACCGCGCCGAAGCCGATGCCCGCCAGGCCGGCGAAGAACGCATCACCGCCGAGCGCGTGGCCCGTGCCCGCGCCGCGCTCAGTTCAGGAGCCACGGCATGACCGCCGCGCTCCGCCCCCTTGTTTCGGCGCGCCTCACCGCGTGCCGGGCCAACCCAACCGCGCGGGTGCAGCGCGGTAAAGGCAACCCGTCGCATCCTGGCCTGTCGGCCGGGATGGGCCGGGTATCCGACGGCGGCCGCAAGGCCAACCAAGGCCGCGAGGCCCATTGAAAAAGGAACCACGTTATGGCAAACGACCGACAAGGCTCGCTGTCCGGGTTGACCGAGCAGGAAGCACGGGAGTTTCACGGCATGTTCGTGAGCAGCTTCATCGGCTTCACCGTGATCGCAATCGTCGCTCACGTGCTGGTGTGGAACTGGCGCTCGTGGCTGTAAGCCGCTAGCCCTGTTCGTTACCCGCTCAACAAGGAGCAAACCATGGCAGCTTCAACACTCAAGCCCCATTCAACACCTGCCGTCGACGGTGCGCTGTCGCCGGTGGTGTTCTGTGCCGGCTTCGCCGTGTTTCTGGTGATCGCCCTCGTCGCCCAGATGCTGACCATGCGGTGGCGGACCTGGTTGCCAGGCGCCGAGGGAGAACGGTCGTTGATCGGCGGCGTCAAGTCGGCGGTCTACACCTTCATGTCCTACATCCCCTAAGGAGGTATCCACCATGTGGAGACTTTGGTTGTTGTTCGATCCGCGAAGGATCCTGGTTGCGCTCGGCACGTTCCTGTTCGGCCTGGCCATCCTCATCCACTTCATCCTGCTCAGCACGGACAAGTTCAACTGGCTCGATGGCGCGAGGGCGCCCGCCAAGGCGGCTGCCGTGCAGATGGAACCGCTGCAACCCAGGGCCTGACGCCCCGGTGGCGGGGCAGCCTGCACCACCGCAATCGGCCAGGCCCCCGCGGGCCGGCTGGTTGCCACGAATTCGCAAGACCGGTCGTCACCATGCCCAAGGCGCGGTGAGACCTGACCAACCGGGAGCCGGCGATGGCCATGCTCAGCTTTGAAAAGAAGTACCGCGTGCGCGGCGGCACCCTGCTCGGGGGCGACCTGTTCGACTTCTGGGTCGGGCCGTTCTACGTCGGGTTCTTCGGCGTCACCAGTGCGTTCTTCGCGATCCTGGGCACGCTGCTGATCATCTGGGGCGCGGCGATGGGGCCCACCTGGAACCTCTGGCAGATCAACATCGCGCCACCCGACCTGAGCTACGGGCTGCGCCTGGCGCCGATGGCCGAGGGCGGGCTGTGGCAGATCGTCTCGATCTGCGCGCTGGGCGCGTTCGTTTCGTGGGCGCTGCGCGAGGTCGAGATCTGCCGCAAGCTGGGCATGGGCCTGCATGTGCCCATCGCCTTCGGCTTCGCGATCCTGGCGTACTTCACGCTGGTGTTCATCCGCCCGCTGCTGCTGGGCGCCTGGGGCCATGGCTTCCCGTACGGGATCATGAGCCACCTCGACTGGGTCTCGAACACCGGCTACCAGTACCTGCACTTCCACTACAACCCGGCGCACATGGTGGCGATCAGCTTCTTCTTCGCCACCGCCTTCGCGCTGTCGTTGCACGGTGGGCTGATCCTGGCCATGACCAACCCGGCCACCGGCGAGCCGGTGAAGACGCCCGAGCACGAGAACACCTTCTTCCGCGACACCATCGGCTACTCGATCGGCTCGCTGGGCATCCACCGTCTGGGCCTGTTCCTGGCGCTGTCGGCGGCCTTCTGGAGCGCGGTCTGCATCGTCATCAGCGGGCCCTTCTGGACCCGCGGCTGGCCCGAGTGGTGGGGCTGGTGGCTCAGCCTTCCCGTCTGGAGGTGAATTCACACCCCCCCCGAAGCGCCTGCGGCGCTCCCCCCCAGGGGGGCGGCCCCGGCAGCCCGGCAAAGCCGGATCTGCGGCGCCCGTTTGGTTTGACCGGCGCGTTGTTTGAGAGTTAGGAGCCTAGACCATGGCTGAGTACCAGAACATCTTCACCCGGGTGCAGGTGCATGCGCCGTCCTACCCCGGCGTGCCGTTGCCCTACCGGGGCGAGAACGAGCAGCGGGCCGGCGGGCCGATCCACCTGCACCTCCTGGGGCGCATCGGCGATGCGCAGCTGGGGCCGATCTACCTCGGTTGGCTGGGCGTGGTTTCGCTGATCTGCGGCTTCATCGCCTTCGAGATCATCGGCCTGAACATGCTGGCCCAGGTGAACTGGGACCCGATCCAGTTCGTGCGCCAGCTGTTCTGGCTGGGGCTGGAGCCGCCGCCGCCCGAGTATGGGCTGAAGATACCGCCGCTGGCCAAGGGCGGCTGGTGGCTGATGGCGGGCTTCTTCCTCACGCTGGCCATCCTGCTGTGGTGGGTGCGCATGTACCGCCGCGCCCGCGCGCTGGGCATCGGCACGCACGTGCCCTGGGCCTTCGCCGCGGCGATCTGGCTGTACCTGGTGCTGGGCTTCATCCGCCCGGTGATGCTGGGCCAGTGGAGCGAGGCGGTGCCCTTCGGCATCTTTCCGCACCTGGACTGGACGGCCGCGTTCTCGCTGCGTTACGGCAACCTGTTCTACAACCCGTTCCACATGCTGTCGATCGCCTTCCTGTACGGCTCGGCGCTGCTGTTCGCGATGCACGGCGCCACCATCCTGGCGGTCAGCCGCTTCGGCGGCGAGCGCGAGATCGAGCAGATCTACGACCGCGGCACCGCCAGCGAACGCGCTGCGCTGTTCTGGCGCTGGACCATGGGCTTCAACGCCACGATGGAGTCGATCCACCGCTGGGCCTGGTGGTTTGCGGTGCTCACGCCGCTGACCGGCGGCATCGGCATCCTGCTGACCGGCACCGTGGTCGACAACTGGTACCTCTGGGCGGTGCAGCACGGCGTGGCGCCGTCCTACCCGGCCGTCTTCCCCACCGGCGCCGATCCGGCCCTGTTGCCCAAGTGACGGCGCGCCCCCCGGCCCCAAGAGCCCCCAATGCCAAGAGGTGATCCGCATGAAGCGTTTCCACACCGCCCTGCTGGCCACCCTGCTGGCCCCGCTGCTGCTCGCCGGTTGCGAGAAGCCGCCGATGGACAGCACCCAGACCGGCTTTCGCGGCACCGCCATGGGCGCGGTGCAGAACCCGCGCATCGTCGGACCGGTCGAGGCGGCGCAGAAGCTGCCCGATCCGGTGCCGGCCATCCCGTCGCCACCGGTCAGCCCGCTGTCGCGCGATGTCTTCAAGAACGTGCAGGTGCTGGGCGACCTGCCGGCCGGCGAGTTCACCCGCACGATGCTGGCGATCACCGCCTGGGTGGCGCCCCAGGAGGGCTGTGCCTACTGCCACAAGGCCGGCGACGAACTGTCCGCCGACACGCTCTACACCAAGGTGGTGGCGCGCAAGATGATCGCGATGACGCGCCACATCAACACCGACTGGAAGCAGCACGTCGCGGCCAGCGGTGATGCGGGGGCCGGCGGCGTCACCTGCTACACCTGCCACCGCGGCCAGCCGGTGCCGGCCAGGATCTGGTTCACCGCGCCAGCGCCGCGGCAGACCGGCGGCAGCACCGCCGATTCGAACGGCCAGAACCGGCCGGCCGTGGCCGCCGGGCTGACCTCCCTGGGCATCGATCCGCTGTCGCCTTACCTGCTGGGCAATGAGCGCATCCGGGCGGCTGCCACCACCGCCCTGCCCGTCAACGCGCCGATCAGCATCCAGCAGACCGAAAAGACCTTCGGCCTGATGATGCACATGAGCCAGTCGCTGGGCGTCAACTGCACCTATTGCCACAACACCCGCTCGCATGCCGAATGGGCCGAGAGCCCGCCCACCCGCACCACCGCCTTCCACGGCATCAACATGGCGCGGGACCTGAACGTGGCCTACATGCTGCCGTTGACCCAGGTCTTCCCCGCCAATCGGCTGGGCCCCACCGGTGACGTGGCCAAGGTCAGCTGCGCCACCTGCCACCAGGGCCTGTTCAAGCCGCTGAAGGGTGCGCCGCTGCTCAAGGACCATCCGGCGCTGGGTGCGCCCGTGGCGGCGGCGTCCGACACCACCAGCGTGCCGAGCACCGCCGTGGCCAAGGTGGCCACCCGGCCCGCCACCCAGCGCTGACACCGCCACACCCACCGGGGAGCGCCTCATGGACATGCGCGTGCGTCCCGCCGACGTGCTGCTGGCGCAGCCGCGTGGCTTCTGTGCCGGTGTGGTGCGCGCCATCGACGTGGTCGAGCAGGCCCTCGACCTGTTCGGCGCACCGGTGCATGTGTTCCACGAGATCGTGCACAACGGCCACGTGGTGCAGGCGCTGCGCTGCCGCGGCGCGGTGTTCGTCGACCGCATCGATCAGATCCCCGAAGGTGCGGTCACGATCTTCAGCGCCCATGGCGTGGCCCACAGCGTGGTGGCCGAAGCGCGTGCGCGCCGGCTGCGGGTGATCGACGCCACCTGCCCGCTGGTGGCCAAGGTGCACCTGCAGGCGCAGCGTTATGCGCAGGCCGGCCGCACCGTGCTGATGATCGGCCATCCGGGCCACGACGAGGTGGTGGGCACGCTGGGTGCGATCGACGGGCCGGCCTTCGTCGTGCCCTCGGTGGCGGCGGCCGAGCAACTCGACCTGCCCGGCGCCACGCCGCTGGCCTACGTGACCCAGACCACGCTGAGCGTGGACGACACCCGCGACATCATCGCGGTGCTGCAGCGCCGCTTCCCCGGCATCGAAGGCCCGGCGCTGGCCGACATCTGCTACGCCACGCAGAACCGGCAGACCGCCGTGCGTTTCCTGGCGCGCCAGGCCGACCGGGTGCTGGTGGTGGGGGCGCGCAACAGCAGCAACTCCTGCCGGCTGCGCGAAGTGGCCGAGCAGCAAGGCGTGCCGGCCTGGCTGGTGGAGGACGCCGACCAGATCCAGCCCGCGTGGCTGATCGGTGCGCGCTGCATCGGCGTGACCGCGGGCGCCAGCACGCCCGAATCGCTGGTGCAGGGCGTCTGCGACCGGCTGCGTGAACTGGGTGCCCGCGGCGTGCGGCAACTGCCCGGCAAGCCCGAGAGCGTGAGCTTCCGCCTGCCGTCCGCCCTGGACGCGGCCCGCGCCCGGGTGGCCGTGACCAGCCTGTTGGAATGAGGCCAGACCGAACGGGCACACCATGAATCCCCTCAGCAAGAAGCTGATGCGCAGCTGGGCCCAGGCAGGCCCGCGCTTTCTGCCGTTTGCCGATGTCGCCTCACCCGACCTGCCGCTGAGCCGCTTGCTGCGGCTGTCGCTGTTCCAGGTGTCGGTGGGCATGGCGCTGGTGCTGCTGGTGGGCACGCTGAACCGGGTGATGATCGTCGAGCTGCAGGTGCCGGCCTCGCTGGTGGCGGTGATGATCTCGCTGCCGGTGCTGTTTGCGCCCTTCCGCGCGCTGATCGGCTTCAAGTCCGACACCCACCGCTCGGCGCTGGGCTGGCGCCGCGTGCCCTTCATCTGGAAGGGCACCATGATCCAGTTCGGCGGGCTGGCGATCATGCCGTTTGCGCTGCTGGTGCTGTCGGGGGGCGGCCATGCCAGCGAATGGCCGTCGTGGATCGGCCAGGCCGGTGCCGGGCTGGCCTTCCTGCTGGTGGGTGCCGGCCTGCACATCACCCAGACCGCCGGGCTGGCGCTGGCCACCGACCTGGCGCCGGTCGAATCACAACCGCGCGTGGTGGGCCTGATGTACGTGATGCTGCTGGCGGGCACCATCGTCAGCGCGCTGGTGTTCGGCGCGATGCTCGAGAACTTCAGCGCCGGCCGCTTGATCGAGGTGATCCAGGGCTCGGCCGTGGCCACCATCGCGCTGAACCTGCTGGCCTTGTGGAAGCAGGAGACGCGCCGCCCGCAACGCGGTGTGCAGGCGCCCGCACAGGCGCCCAGCTTTCGCGCGAGCTGGGGCAGCTTTGCCAACGGCGACCACGCGATGCGGCGGCTGGCGGCCGTCGGGCTGGGCACCATGGCCTTCAGCATGCAGGACGTGCTGCTCGAACCCTATGGCGGCCAGGTGCTGCACCTGACGGTGAGCGCCACCACCACGCTGACGGCCACGCTGGCGCTGGGCGGGTTGCTGGGCTTCTGGCTGGCGTCGCGCGTGCTGGGCAAGGGCGCGGACGCGTTTCGCATCGCCAGCCACGGCGCGCTGGTGGGCATGGCGGCTTTTGCCGCGGTGATCGCCGCGGCGTCGCTGCAGTCGCCGCTGCTGTTCGGCGCCGGCGTGCTGCTGATCGGCTTCGGCGGCGGGTTGTTCGGCCACGGCACGCTCACCGCAACGATGAACCTGGCGCCCAAGGAGCAGGCCGGCCTGGCGCTGGGGGCCTGGGGTGCTGTGCAGGCCACCTCGGCGGGCGTGGCAGTGGCGCTGGGTGGCATCGGCCGCGACCTGGTCTCGGCGCTGGCCGAGCGCAACCTGCTGCTGGCGGCGTGGAACAGCCCGGCCACCGGCTACATCGCCGTCTACGCGCTCGAGCTGCTGCTGCTGGCGGCCACGCTGGTGGCGATGGCGCCGCTGATCCGCCAACGCACCGCCGGCCACGCCGCCGCGGTGGGCGCCACCCCCGACTGACACCAGCGCATCGCCGCCGACCTCGGCGCGCTGTGCCCATCCACTGACCACACCAAGAGACTGGGGCCGGGATCTTGCGATCCCGGCCCCAGTCCGGCGATGGCCATGGAGGTTCCGCTACGGCTTGCCGGTCGGGGCCTTCGCGATGAGCACGGTGGCCGCCTCGGTGCCGGTCGGTGCCGCAGCCAGTGGTGCGGTCATCGTCGTGGTGTTGGCCGCGGCCTTGGCCGGCATGGCGGCCGCCACGGCGGCCTTGCCGCTGTAGTACGCGGGGTACCAGGCGGTGGTGGTCAGCACGGCGGCATGCACCGCCAGCGCGATCACGGTCACGCCGCCCAGGAACAGCGGCAGACCGACGGTGGGCTTGACCACCAGCCAGATTTTTCCTTGATTAATGGTCTATCCCTTCAGTGCAGCCAAGGGGTGTAGATGTACGCCAGCAGGTGCGCCAGCGCGGCGATGAAGCCGAAAATGCGGGTGCCCTCGATGACGTGGCGATGCAGTTCTTCGCTTTCGGCCAAGGTCAGCCCGGTCGGCCAGACCCTGTTCGGATCGATGTCCATTCCGATTCTCCTAGTCAATGTTTCCGTCTTTACCGTGCTGAACCCGCACGTGGGTAGGGGGTGGCTCTTGCGGCCACTTGGCAGTCAGCGACTTGGGGGTCGCGTGTCCGGTGAAATCATGTTCATCCGCCCAGGGGCGGCGCCGATGCCGCGGGCACCTTGGCGTCGGCCTTGGCATGCGAGCGCAGGCCCCAGCGCCACAGCAGCTCGGTGGGCAGCGGCAGCACCAGCAACCAGTGCTCCAGCGCGCCCAGCGCCAGCATCGTGCCCACCAGCGCCAGGCCGGCGGTCTCGAACGGGGGGGCTGTCACGGTGGCCAGCTGCCACCACACCAGCACGGCCGCGCCGGTGCTGGCGGTCACCGAGAACGGGAACAGCACGTTCATCGGCGCACGCCGGAAGTAGCTCTTCATGTACTGCAGGTGCGGCGGCAGGAAGTTCTCGCCCAGGTTGCGCACGCCCAGAAAGATGTTGAGCTTGGCACTCTGGCGCATCACCCACAGCGCCATGAAGGTCCACAGGCCGACGCGGTTCTCACCATTGCCCACGCAGGCCACCACCGCGATGGCCAGCACTATCAGCGCCAGCTCGTGGTAGAGCACGGCCTGCACCGCAAAGCCGGTGCGGCGCCAGCCGCTGGCCCCGGGTGGGCAGGCGCTGCGGCGCGGGCCGGTCACCACGCCCAGCAGGAAGGCCACCTCCTGCCAGGCCCACACCAGCAGCGCACAGGTGAAGGCGCAGTAGGCGCCGGCCACGCTGGTGTCGTTGCGGGTGTGCACCAGCGCATACAGCGCCGCGACCAGCACCACGGTGGTGGCCTGCAGCGTCAGCGGGAAGGTGCGCGGCGGCAGGCCGTCGAGGTAGAGGATCACGCCCGTGCTGAACCACCACGCGAACAGCGTGTAGAGCAGGGGCAGGGCCAGTTCGGACATCGGGGGTGGGTGAAGCGGGTCGGCGAGGGTTCGGCGCAGTCAGTCCGCTGGCCTCACCAGGCCGGCGCCATGTGGATGGTCTCGGGCAGTGGGTGCGTCTTCACCGGCATCAGGTACAGCCGGGCAAAGGTGCCGAAGGCCGCCACCGCGCAGCCGGCCTGGGTGAGATTGCCGACCAGGCCGCCCCGCGCCTTGGCCGCGTCCATCTTCCTGGACAGCATGCACAGCCGGGTGAGGCCGGCGCGGAAGGCCGGGTGGTCGGTGTCCAGCGTCAGCGGGAAGCACTGCTTGGAGATCTCGCTGGTGATGCGGAACACCTCGAAGTCGTAGCTGTCGGCATCGAGCCCCATGGCGTCGTGCATCTCGGGGCGGCTGTGGTCGCGCACGAACATCGTGGCGTACACCGCCAGCAGGAAGAAGCGGATCCACAGCTTGTTGCCGCCCGCCAGCAGCTGCGGGTTCGCGCGCAGGATCAGCGCGAACGATTCGCCGTGGCGGAATTCGTCGTTGCACCAGCGCTCGAACCAGCGAAAGATCGGGTGAAAGCGCAGCTCGGGGTGGCGCTCGAGCTGGCGGAAGATCGCGATGTAGCGCGCGTAGCCGATCTTCTCGGACAGGTAGGTGGCGTAGAAGATGTACTTGGGCTTGAAGTAGGTGTAGGCCTTGGTGCGCTTGAGCTGGCCCAGGTCGACGCCCAGGCCGTAGTCCTTGAGCGCACTGTTGATGAAGCCGGCATGGCGCGATTCATCACGCGCCATGAAGGTCATCAGCTGCTTGATGTCGGGGTTGCTGACGTTCTTGCGGATCTCGTTGTAGAGCACGCAGCCCGAGAACTCGCTGGTCAGCGAGCTGACCAGGAACTCGAGGAACTCCTTCTTCAGCGCTGGCGGCAGCTCGCGGATCTCGCTCTTGAAGGCCTCGTCGCGCTGGAAGTGGTCGTGGTTGTTGTCGCCTTCGTACTCGGC
>MESD01000200.1:0-159 GCA_001770815.1 Burkholderiales bacterium RIFCSPHIGHO2_12_FULL_69_20
ACCAGCGTGGAGATGGAGCGCGCGGCAATCGCCCGCGAGATCCACGACGACGTGGGCGGCAGCCTCACCGCGATCAAGTTTGACCTGGCCTGGATCGGCCGGCACGTGCAGTCGCCCGAGGTGCAGCAGCGCGTGATCAGCGCGCTGGAGACGGTGGCG
>MESD01000200.1:196-5931 GCA_001770815.1 Burkholderiales bacterium RIFCSPHIGHO2_12_FULL_69_20
TGCGCCCGGCCATCCTGGAGCAGGGCCTGGTGGCCGCGCTGCAGTGGATGGCAGCCCAGTTCGAGAAGCGCAACGCCATGCGCTGCCTGTTCCGCACCAGCCATGAGAGCATGCAGCTGCCTGCCGGCGTGCCGCTGGTGGCGTACCGATTTGCGCAGGAGGCGCTTACCAATGTCAGCAAGCATGCCCAGGCCACGCGGGTGATGATCGACCTGTCGATGAGCCGCGGCGTGCTGTCACTGGAAGTGAGCGACAACGGCCGCGGGCTCGGCCCCGGCGATCTGGCCAAGGCGCGCAGCTTCGGCCTGCGCGGGCTGCACGAGCGTGCCAGCACCGTGGGCGGCTGGGTCGACGTGTCCAGCGGCGCCAACGGCACGGTGCTGATGCTGTCGGTGCCGATGCGCAGCGCCGGTGGCGGCAGCGAGGGCCCGGCCGATTTCGACCAGGACGACGACCACGATCCCACCGGCTGGGGCACGCCATGATCTCAGTGATTCTTTGCGACGACCACGCGCTGATCCGCCGCGGCATCCGCGACACCCTGGCCGATGCGGCCGACATCCAGGTGGTGGGCGAGGCCGGCGATTACGGCGAGCTGCGTGGCCTGCTGCGCAGCCTGGCCGCCGGCGGCGATGCGGCCAAGGCCACGCGCTGCGACGTGCTGGTGCTCGACATCAACCTGCCCGGGCGCAGCGGGCTGGACGTGATGCATGCGCTCAAGGACGAGGGCTCGACGGTGAAGGTGCTGGTGGTCAGCATGTACCCCGAAGACCAGTACGCCATCCGCGCGCTGCGCGCCGGGGCCTACGGCTACGTCAACAAGGGCGGTGATCCGCAGCTGATCGTGCAGGCGGTGCGCACCGTGGCGCAGGGCCGCAAGTACGTGACGCCCGAGATCGCGCAGATGCTGGTCGAGAGCCTGACCACGCCGGTGACCGAGAACGCCCACGACAAATTGAGCGACCGCGAGCTGCAGACGCTGGTGATGATCGCCTCGGGCAAGCGCCTGAGCGACATCGCCGAGGAGCTGACGTTGAGCCCCAAGACGGTGAGCGTCTACCGCGCCCGCGTGCTCGAGAAGCTGGGGCTGCAGAACAACTCGGAGCTGACGGTCTACGCCATCCGCAACGGGCTGGTGGGCAGTTGAGCCGGGCCGCCCGCCGCCCGGGTGACGGGGTGGGCTGGATTACTGGAACTGCTCGACCATGCGCTGCAGCGCCATGGCGAAGGGCTGCTCCAGCAGCGGCAGCGTCAGCAGCATGCCGATCAGGCCCACCGACACGGTGATCGGAAAGCCCACCGAGAACACGCTGATCTGTGGCGCCACGCGCGAGATCACGCCCAGCACCAGGTTGACGAACAGCAGCATGCCCACCAGCGGCAGTGCGATCCACAGGCCCAGCATGAAGATCTCGGCGCCCCAGCGCTGGGGTTGCAGCTGGTGCAGGAAGGCGAAGGGTGAGTCGCCGACGGCAAACACCTCGAAGCTGCGCACCAGCGCGCCGATCAGCGTCAAGTGGCCGTTGGACAGCACGAACAGGAAGGCCACCAGCGTGCCGAAGAAGCGGCTGGTGGCGGTGCCCTGCGAGGCGGTGGCGGGGTCGAAGAAGCCGGCGAAGTTCAGGCCCATCTGCAGGCCGATCAGCTCGCCGCCCAGCTCGACCGCGGCAAACACCACCCGCACCGCAAAGCCCATCGTCAAGCCCACCAGCACCTGCTGGGCGATCACCATGAAGGCCTGTGGCGAATCGAGTGCGATCACCGGCATCGCCGGCAGCGAGGGCTGTGCCGCCAGCGCGATGAACAGCGCCAGCCCCACCTTCACCCGCATCGGCACGGCCTTCTGGCTGAACACCGGCAGGCTGCCCAGCAGCGCCAGCGCGCGGATGAACGGCCACAGCAGCGGCGTGAGCCAGGCCAGCAGCTGGGCCTCGGTCAACGAGATCATGGCGTGCCGGCGCGGGCCGTCAGCCCAATGCGGTGGGGATGGCGAGCAGGGTGCGCTGGATGTACTCGACCAGCATGGTCAGCATCCACGGCCCGGCGATCGCCAGCACCGCCACCGCGGCCACCACCTTGGGCACGAAGCTCAGCGTGGTCTCGTTGATCTGCGTGGCGGCCTGGAAGATGCTGATCACCAGGCCCACCACCAGCACCGTCAGCAGGATCGGTGCCGACACCAGCAGCAGCATGTAGAGGCCTTGCTGGCCGAGGTGGAAGGCTTGTTGGCTGTCCATGAACGCTTGTGGTTGACGTCAGGTGGCGAAGCTCGCCGCCAGCGAGCCGAGCAGCAGGTTCCAGCCATCGGCCAGCACGAACAGCATCAGCTTGAAGGGCAGCGACACCAGCACCGGGCTCAACATCATCATGCCCAGGCTCATCAGCACGCTGGCCACGATCATGTCGATGATCAGGAACGGGATGAAGATCATGAAGCCGATCTGGAACGCGCTTTTCAGCTCGCTGGCCACGAAGGCCGGCACGATCACGGTGAAGGGCATGTCGGCGGGCTTCACGGCCGGGTCGACCTTGGCGAGCTTGGCGAACAGTGCCATGTCGCTGTGGCGGGTCTGCTTGAGCATGAACTCGCGCATCGGCTTGCCGGCGCGCTCGACCGCCTCGCCGAACTCGATGGTCTGCGCCTGGTACGGCTGCCAGGCCTCGGTGTAGACCTTGTCCAGCGTGGGTGACATGACGAAGAAGGTGAGGAACAGGCTCAGGCCGATGATCACCTGGTTGGGCGGCGCGGCCTGGGTGCCCAGCGCCTGGCGCAGCAGGCTCAGCACGATGACGATGCGGGTGAAGCCGGTCATCATCAGCACCACCGCCGGCAGGAAGGTCAGCGCGGTGAAGAACAGCAGCGTCTGCACCGGCACCGAGTAGGCGGTGCCGCCGCCGGCCTGGCCGATCAGCAGCGGCAGGCCGGGGCCGCCGGCTTGCGTTTGCGCCTGCACTTGCGCTAAAGCCACTGCAGGCAGCGCCGATAACACCGACAAGCCCAGGGCCTGGCCCGCGTGGCGCGCGGTGCGCCAAAAAATGGAACGGTGATCAACGTGCATCGGGGCTCCCGCTGCCACGTTGCTGGCGCTGCAGCAACTGCGCGAACAGCGGCAGGGCCGGGCCCGTGGCCACCGGCGCGTCGGCCTGCGGCGGCAGCGTGTGCAGGGTGTTGATGCCCGCGGGCGTGACGCCCAGCACCAGCCAGCGGCGGTCGTCGCCGCTGCCCACCTCGACGGTGACGATGCGCTGGTTGGGCGCCAGCGGCAGTGCGCCGACCAGGCGCATCGCCGTGCCGCTGGCCGCGCCGCCCAGCGGCGTGCGCTTGAGCAGCCACAGCGCGGCGGGGATCAGCGCCAGGATCAGCGCAAAGGCCGCCAACGGGCCGAGAAAGTCGGAGCCGCTCATGGTGCGCGTCATGTCCTGCTGAGGCGGCGCATGCGCTCGCTGGGCGTCACGATGTCGGTCAGGCGGATGCCGAATTTGTCGTTGACCACCACCACCTCGCCCTGGGCGATCAGGTAGCCGTTGACCAGCACGTCCATCGGCTCGCCGGCCAGCGCCTCGAGCTCGACCACCGAGCCCTGCGCCAGCTGCAGGATGTGCTTGATCGGGATGCGCGTGCGGCCCAGCTCCACGGTCAGCTGCACCGGGATGTCGAGGATCATGTTCAGGTCATTGCCCGGCGCCATCGCGCCCGTGGGCGCGGCCGAGAAATTGGTGAACTGGGCGGCGGCCACCGATTCGGCCGGCGCCGTCACCTCGCTGGCCTGTTCCGGCTTGGCCTCATTCAGCGCGGCGGCCCATTCGGCGGCCATGCGGTCTTCTTCGGACATGCTGGCGGCGTCACTCATGCGAGGTCTCCCAACCAGCCCGCGTCGGTGCCGGTCAACAATTTGTCGATCTTGATGGCGTTGCGGCCATTGCTGGTGCCGTAATGGCAGTCGAACACCGGCACGCCGTCCACCTTGGCCTTGATCATCGGCAGCAGGTCCAGCTCGATGAAGTCACCCGGCTTGAAGCCCAGCAGCTGCTCGACCGTGGCGTGCGCAGTGGCCAGCTCGGCCACCAGCGGCACGTCGGCCGACTGGATCTGCGTGCGCAGCAGCTTGATCCAGCGGCGGTCGGGCTCGGCGTCGCCCTGCATCGCCGAATACAGCACGTCGCGGATCGGCTCCAGCGTGCTGTAGGGGATGCAGAAGTGCACCGTGCCGGTGATGTCGCCCACCTCCATCGTGAAGCTGGTGGCCACCACCACCTCGCTGGGCGTGGCCACGTTGCAGAACTGCGGCTGCATCTCCGAGCGCTGGTACTCCAGCTCCACCGGGTAGATGCCGGCCCAGGCCTTGCGGTACTCGGTGATGATCACCTCGACCAGGCGCTCGATCACACGCTGCTCGGTGGCCGAGAAGTCGCGGCCCTCGATGCGGGTGTGGTACTTGCCGTTGCCGCCGTACAGCGCGTCGATCACCGCAAACACCAGCGACGGGTCGCAGACGATCAGCCCGCTGCCACGCAGCGGCTTGACCGAGACGATGTTGAAGTTGGTGGGCACCACGATCTCACGCAGGAAGGCGCTGTACTTGATGACCTTGGCGCCGCCGATCGACACCTCGGGGCTCTTGCGGATCAGGTTGAACAGCCCCAGCCGGATGTTGCGGGCAAAGCGCTCGCCGATGATCTCCATCGTCGGCATGCGGCCGCGGACGATGCGTTCCTGGCTGGCGATGTTGTAGTCACGGATGCCCTCGGTCTTGACCTCTTCGGTCTCGATCTTCTGGCTCTCGCCGGTGATGCCCTGCAGCAGCGCATCGACCTCGTCTTGCGACAGGATCTGCTGGTTCATGAGCGTGATCCAAATGCCTGGTTTTTACTTTGGCCGTGGCGCCACCAGGCGCCACGGGCCCGCTCAAGCAGACGCCGCGGATCCGGCTCTGCCGGTCCGCTGGGGTCGCCCCCCTGGGGGGGCTGAGGCCGGACACCAACGGCGAGCCGTCGGTGCCTGCCGAAGGGCTGGGCCTCCGGCCCTGCGCGGCCTGCAAGGACGCCGAAGGCGCTACGGGGGGGGGTCATTGCACGATGAAGTTCGAGAAATGCACGGCCACCACCGGCAGCACGGGTGGTGCCTTTTTCTTTTTCTTCTTCTTCGGTTTGACCGGGGCGTCCGCGTCCTCCTCCGGCTCTTCTTCTTCCTCGTCGATCTCGTAGCCCAGCGGCCGCACCGAGGCGTAGAGGATGGACTGCGCCAGCTTGTCCTTGCCCTCGCGGGTGAGCAGCTGGGCGGCGGTCTTGTGCGACAGCACCATCAGGATGTTGTTGCGGATCGCCGGCATGTAGAGCTTGAGCTCCTCGCCGGTCTTGGCGTCGTCGATCTCCAGCGTCAGGCCGATCTGGGCGTAGCGCTCACTTTCCCGGTCTGCCAGGTTGACGGTGAAGGGGTCGAGCGGCACGAACACCGGGGGTGCGCCAGGTTCTCGCCGGACGGCCGCCTTGGGCGCCGGGGCGTGGGTGGCGGCCTTGCCGTGGCCACCGTCGTCGGCACCTTCTTCGCCGTCGGCCGGGGCCTTCTTCAACAGGAAGAAGGCAGCGCCGCCGCCAACCAGCACCAGCAGCAGCACGGCGGCGATGATGATGATGATGAGTTTCTTCTTGCCGCCCTTGGCGGCGGGGGCGGCATCGGCAGTGGCGGCGGGTGCGGCGGACATCGGGCTTCTCCAGGGCGTGCCGTCGAGGCGGCA
>MESD01000200.1:5951-14893 GCA_001770815.1 Burkholderiales bacterium RIFCSPHIGHO2_12_FULL_69_20
GTGGCGCGCGGCGGCCCTTTGCATCCGATTATTCGGATCGGGGCCCTGGGCGATGCGGAGAACAGCGGGGCAAAGCGCGCCGTATTGCGGCCCGCAATGCCGCCGCGGCGCCTCAAGCCACCAGGTCCACCAGCCCGCGGCGGGCGCGCACCAGGGTCTCGGGCGGCGGGCCAGCCTGGCTGCCGTTCGCATCACGACCGGCGCTGTGCTGCGACGGCACCGAGGCGGGTGGCTGGTCCTGGCCCTGCCGGCCCGGCGCCTGCTGGAACACGCCGCCACCGGCAAGGGTGAGGCCGGCGTCCTGCAGTGCGCCGGCCAGCGCCGGCAGCGAGGCCTCGATCACCTCGCGGGTGCCGGCCAGATCGGCCTGGAAGTCCACTCGCGCGGCGCTGCCGTCCAGCGCGATCTGCACCGAGATCGGCCCCATCTCGGCCGGATTGAGCTGCAGCCGCGCGGTCTGCACCCCATCACGCGCAAACAGGCTGATCTGCGCGCCCAGGGCCGGGGCGAAGGCCGGGCTGTCCAGCGGCACCGGGATGCGCGCCTCGGGCACCGGGGCGGCGGCTGCGGGCTGCGGGCCGGCCGCGGTGGTGCTGCCGGTGGGCGCCATGCTGGCCATCGGCGTCGGGCCGCCGACATTGCCCGGGCCGGCTTCGGCCACGCGCAAGGGATCGGCCTGGCTGCTGGTGTGCTGGGCGTCGGTGCGCAGGTCAGCGCGCATGTCGGCACGCAGGCCGGCGTGGGCCGGGGCCAGCACGCCGGTGGGCTCGGGCGGGCGGGCGGTGGATCGGTCGTCCGTCAGGCCCATGGGGGCGGGTGATGCGTCAACGGCCGGCGGTGCGGCGTCGACCACGGCGTCGTGCACCCGTGCATCGGTGGTGGCCATCCCGGCGGGCAGGCCGTCCGGCGCGCCGGTTGGGCGTGCGGCAGCGTTGGCACTGGCCGGCGCGGCGCTGCCGGCTGGCCCGCTGCGGGCGGTGCCGGCGGCGTCGCTGCTGCGCTGCGCCTCGGCGCCGGTGGTGGGCATGCCGGCGCCCGGCGTGCGCCGCTGCGGGCCGGCAGCGGCCACGGTGCCGGTGATCGTGGCGGCCGTGCCGGACATGGCGGCCGTGGTGGCCATTGACGAGGCCGCGCCACGCGCAGTGGCCAGGACCGTGGAGGCGGCCGCGGCCGCCTGTGCGGATGCCGCCGCCGCTGCCGTCGCGGTCGTCGGCGTGGTGTCGACGGTGGTGGCGACCAGCGCCGCTGCCGCGGCGATCTCGGCCGGGGTGGCCGCGGTGAGGGTGGTGATGTCGCTGTCGTGGTCGGCCAGCGCTGCCGCGGGCTCGTTGCCACTGCCGGCGGCGCGGCTGACTGTCAGCGGCGCGGCGGTCGGGCGGGCACCGCCGGCCAGCGCCAGCGCGGCCTGGGCCGCCAGCGCAGCCGGGGTGCGGGCCGGCGCGGTCGGCGCAGCGCCATCGGCCGGCGGGCGGCTGATCTCGACCGCCGCCGCATGCCGCGTTGAGCGGCCCGGCGTGCGTGGGTCGTCGGCGGTGGTGGCCAGGCGGGTGGTGGTGGGTCCGCTGGACAGGCCCGGGCCGGCGGCGGGCTGGCGCCCCGCCGCCTCGGCCAGCGCCGCCTCGGCGGCGGGCAGACTGCCCGGGGCGAGCGGCGAGTCGCCGGTGGTCGCGGCACCGCCGGATCGGGCGGTGGTGGCCGGGCCGTCGGCCAGGCGCAGGCGGCGATCGATGCGCGCGGCAAGGGCGGCGGCATCGGCACCGGGCGCCTGGACATCGGGCCGGGCCGCAGCTTGCCCGCCCGCCACCATCACCGGCAGCCCCGGTGGCAGCGCGCTGGCATCGGGCACTGCGGGCGTGGTGGTGGCGGTTGGCAGGGCGGCGGTGTCGGCCACGGTGCTGCCGGCAAGGCCACGGTCACCGGTCTGCAGGGCTGCGGCCGGGCTGGTGGTGGAGGCCGCGTCGGCGGCGGCGGCCAGGCGCAGCGCGGTGCGGGCCGCGCTGCGGGTGCGGGCCAGGCTGGCGGTGTCGGTGTCGGAGATGGTTTGGGCGCGGTCTGCGCGGCCGGCCTCGGCATTGACGGTAGGGTGGCCGGCCGTTGGCGTGGCGGCCGATTCGGATTCATCGTCACTGCCGCCGGGTCGGTCCCGGCCGGCCGGGGCCGGCGCGCCGGTGGCCGCATCGGTGGCGTCGGTGGCGTCGGTGGCGTCCGTCTGGGCCGTGGTGTCGGCCTGGGCCTCGGATGCCGCGCCGGCTTCGGTGCCGGCTGGGCGATCGGCGCGCGCGGGGTCGGCGCGGCGGGCCTCGGCTGGCCGGGCCACAGGCTCGCGTGCGGCGGCCGGCGGCTGCGCCGGTGGGGTGGTGTGGGGCTCGCTGTGGCGCTGGCTGGCGCGCCGCTGATCCAGCAGGCGTTGCTCCGACAGGCGCCGCTCCGCCATGCGTTGATCGGCCAGCCGCAGGTTGGTCTGCTGCTGCATCAGCGTGGCAAAACCGGGGCCGGCGTCGGCACTGTCACGCGGCGCGGGGCCGGCCGCCGGGTCGGCATGGGCCAGCGTGGCGGTGTTCAGGATGGTTGGCAGGCTGCTGAGCATGGCGATGGGTCCTCGTGGCGGATCAGGAGTGCTGGGCGATCAGCGGATGCGTGCCGCGCGCGGCGGTGGCCGTGCGCTGGGCGGCCTCGTCGGTGGAACGCTGGTCGCGCCGGTTGGCGATCTTCAGCAGCTCGGCCTGGCGCCGCTCGATCAGCTTGCGCACCGCGGCCACCCGCTGCTCGCGCGCCAGCAGCACGCTGCGCGCCTGCTGCACCCGGTTGCCCAGGTGCTGGCTGTTGACCTGCTGGTGGGTGATGGCCTGGTCCAGCCGCTGGCCAAAACCGCGGTGGCAGTGCAGCAGCGCGGTGGTGCCCGATTCGCGGAAGCGGGCGGTCCAGCGCTGGTCGTACTCACCGCGGTAGTCGTGCAACTGCCGCGCCTGCAGCTCGGCCTGCTGCACCAGCGCTTCGGCCTGGCGCAGCACGGCGGCGGCGGTGTCGCGGTCGGCTTCGGCGCGCTGCAACAGGGTCTGCAGCAGGGCGATGGAGTTCATGGGCATGGGTCAGCGGTCTCGGGTTGGCCGTCTTGGGGATCGATCAACCGGCCAGGCGCTCAGGCGATCAGCCGGGCCAGCATGGCCTGGCTCTGCCCCAGCGGGGCGCGGTCGTGCATGTCCTGCTGCAGCAGGGCGGTGAGCTGCGGCTGCAGCTGCATCGCCAGGTCGAGCTCGGGGTCGTGGCCGGGCTGGTAGGCGCCCAGCTGGATCAGGTCGCGCGCCTTGCTCAGCTTGGCCAGCATGGCGCGGGCGCGGCGCGCCGATTCCACCTGCTCACGCGGGGCCACGTTGCCCATCACGCGCGAGATGGATTTCTCCACGTCGATGGCCGGGTAGTGGCCGGCCTCGGCCAGCTCGCGGCTCAGCACGATGTGGCCGTCGAGGATGCCGCGCGCGGCGTCGGCGATCGGGTCCTGCGGGTCGTCGCCTTCGCTCAGCACGGTGTAGAAGGCGGTGATCGAGCCCACGCCGTTCAGGCCGTTGCCCGAGCGCTCGACCAGCTGCGGCAGCTTGGCAAAGCAGCTGGGCGGGTAGCCCTTGGTGGCCGGCGGCTCGCCGATGGCCAGCGCGATCTCGCGCTGCGCCATCGCATAGCGCGTCAGGCTGTCCATCAGCAGCAGCACATGGCGGCCCTGGTCGCGGAAATGCTCGGCCACCGCGGTGGCGTAGGTGGCGCCCTGCATGCGCACCAGCGGCGGCGCGTCGGCCGGTGCGGCCACCACCACGCTGCGGGCCAGGCCGTCCTCGCCGAGGATGTCCTCGATGAACTCCTTGACCTCGCGGCCACGTTCGCCGATCAGGCCGACCACGATCACATCGGCCTCGGTGTAGCGGGCCATCATGCCCAGCAGCACGCTCTTGCCCACGCCGGTGCCGGCAAACAGGCCCAGGCGCTGGCCGCGGCCCACGGTGAGCAGGGCGTTGATGGCGCGCACGCCGGTGTCCAGCGGGGTGCGCACCGGATCGCGCTCCATCGCGTTGATCGGGCGGCGCACCATCGGCTCGTTGCGCACATGCTTGAGCGGCCCCAGCCGGTCCATCGGCACGCCGTGGGCGTCGACCACCCGGCCCAGCAGGCCGTCGCCCACGGCCAGGTGCAGGCCACGGTCCTCGCTGCGGCGCCACAGCGCGTTGTCGCGGCCCAGCAGCGGCGGTGCGTGCTGCACACCGCGCGGGCTGACCTGCGCGCCGCTGCTCAGGCCCTGCAGCTCGCCGGTGGGCATCAGGAAGGCACGGTCGCCGTTGAAGCCCACCACCTCGGCCAGCACCCGCGCGCCGGCGTCGCCATGCACCTCGCAGACCGCGCCCACCGGCGCGCGCACGCCGGCGGCCTCGAGCACCAGGCCGGTCACGCGCACCAGCGTGCCGTGGGTCTGCAGCGGGGTGTGCACCGCGGCGTAGGCCTCGAGGTCGTCGAGGTAGTGCGCCCAGCGCTGCAGGCGCGGGGAGGCCGGGTTGGTTGCCGCGTTGTCCACGCTCATGCATCGCCCCCATCGGCCGCTGGCACATCCTCGCCGTCGTCCCAGGCCACGCCGGTGCCCAGCGACAGGATCGCCTGGGCCCAGCGCGTGGGCACGCGCGCATCGATCACACCGGCATCGGATTCGACCCGGCAGCCGCCGCGCGCCATCGACGGCTGGCTCACCAGCCGCGCGCCGCGGGCGGCCAGCGCCTCGTCGCAGCCCTGGGCCACCAGCGCATGGTCGTCGGGGTGCACCTGCACGGTGATGTGGTGGGCGCTCATCAGCACCGCGTTGACGGCCTCGCGCGCCACCTGCACCACCAGCGCCGGGCGGGTGCTCAGCTCGCTGCGCACCACCTGGCGTGCCAGCTCGGTGGCCACGCGGGCCACGCTGGTGGCCATCTGCTGCTCGAGCTGGCCGAGTTCGTCGTCCAGCGACTTCAGCACCTGGGCCATCTGGGCGCTGGTCTGCTTGGCAAAACTTTCCTTGAAGCTTTCCAGCGCCACCAGGCCATCGCGGTAGCCATCCTGATAACCCTGCTGCCGAGCGGCCGCCACCTGCAACTGCATCTCGGCCTGCATCTCGGCGTGCAGTGCTTCCAGCGTGGGCTGGTCGTCGGGCGCGGGATCGGCGGGCGCCGCCGAAGGCGCCGGTGCCGCGTCGGTACGCCGGCGGTCCGAGAAGCCCGGCGCCGGCCACACCGGCGACGGCGCGGCCTCGGCGCCCTCGCCGGCGGCGGCGGCGCGCACCACCGCATGCGACGCGCCGGGCTGCGCCGGCTGCACGAACGACGGCGTCTCGGCAAACGCGTTCGGCCGCCAGGCGGCAAAGCCCTGCAGCTCTTCGCGCGGGATGAAGCGGGTGTAGGCCGCGCTGGCCCGCTGCAGGGGCGGCGGCGCCTGGTGCAGGCGCTCGCTGGGGCTGGGTCGGCTAGAGGAAGTCATCGGCGCCTCCGGTGGCGATCACGATCTGGCCTTCCTCGACCAGGCGGCGCACGATCTTCAGGATTTCCTTCTGCTCGGCCTCGACGTCGGACACGCGCACCGGGCCCCGGCCTTCCAGGTCTTCGCGCAGCGTCTCGGCGGCGCGGCTGGACATGTTCTTGAACACCTTCTCGCGCATCTCCGGCATCGCGCCCTTGAGCGCCAGCACCAGCGATTCGCTCTGCACTTCCTTGAGGATCTGCTGGATGCCCTTGTCGTCGACCTTGATCAGGTCGTCGAAGCCGAACATGTTGTCCATCAGCTTCTGCGCCAGGTCGGGGTCGCTCTCGCGCACGTAGTCGAGCACGCTGGTCTCCAGCGCATTGCCCAGCAGGTTGATGATCTCGGCAGCCGTCTTCACCCCGCCCAGCGAGGCCTTGCGCATGCGGTCGCCGCCGGCCAGCACGTTGCTCATCACCTCGTTCAAGTCCTTCAGCGCGGCGGGCTGGATGCCGTCCAGCGTGGCGATGCGCACCATCACCTCGTTGCGCTGGCGCTCGGAGAAGAACTTCATGATCTCGCTGGCGAGGTCGGCCTCCAGGTGCACCAGGATCGCGGCCACGATCTGCGGATGCTCGTTGCGCAGCAGCTCGGCCACGCTGCCGGGGTCCATCCACTTCAGGCCCTCGATGCCGGTGACGTCGCTGCCCTGCAGGATGCGGTCGATCAGCAGGTTGGCCTTGTCCTCGCCCAGCGCCTTGCGCAGCACCGACTTGACGTACTCGTCGGTATCGGCCACCAGCGCATGCTGGTCTTGCGCGTTGACGGCAAAGCGATCCAGCACCTTGGTCAGGCGCTCACGCGGCACGATCTTCAACCGGGCGATGGTTTCGCCCAGCTTCTGCACCTCCTTGGGCGCCAGGTGCTTGAACACCTCGGCCGCCTCTTCCTCGCCGATGGACATCAGCAGGATGGCTGCATCTTCTACGCCGGTATCGTCCATATCAGGTCCTCAAGCGCTACGGGGGGTCACGACTCGCCGTCGATCCAGGCGCGCATCATGTTGGCCACGGCCTGCGGGTTTTCCTTGGCCAGGGCACGGGCGTCGATCAGCTGTTTCTCGACCTTGGGGGCTTCCAATGCCAGCAGTTCAGCCTGGGTGGGGCCGGGCAGGGCCTCGGTGTCGTCGACCACCGCATCCAGCGTGGACGGCTCCGGCGCGGGCGGTGCCGGCGGTGCATCGGGGCGCAGCGCCGGGCGCACCACGCCCAGCAGCAGCATCAGCGCCACCAGCGTCAGCGCCGCGGGCAGACCGCCGGCGCGCAGCAGATCGATCAGCCAGGGCTGCTGCCACACCGGCGTTGCTTCGGGCTCGACCTTGGGCTCGGCGCGGAACGGGATGTTGACCACCCGCACCGAATCACCGCGCTCCTTCTTGAAGCCCACCGCCTCCTGCACCAGCGCGGTGAGCTTTTCCATCTCCTCGGGCGGCAGCGGCGCGCTGTTGGGTTTGCTGGTCTTGGGGTCCAGCGTGGTGCGGTGGTTGACCAGCACGGCCACGTTGACGCGGCGGATCTCGCCGGTGGCCAGGCGCTTGGTCTCCACCGTCTTGTCGATCTCGTAGTTGATGCGGTTCTCGCGCCGCGCGCCGCTGCCACCGACGCCGTTCTGGCCGGCTTGCGCCGCCTGCAGCGGTGCCGCAGGGTTGGCGGTGGCGGGTGCGGCGGCCGGCGTGGGCGCCTGGTTGCTGGCCGCGCCGGGCACCCCGGTGGGCAGCAGCTGATTGACGTTGCCGGCCTCCAGGCTTTGCTGGCTGCGCACCGAGGCCCTGGCATCGGCACCCTGGTTGGGGCTGAACGCCTCGCTGGTGGACTCGACCTGGTTGAAGTCCAGCTCGGCGGTGACGGTGGCGCGCAGGTTGTCGGCGCCCAGCACGGGCTCCAGGATCTCATTGACGCGCTTGAGCAGTCGGGTCTCGGTCTCGCGCAGGTGGGCGCGCTGCTGGGCGGTCAGGTCGCTGCGCAGTTCGCTGTCGGGCTGGGTCAGCCAGTTGCCGTCCTGGTCGGTGATCGTCACGGCCTTGGCGTTGAGGCCGGGCACCGCGGTGGAGGTCATGTTGACGATGCCGGCGATCTGGCTGCGGTCCAGCGTGCGGCCGGGCAGCAGCGTCAGGGCCACCGACGCCGAGGGCTTGTCCTGCTCGCGGTAGAAGCCGGTCTGCTGGGTCAGCGCCACCATCACCTTGACCGACTGCACGGCCGAGATGGTGGCGATCTGCTGCTCGAGCTGGGTGGCCAGTGCGCGCTGCAGGTGGGTGCGCTCCTGCAGTTGCGACTGGCCGAAGCTGGACTTCTCCATCGCCTCGAAGCCGGTGGGTGCCGACCTGGGCAGGCCCAGCACCGCCAGCTGCATGCGCAGCGCGTTCACCCGCTCGGCGGGCACCATGATCAGGCCGCCGCCACGGCCGATCTCGTGGCTCTCGCCCATCTTGTTGAGTTGCTCGACGATCACGCCCAGCTCGTTGTTCTGCAGCACCTGTGCAAACAGTGGTGCCATCGGCACATGCCGGCTCCACAGCGTCAGCACCACCAGCACCGCGGCCAGACCGGCGGTGCCGATGGCCAGCAGTGCCCGCTTGCGCGGGGGCAGCGCCTGCAGGCGGGCCAGCGGCCCGGTCGGCTGGCCGGGCGTGGCCTCGGCCAGCAGCGCGGCTTCGTTGGCGGGGGTCAGGGCGGTGACGGCAGCGTCCATGGGCTTGGTGGATTCGGCAGGGTGGGGCGGTGCCAGGCAGGGCCCCGTTCGGCGTTGATTGTTCGGCAACGGTTCTCGCCGGCATGGGGCAAACAGCCCGCATTTCGGACTTCAGTTCGCGCCATCGTGGCCGAGGGCGGGGCCTACAGTGCAGGGCGTGCGAAAGGCCGGAAAGGCGGCCAGAAAGGCCCCCAAGGCCTCAGCCATCAGCCTCCACCATGAAACTCGAGCTCAAGCCCTTCGACTTTGCCCAGGCCGTGGCCCGCGCCGGCCTGCGGCCCGACGGCATGCCGCTGGACAAGGCGGCCCCCACCGCCCATCCGGCCGAGAAGGCCAGCTTCAGCTCGGCCATGACGCAGGCGCTGAAGGCGGTGAGCGACGCGCAGCTCGAGTCGTCGGCGCTGCAGCGCGAGGTGCAGCTCGACAACCCCACGGTCAGCCTGGAGCAGACCATGATCGCGATGAACAAGTCGCAGATCGGCTTCACCGCCGCACTCACCGTGCGCAACCGCCTGGTGCAGGCCTACACCGACATCATGAACATGCAGGTGTAGTGGGTAGCGGCGTTCCGAGACTCGGTGCGGCCGGATTTGGCGCGTTACAGCCGGTTTTTGCTGGGCTTGAAAGCCAGCGTTCTGTGGCCTGAGCGATCGCGCCGGTCCGGGCGGGCGTGCTCTGCTCCGTGTCATTCCGGGCCTGCGGCCCTCCCTTCTTTACCTGCG
>MESD01000201.1:0-9760 GCA_001770815.1 Burkholderiales bacterium RIFCSPHIGHO2_12_FULL_69_20
CAGGTCGTGCGTGCCGCGCGAGTCGCAGTGGGTGAAGTAGTCGACCCCGCCCGACATCGGGCCGAAGAAGGTCTCATAGCCTGACTTCAGCGGGCTGAAGTGCGGCGGGTAGCCCAGGTGCCACTTGCCGATCAGCGCGGTGCGGTAGCCGCTGGCCTTGAGCAGCGACGGCAGCGTGGGGTGCTCGGGCGGCAGGCCCAGCACCGCGCTGCCGCGGCTCTTGCTGTTGATCGGTTCATCGGCCGCGCCGCGCAGGCGGTATTGCCAGCGCGCGGTCATCAGCGCAAAGCGCGTGGGCGAGCACACCGGCGAGTTGCTGTAGCCCTGGGTGAACTTCAGACCCTGGGCCGCCAGGCCGTCGAGCACCGGCGAGACAGGGCCGAATTCGGCGTCGCGGCCACCGTAACAACCCAGGTCGGCATAACCCAGATCGTCAGCGACGATGAAGACGATGTTGGGGCGTTGGGCCATGTCGGTGCGCCTCAATCCGCCTGGAAGCCGGAGGCCTTGACCGGCTTCGCCCACTTGGCGAAGTCGGCGCGCTGCACCGCCAGCAGTTGCTCGGGGCTGGAGCCGATGGGTTCGAGCCCCAGCGCGCTCATGCGCTGGGCGAAGGCCGGCTCCTTCAGCGCGGCCTGCACCGCCTGGCTGATGCGCTGGGCCTGCGCGGCGGGCAGGCCGCCGGGGCCGTACATCGCGAACCAAGCCGTGGCGTCCATCGCCACACCCTGTTCGCGCAGCGTGGGCACGTCGGGCAACTGCGGCGCACGCTGCGCGCCGGCCACGGCAATGACCCGCACCTTGCCGGCGCGGTGCTGCTCCAGCGCCTCGGTGACCACGTCCATCGTGTAGCCGATGTGGCCGCCCAGCAGCGCATTCATCGCCGGCGCGCCGCCCTGGTAGGGCACATGCTGGAAGTCGATGCCGGCCGCCTCGCCGATCATCAGCCCGAGGAAATGCGGCACCGTGCCGTTGCCCGACGAACCGTAGCTGGCGGTGGACGGGTCGGCCTTGGCGCGGGCGATCATCTCCTGCATGGTCTTCACGTTGCTCTTGGGCCCCGAGACCACGCAGAACTGGAAAGCGGCCAGCTGGCTGATCGGTGCCAGGTCCTTGTTCACGTCGTAGTTGAGCTTGCGGTAGACATGCGGAAACAGCACCACCGGCCCGCTGGGCATGATGAGCACGGTGTTGCCGTCGGGCGCGGCGTTCTTCAGCTGGTCGATGGCGATGCGGCCGGCCGCGCCGGGCTTGTTGTCGACCACCACCGCCTGCCCGCCCAACTGCGCCGGCAGGCGCTCGGACAGCAGCCGGGCGATGGTGTCGGCCGATCCGCCGGGCGGAAAACCCACCAGGATGCGCAGCGGCGGCTTGTCGGATTGGGCGGTGGCCGCGCACGCGGCCAGGGTCAGCGCGGCGGCAGCCAGCAGGGATCGGCGTTTCATGGGATCTCCAAGGTGGGGTGCCTGGCACTGTAGACCGGCAGACGCCGACACTGGGTGGCCCACGCCCTCGGGACAACCCTGATTCAGCGCGCCCATCACCCGCTACCAGGCCAGCGGGTGCACCTGGTAGAGCAGCGCCAGCTCGCGGTACACCGCGGGCGCCTCGGTGGCCAGCGCCTGCGGCCGCTCGAAGAACAGCTCGCTGACCACCGCGAAGAACTCGGCCGGCTCGGTGGCGGCGTAGGGGCCGATCACCTCGGAAGGCTGCTGCTGCAGCCGCGCGAAGGCCTCGCCCATCACCTGCGCCCAGCGCCGGCCCAGCGCGCGCGTGGGGCGCCAGGGCCGGCCATCGGCCACGCCCTTGTCCTGGTCGATCTGGTGGGCGAACTCGTGGATCACCACGTTCTGCCCGTCGACCGGATCGGCCGCGCCGGCCAGCACCTCGCCCCAGCCCAGCACCACCTGGCCATGCGCCCACGATTGGCCGGCCAGCGCCTGACGCTGCTCGTGCACCACACCGCCGCCCTGCGGCTGCACCCTGTCGACGACAAAGGCGCCGGGATAGACCAGCACCTGGTGCAGCCGCGGGTAGTAATCGGGCCGCGCCTGGCCCAGCAACAGCAGGCAGGCCAACGCGGCGATGGTGATGCGGTGCTCGTCAGTGACGGCCTGACCGGCGCAGCCGATGAACGGCTTTTCGGCGACGAAGACCTGGATGTGGCCCTTCAGCCGCTGCTGCAGATCGGCCGGCAGCCGCGCCACCGCCGGCACCCGCTGGCGCAGGATGCGGCGCCAGGCGGGCGGAAACGGCCGCGCGCGTTGGCGCTGGCGCCGACGCTCGGTCCACCACGGCCGCGCCAGCACCGTGGTGATGCCCAGCAGCACGGCCAGCACCAGGGCCAGCAGCGGCCAGGCAGCGCTGGCAGGGTTGGTGATCACCCGTTGCAGATGGCTCCGGGCGACCGGACTTCAAGCACCCGTTGCGGCCTGCGATCCGCCCTGTTCAAGGGGGATCGGCCCGGGGCCGGCGTCAGGGGGTCTTGCGCAGCCCGGGCCGCTCAAGATCGAGCTGGGCCATCGTCAGGCGCAACGCCTGCGGCGCCAGCACAGCCAGGCTGTCGCCGGCGGCGGCCAGATCGCCCACCACCACCGCGCGCAGCGCGGCGGCGGCCCAGTGCGCGCGCGCAAAGGCCTGCACCTGCGCCGGTGTGACGGCGGCGATCTCAGGCACATGCGTGGCCAGGTCGGCCAGCGGCCGGCCGTTGACCAGCTGGCCCACCACCAGCGCCGACAGCCCGGCGGTGGTCTCGAGCCGGCGGCCGAAGCTGCCGATCAGCGTGGCCTGGCGCGCGGCCAGTTCGTCGGCCGCCGGTGGAGCGTCGGCCAGCCGGGTGATCTCGCCGCGCAGCAGCTGCAGCACCTGGGCCGCATTGGGGTGGTTGGTCTGCGTCTGCGCGCTGACCATGCCGCCGCCGGCAAAGGCCTCGGCGCCGCTGAAGGCGCCGTAACTCAGGCCGCGCTTGATGCGCACCTCTTGATTGAGCCGTGCCGAATAACCGCCCCCCAGCACGGCATTGGCAACCAGGCCGATGCGGCGATCGGCCGCGGTGCTGGCCACGAAGGGCGCGGCCACCGCCACGCCGCTCTGGCCGCTGCCGGGCATGTCGATCAGCACCAGCGCGCTGGCCAGCGAGGCCGGTGCAGCCAGCGCCAGCGTGGGCGCGGCATCGGCCGGCGCACGCCAGTCGCCCAGCAGGCGCTGCGCCAGCGCGCGGCCCTGCTCGGGCGTGATGTCACCGGCCAGCACCAGCGCCACCCGGTCGGGCCGCACCCACTGCGCCTGGAAAGCCAACAGGTGCTGGCGCTGCAGCCGCTGCACCGCCGCCGGCGGCGCCACGCGGCCATGCGGCACGTCGCCCCAGAAGCAACGGCGCAGCGCCAGCGCGGCCACTTCGCCGGGGTTGCCCAGCGTCACGCGCAGGCCATCGATCGCCTGGGCGCGGGCGCGCTCCAGCTCGTCGGCGGCCAGCAGCGGGCGGCGCAGCACGTCGGCCATCAGCGCCAGCGCCTCCTCGGTGCGCGGCGTGGTCACCGTCATCGTCAGCGTGCTGGCACCCCAGCTGCTGTGGGCGTCGAGCGCACCGCCCAGCGCCTCGGCCTGGCGCGCCAACTCGGCCGCACCGACGCGCCGCCCGCCCCGGGTGGCGCCCTTGGGCCACAGCGCGGCGGTCATCGCGGCCACGCCGGGCTGGCCGGCGGGATCGGCCTCGGGGCCGGCACGCACCAGCAGCGTGAGGCTGACCACCGGCAGACGCTCGCGTGGCGCCACCACCAGCGTCAGGCCGTTGTCCAGCGTGTGCTGCGCCAGCGTGGGCAGCAGCAGCGGGCGCGGTGCCTGCGGCAGCGGCGGCTCGTCCACGCCCGGGGCGGCGCGCACCGCCAGCGCGGCCAGCCCCACCGGCAGCGCCAGCGCCGCGGCCAGTGCGCCGCGGCGGTTGATCATCGTCGGCACCGGCTTCATGCGGCCGCCCCTTGTGTGTAGTCGATGGTCACGCGCCGGGCGCGCAGCACATGCTGGGTGAGCACGCGCTGGATGTCGGCCACCCGCACCGCCTGCAGCCGGGCGATGCGCGCATCGGCCTCGCGCGCGTCGCCGTGCAGCAGCACCGCGCGGCCGATCGCGTCGGCCAGGCCCTGCGGCGTCTGGCGCGACAGCAGCACGCTGGTCATCAGCTGGGTGCGCACCTTGTCGATCTCGAGCACCGGCACCTTGCCCCGCACCAGCAGGCTGATCTGGTTGAGCAACGCATCTTCCAGCTTGCGCAGGCTCTGGCCGCTGGCGGCGATGGCATAAGCCGCCAGCAGGCCACCATCGGCATACAGCTCGGCGGCAAAACCGGCCGCCTGCGCGGCCTGCGCGGTGTAGACCAGGGCCTCGTTCAACCGCGACGACTCACCCGACGACAGCAGCGCCTGCGCCACCTCCAGCGCAGCGGCATCGGCATGCGTGGCCGACGGGCCCTTCCACAGCAGCGCCACCGCCGGCAGCGGCACGTTGGGCGCCTTGAGCTCGACCCGCTGGTCCCGGGCGCGCACCGGCTCATGCTCGGTGACCCGCGGGATGGGCGTGGCCGGCGTCACCAGCGGGGCAAAGTAGCGGTCGACCCAGCCGTCGAGCTGCGGCGGATCGAAGTCGCCCACCACGATCAGCACCGCGTTGTCGGGCCGGTAGTAGGTGGCGTGGAAGCGCCGCACGTCGTCCAGCGTGGCGGCGTTGAGATCGGCCTCGCTGCCGATCACCGGCCGCTGGTATGGATGGCGCTCGAAACCATGCTGCGGCAGTGCGTTGAACAGCCGGCCATAGGGATCGGCCAGCACACGCTCGCGCAGCTCCTCGATCACCACCTTGCGCTCGCTGTCGAAGTTGGCCTGGTCGACCTGCAGGTGCGCCAGCCGCTCGGCCTCGGCCCACAGCAGCCGCTCGAGGTGGTTGGACGGCACCTCGTTCTGGTAGGCCGTCATGTCCTCGGCGGTGAAGGCGTTGTTCTGGCCGCCCACGTCCTCGGTCAGGCGGTCGAACATCTCGTCGCGCATGTACTTCGTGCGCTTGAACATCATGTGCTCGAACAGGTGGGCAAAGCCCGAGCGGCCGACCGGATCGTCCTTGCCGCCCACCCGGTACCAGACCTGCACGCTGACCGTGGTGCCGCCCTGCGTGGGCAGGCTCACCACCTGCAGGCCATTGGCCAGGCGGCGCTGGCGCAGCGCCAGTGGCGGCAGCACGATGGGCGGGCGCGGCGGCGGCAGCACGATCGTCGGCGCATCGGATGCGGCGGGCGCGGCCGGCGCCACTGCGGGCGGCGACTGGGCCCAGGCGGGCAGGCCGGCGGCGGCCATCAGCGCCAACGATTGACGGCGGTTGGGGCGCAAGGACATGACGGACCTTCGTTCTCGGCGGCTTCGAAACAAGGCCCGGATCATCGCCGATCGCCGCCGACCCCAAACCCGGAACAGGCACGGCCGCACCCCGCTGGCCCGGCACCGGCGGACGCCACAGAATGGCCCACCGCGTGCCGGCCCGGGCGCCGACACGGACGCCGGTCTGTGCGCCGGTCTGTACGCCATCCCCCCGAAAGGACGACCATGGCCGCATCCCTCCTGCACCTGCCCGACGTGCCGCTGCAACCGCGCCCGCCTGAGTTCATGCGCACCGGCGCGGCGGCGCAGCGCATCGAAATCTGCGACTACCCCGACAGTGGCAAGTTCGGCGTGTTCGATGCACCGTCGCCGGCCGCATCCGGGCTGCCGCCCGGCGCCTTCCACCACTTCGCCCGCGAGGACCAGCCGGTGGATTATTGGGAGGGCGAGTGAGGCATCGGCGGCTTGGGCTGCCGGAAATGCCACCACGGCAGCGCCTGCGTGAGTGACAGCACCTCGCCGCTGCGCGCACGCTCGTAGCCCGGCAAACCGACCAGCGCCTGCGCCCAGGCGTCGCCCTCCAGCGCGGCGCGCAGCTTGAGCACGGCCGGGTGCGCCAGCGCGTCTTTCAGGCAGACCAGGTAGTAGTCCTCGGCGATCAGCGGGATGAAGTCGAGGCCGAACTGGTGCGCCGCGGCTTCGATGCCCGGGCCCACGTCGGCAACGCCGCTGGCCAGCGCGGCCGCCACCGCGAGATGGCTTTCCTCGGGCGGGGCGTCATAGCCGAGGATCGTGGCCGGGGCGATGCGCCGCTCGGCCAGCAGATGGTCCATCAGCAAGCGCGTGCCCGACCCGGGTTGGCGGTTGATGAAACGCGGCGCCCGCCCGCGGCTGGCGGGCAGATCGACCAGGCCGTTGATGTGCAGCGGGTTGCCCTTGTGGACCATCAGCCCCTGGCTGCGGCGCAGGCAGCCGATCAGCTTGTGCAGGCCGGGCTTGAGCAGCGGCTTCATCGCGGCGGCGAACTGCGGCGATCCGCCCTGCAGCGGCGGCACGTGGAAGCCCGCCACCAGGCAGCGGCCCTGCGCCAGTGCGGCCAGCGCGTCCACGCTGCCGGCAAAACGCAGCTCGATGTGCAGGCGGTGCACGCTGCTGGCCAGATCACGCAGCAGCGGCAGCGCCAGGTCGTGGCTGGCGAAGATGGTGAGCACATGCTGGCCGCCGTCCAGCGCCTCGGCCAGCACCCGCTCCAGCTCGGCGCGCAGCGCCTCGATGTGCGGCGTGAGCCGGGTGCGGGCACGCTTCTCGGCCCACAGCAGCCGGTCGGCGAACGGCGTCAGCCGCGCCGGCTGGCCCTGCGCCCAGGTGACCAGCGGCTCGCCCATCGCCTCTTCCCAGCGCTTGAGCGCGCCCCAGATGTGGCGGTAGCTGGCGCCCAGCGCCTTGGCCGCATGCTGGATCGAGCCATGCTCGTGCACCGCCGACAGCAGGTCGAACAGCGGGTTGTGCAGCTCGGCGCCGCGCTGCTCGTGTGACTCGAAGCTGTATTGCAATCGAACGCCGCGGGCTTTCATGCCAGGATTGTCACCCGCCGAACAGCCGCTTGAACCAGGCCACGAAACGCGCCAGCAGGCCCTGCGGCGCCGGTGCGGCCACCACCTCGGGCACCACCACCGCGTAGCGTTCCTGCAGCTTGGCATTGAAGGTCTCAAAGAACTCGGTGGCCATCTTCTGCGCCGCCATGTCGACCAGGCGCGAGCCGATCTGCGCGATCTTGCCGCCCACGGTGGCGTGCGCGGTGTAGTGCAGCACCGTCTGATTCGCACCGGTGGCTTCGAGCCGGATGTCGGCATGGCCCTTGCCGTGGCCGGCCGCGCCGCCCTGGCCTTCGAAGCGCAGCGTGTACGACGTGGGCGGCTGCAGGTTCTCCAGCTGCAGCTTGCCCTTGAACTTGGCCTTCACCGGGCCGATGGCGGCGGTGATCAGCACCTCGTACTGGTGCTCGCCGCTGGGCGTGATGCCCTCGCAGCCGGGGATGGCGCTCTGCAGCAGCGTGATGTCGTTGAGCGCTTCCCAGGCCTGGGCCTGGGTGACGGGCAGGGTTTGCTGGTTGGTGAGTTGCATGGCGATTCTCGGAATCAGGGTTGACGAGGGCTGCGCCGCGGCGCGGCCTCAATGCAGGGGCGCCGCCGGCAGCGGGCGCGGCGGCGCGCTGTTCATGCCGCCCAGCACGCCGACCAGGTCGGCCAGGCTTTGCAGGTTGTGCGCGGGCAGGAAGCGGTCGACGTGCGGCAGCATGGCCTTGATGCCGCCGGCCTTGGGTTCGAACTGCTCGAAGCGCAGCAGCGGGTTCAGCCACACCAGCCGGCGGCAGCTCTTGTGCAGGCGCTCCATCTCGAAGGCCAGCGCGCGGGTGTCGCCATGCTCCAGGCCGTCGCTGATCAGCAGCACGGTGCTGCGGCTGCTCAGCACCCGCCGCGCCCAGCGCTGGTTGAAGGCGTGCAGGCTGGTGGTGATGCGCGTGCCGCCCGACCAGTCGGCCACCGCGCGCACCACCTGGCCCACGGCGATGTCGGGGTCGCGGCTCTTCAGCAGGCGCGTGGTGCGGGTCAGCCGGGTGCCGAAGACGAAGCTCTCGACCGACGAGCCGGCATGGCCCAGCGCATGGGCGAAGTGCAGCAGCATGCGCGAGTAGCGGCTCATCGAGCCCGAGATATCGGCCAGCACCACCAGCGGCGCGGGCTTGTGGCGGGGGGCGCGCCAACGCGTGTCCCACAGCTCGCCGCCGTGGCGCGCCATCGCCGCCATCGTGGCGCGCCAGTCGGCCACGCCGGGGCGGCCGGCGCGCTGGTGGCGGCGTGTGGGCAGCGGCTCGAACACCAGCCTCAGTGCGCTGAGCAGTCGCTGCGCGGCGCGCCACTCGTCGGCCGTCATGCTGTCGAAATCAGCCTGGCGCAGCAGTTCGCGCTGATGCCAGGTCAGCTCGGCGTGGATCTCGACCTGTTCCTGCTCGGGCAGATCGGGCGCGCGGTCGGGCTGCTGCGGAAACAGCGCCTCGCCGAGGCGGCGGTTCTCGGGCGGCGGCGGCATGGCGCCTTCCGTCGGGTCGACCTGGGGCAGCAGCAGCGCACGCAGGCGGCCCATCAGGTCGGGCTCACGCCAGAACAGCACAAAGGCCTGGTCGAACAACTCGCGGTGCTCGATGCGGTCGATCAGGCAGGCCGACAGCACCGCGTGGAAATCGCGTCGGCTCTCCAGCCCCGCCACCTGCAGCGCGGCCAGTGCCGTGTGCACCCGGTCGCTGCCCACCGGCATGCCGGCGCCGCGCAGCACGCGGGCGAAGTGCATCACGTTCTCGGCCAAGCGTCCCGAGGAGGGGCCCGGCGTGCTCTGCGCGATCGGCATGGCCGCGGTGTTGATGGGTCAGCCGCCGGCAGCGCCAGCCTGGCCCGGCGCCTGGGGGCTGATGCTGCGCACCTGCGCCAGCATCCGCGCCGACTCGCTGCCACGCAAACGAACGATGTCGTCCTGGTACTTCAGCAGCACGCCCAGCGTGTGCCCGATCACCTCGGGGTCGAGCACCATCGCGTCCAGCGCCATCAGCGCACGGGTCCATTCGATGGTCTCGGCGATGCCGGGCAGCTTGTACAGCTCGATGCCGCGCAGCGCCTGCACGAAGGCCACGATCTGCTGCGCCAGCGCCGGCCCCACGCCCGGCACGCGGCGCTGCAGGATCTCCAGCTCGCGCTGGGCATCGGGAAAATCGACCCAGTGGTAGAGGCAGCGGCGCTTGACCGCGTCGTGGATCTCGCGCGTGCGGTTGCTGGTGAGGATGACGATCGGTGGCTGCGTCGCCTTGACCGTGCCCAGCTCGGGAATGGTGATCTGGTAGTCGCCCAGCACCTCGAGCAGAAAGGCCTCGAAGGGCTCGTCGGCGCGGTCCAACTCGTCGATCAGCAGCACCGGGGCCACCGGGTTGGCCGGATCGATGGCCTGCAGCAAGGCGCGTTTGGTGAGGAAGCGCTCGCTGAACAACTCGGCGGCCAGCGCTTCGCGGCTTTCTTTGGCGCTGCCCCCGGTGGCCGGGTTGACGGCTTCCGCCAGGCGGATCTCCATCATCTGCCGGCCGTAGTTCCATTCGTAGGCGGCGCCGGCCAGGTCCAGGCCCTCGTAGCACTGCAGGCGGATCAGCGGGCGGCCCAGCATGGTGGCCAGGGTGCGCGCGATCTCGGTCTTGCCGGTGCCGGGCTCGCCTTCCAGGAACAACGGGCGCTGCAGCTTGAGCGCCAGGTAGACGCAGGTGGCCAGCTCACGGTCGGCCACGTAATCGAGCGCGGCAAGGCGTATCAGCGTGTCATCGATGCTGGTGGGAAGCGTGGTGTCGCTCACGGCAAGCT
>MESD01000201.1:9768-13473 GCA_001770815.1 Burkholderiales bacterium RIFCSPHIGHO2_12_FULL_69_20
AACGCCGCACCCGGTGCGGCGTTCGTGGCCTCTCGACCACCACGGCCTCGCAAAGCTCGGCCGCTTCGCCAGGCACAGACAGTCCTCAGGACTGTCTGTGTCCGGGCTCAGCCCACCGCGCGGCCTGCCAGCACCGGGATCAGCGCGGCGCGGTATTCGGCCGAGCCGTGCAGGTCGGTGTTGAGGCCGTCGGCGCTGACGGTGGCACCGGCCAGCGCGGCGGCCGACCAGTTGGCTGCCAACTTCGCCTCCAGGTCGGTAGCGCGGAACACGCCGGCGCCGGCACCGGTGACGGCCACGCGCACGCCCTGCGGACCCTTGCTGACGAACACCCCGACGATCGAGAAGCGCGAGGCCAGCTGCTTGAATTTCTGCCAGCCGGCCTTCTCGGGCACCGGAAAGCTCACCGCGGTGATCACTTCACCCTCGGCCAGCGCGGTCTCGTACAGGCCCTTGAAGAAATCATCGGCCGCGATGTTGCGGGTGTTGGTGTGCACCGTGGCACCCAGCCCCAGCACCGCCGCCGGGTAGCAGGCCGCCGGGTCGTTGTTGGCAAGGCTGCCACCGAGCGTGCCGCGGTGGCGCACCTGGCGGTCGCCGATCTTGCCAGCCAGGTCGGCCAGCGCGGGGATGGCCTGCTGCACCTCGGCACTGGCGGCGACGGCCGCGTGGGTGGTCATCGCACCGATCTTGATCACACCACCGGCCACGCTGATGCCCTTCAGGTCGGCGATGGCACCCAGGTCGACCAGCGCCTCGGGCGCGGCCAGGCCCAGCTTCATCGAGCCCAGCAGGCTCTGGCCGCCAGCGATCAGCTTGGCGCCGTCGGCAGCGGCGGCGTGGGCGGCATCGGCCACCGAAGCGGGGTTGGAATAGGCAAATGCTTGCATTGGAAAAGGTCTCCTGGCAGATCAGCGGGCGGCGGCCTGGGCCGCTTTATGCACAGTGTAGGGCGTGGCCCGCCTGGCTGCACCACGCTGGCCACACCACCTTGCCGCACCCCCGGGGGCGCCGCAGGGCCAGCCTGCCGGCGGCGCGCATCGGCGCATCGCTTTATGCTTGCGCCATGGACAACGTCGACCTCAATGTGCTGCGCCAGACCACCCAGTGGCTGGCTGCCGGCCACCGTGTGGTGCTGGGCACCATCACCCGCACCTGGGGATCGGCGCCGCGCCCACCGGGCTCGGCGGTGGCCATCCGCGACGACGGCCTGGTGGCCGGCAGCGTGTCGGGCGGCTGCATCGAGGACGACCTGGTCGACAAGGCGCGCGCCGGCGCGCTGGCCACCGGACTGCCCCAGGTGGTGCGCTATGGCATCGACGCCGACACCGCGCAGCGCTTCGGCCTGCCCTGCGGCGGCATGATCGAGTTGGTGCTCGAACCGGTGCAGCCGCGCACGCAGCTCGATGACTTGCTGGCCCGCCTGTCGCGCGGCGAGCGGGTGCGGCGGGTGCTGCGCATCGCCACCGGCGAGGTCGAGTTGCAGCCACCGACCGAGACCGACGAGCTGGCGCTGACCGACACCACGCTGACCACCCACCACGGTCCACGCTGGCGGCTGCTGCTGATCGGCGCCGGCCAGATGACGCAGTACCTGGCGCAGATGGCCACCGCGCTGGATTACCAGGTGCTGGTGTGCGATCCGCGCGAGGAGTACGCCACCGGCTTCGCGGTGCCCGGCGCCACGCTGCTGCGCGACATGCCCGACGACACCGTGGTCGCGCTGAAGCCCGACGGCCACACCGCCATCATCGCCTTGACGCACGACCCGAAGATGGACGATCTGGCGTTGATGGAGGCGGTGGCCAGCGAGGCCTTCTACATCGGCGCGATCGGCTCGCGCATCAACCAGGCCAAGCGCCGCGCCCGGTTGAAGGAACACTTCGGCATCAGCGACGCGCAGCTGGCGCGCATCCACGGCCCGGTGGGCATCAAGAACGGCGCACGCACGCCGCCCGAGATCGCCATCAGCATCCTGGCCGAGCTGACCGCGGTGCGCTACGGCTACCGCATCCCCGAGCCGGTGGTGGTCAAGCCGCAGGCCGCCATCGAGGCGGGCTGCGCCACCTGAGGCGGCCGCCGCTCATTGCAGCGACACCGTCTCGTTGCCGATCAGCTCGGCATAACCCAGCATCGGCAGCGGCGGCGGCAGCTTCAGCGCCCGCGCCGCGGGCATGCGGATCTGGTACGAGAAGCGCTTGAGCGCCTCCACCGAAATGGCGCTGGGCGCCATCCTGCCGACCAGGATCTGCTCGGCCTTGTAGGCAGTGAACTGGCCCACGTTGTAGTAGCGCGCCACCAGGCCCGACAGCGCGCCGGCCTGCATCAGCTGCTCGGTCGAGGCGAAGGTGGGCAGGCCCAGCGCCATGGCCGCCGGCACGATGATGCCCTCGGCCAGCGTGCCCAGATAGCTGTCGGGCGGCAGGTACAGCCACTGCGCGCCGCCCTCCTTGAGCTCGCGCACCAGATCGGCCGCGCCATCGGCGATGGGCTTGCGGTTGGCATCGAGCCGGAAGGTGCGCTCCACCGTGTGGAAGCCCTTGTCGCGGCCGATGCGGCGGATCTCGTCGAGCACCACCACCGAGTTGCGCTCGGTGGGCGTGTACAGCACGCCCAGCGTCTGATACGGCCGATACGAGGCCATCGCGTGCATCTGTGCTTCGGTGGGCACCACGTGGGTGACGCCGGTGACGTTGCGCTTGGACGACTTGACGTCTTCCACGATCTTGGCCTGCGCGGGCGCCGCCACCAGCGTGAACACCACCGGGATGTCGTGGATGTGCTGGCCGCGGACGATGCCGTCGAACGGGCCCACCACCCCCAGCGTGACCGAGGTGCCCCAGGCGTAGATCAGGTCGGGCTTGGTGGCACGGATCTCCTCGAGGAAAGCGGGCATGCGGCTCGAATCGCGGTTCAGGTCGCGGTAGGTGATCTGCACCGGCACCTTGCGTGACTCGAAGTACTCCTCGAAGCCCTTTTCCACGTCGGTCATGCCGCGGAAGGTGATGGCGTAGATGCGGAACGGGCGGCGCTGTGCGGTGCCGGGCGAGGCGGCCTGGCCCAGCAGCGGGCTGGACAGGGCGGCGGCGGCGGCGGCGTTGAGCCAGAGGCGGCGGTCGGGGCAGAAAGGCACGGTAGGTACTCCAGGTTGCTGTGGATTCAGGCCGAAACTCGGCTCGGCACGAAGGCCGGTTGCGGGGGGTGCCGGGTGGCACCGAGGAAGATCAGGCCGCACACCAGCACGCCGCCACCGATGGCGACGAAGCTGTAGCGGTAGTCCACGTAGCGCAGCAACACGGCGGCCAGCATCGGGCCCATCGCATTGCCCAGCCGCTCGAGCAGGCGGTAGACGCCGTAGACCGTGCCTTCGCCCAGTTCGGCGATCTCACGCTCGCAGTGCTCGCTGACCAGCGCGCTCTGCGCCGAGATCGACATCGACTGGCCCAGGCCCACCAGCGCCACGGCCAGGAAGACCCAGCCCACGCCACCGTCGGCCAGCATCAGCACGCCGCCCAGGCCCGAGATGATCAGCCCGCCGGCCACCAGCCAGTGCATGCGCTCGCGGGTGGTGGCCAGGCTGGCGGTCAGCGGCGCCAGCACCACCATCGCCACGGCATAGGTCATCAGCACCCGGCCGGCCATCGCCTGGGTGCTGCCGATAGCCAGCACGTACAACGGCACCAGGTAGAAGCACAGGCCGGTCAG
>MESD01000202.1 GCA_001770815.1 Burkholderiales bacterium RIFCSPHIGHO2_12_FULL_69_20
CGACGAGAAGTCCACGTCCCGCGCGACGTAGATGCCGACGATGCCGCCCTGGTTTTGGTAGATCAGAGGCGGAATGTTGATGGTGCTGTCGAGCACCTTTTCGGCCAGTTTGCTGGTGTTGGCCGTCGTGGAGGGCAGCACGATGGTGTCGGCCTGCCGGTCGCTGGCCTGGTTCTGGATGACCAACTTGACCGAGTCGTCGATCAGCGACAGCAGCATGGCCGCACCGATGCGTTCGCCCCAGCGGTTGTCGACGTAGCCGTCGATGCCCGACTCGCCAAGCTGGCCGGTGCCGGGGGAGTCGATGTCCACCGTCACGCCCACCGGCGTGCGGATGCGGGTCCAGAGCACCGGGATGCGCACGGTGCCGGGTCGCACGGAGGCGATCCGATATTCGCCGTCCAGGTGCGAGCCGCGTTCGATCAGCAGCACGCGGCCGTCGTCGCTGAAGACGTTGCGCTGAACTTGGCAGCCGACGAGGCCGGACACGGCGCTGATGACTTTGGTCTTCAGGGCGCAGGTGAAGGCCGTGCCCTTGGGCAGCGTGAGGCTGCGGTTGCCCAGCATTGACGCTGCCACCTTGGGGGTGGCCGAACCTTGGAGCTGGCCACCGAAGAGGCCGCCCCCGGCGGCAGGCCCAGCCAGTGCTGCCGGGCTTGCCATTGCCGGCCCACCGAGGAGCGCTCCTGACGGCATTTGCCCGGTGGCTTGGCCGGTCGCCAGCGCTGCGGTCTTCGTCAAGTTCTCGAGCAGACCCTGAAGCTGTCGCTGGTAACCCTGGAGGTTGCGAGATGTCGCGGCAAGCGGGTCGTTGGGATCGGCGGGCTCGGTTTCAGGCATCGCTTCGGCCGGCTGCGCCGACGCATCAGCCCTGCGCATGGAGACGCCGTGTGACGAAATGGCCCCTGGCCGCGTGGTCACCAGCAGGATGGGGGCATCCTCTGGCGAGGCCAGCTTCGGGCCACCGGACGTGGGTGCGCCAGTTCCGGTGCGCCGAACGCCAATGGGCTCGGCCAGGTCGTCGGCCGTGGGCGTCAAGGCCGGGATGCGCGGCGCCGTGGTCACAGCAGCAGTCGCGGCGGGCGCCGGCGGCATCTCCAGCTTGCGCGGCTCAGAGGTGGCGGCCGTGGGCTTGTCCTTCACCAGTTTCGACTCCGCCTCGTCGGCGCTCTTGCCGCTGGCCGAGAAGCGCTGGATCGCAAAGGCAGCGACCGCGACCAGGGAGCCGATGAGCAGGACCACGGCCAGCAGACCCTTCGTCGATACCGCCATGCGCTGCCGGGTGGCGACGTTGGGGATGCCCGGCTCGCCAGGCAGCGGCGAGATCGTGTTGCCGTCTGCCTCTGGCTCGGGGCCCACGTTGGGCGCACGATCACGCGGTTCGTTGGGGTCGTGCTTCATGGTGTGCCCCCCTTGCGCGCCTCGTTGGATGAGCTGTCGGCCCTGAGAACGCGCTGCACGCCCGGCACCGTGGTCCCGTCGCCCGGCGGTTTGCCGTCCAGATCGAAGGCCTCATTCCACAGACTGACAACGGCCGAGCCGGCCCGCAGCATCAGCCGCCGGCTGACGCGGTCCACCACGAGCAGGTCGTCTTCCATGCGGGCATTGACCAGCGTTTCGCCGCCGTCGCCCAGCACATGGAACACGGCCGGGATTTCGCGGTTACCTGGGAAACGCAGGTAGGTGAAGCGCCCGTCGTCGAAGACCAGCGTCGGCACGATGTCCTGCGAGCCGGCGCCTTCGGCCACGGAATACTGGGTGTTCATCACTTGCGGCTTGGCTTGCAGGCGTTCCGCGACCACTTGTTGCGGCGGCGGGGGCGACGGTACGACTGGCAACGCGACCAAGGGCGCCATGTCACGCAGCGCAAGCCGCGGTGCAGGGGCCACGCGAGGCGGTGCCTTGACGACGAGCCGGTACACCGGTGGCTTGGGGTCACCATCGACCAGCACGACGAAGCGGAAGGCATGCGTGCGACGGTCGGTGACCACGGCCAGGTTGTTCGCGGCGCTGGCCGAGCTCTTGGCCTTGACGAAGAAGTTCCGCCCACCCGGCTGGGCTGCCACGCACCATGTAGATTCAGCCTTCGCGCAATCGCCGCCCAGACCGGCCGCCACCTCGGTGATCGACTCATCAGCGTCGAGCACCACCAGGGTCACCACGCCGCGCTTGACCGGCACGGTGACCACGGCGCGCGGGTCGTACACCACTTCGCGCAGGCGTGGATCGGCGGCCTCAGCCGCCGCCGTCGCGCCAGAAACGACGAGGCCCAGGGTGGCCGTGAAGCTGGTCAGGCGCTTCATGGTTTGGCCCCAGGTACGGCCGTGTTTATCTCGGGATCAGAGCGGTACGCCGTGACGACAAAGCCGAACGGGTTTTCGAGCCGGTCACGCTCCTTGGCCAGCACCTTGGGCTGGTACTGGAAGACGACGCTGGCGACGTGCCGCGTGGTCACCTCGGGCAGGTTGCGGTCCGTCAGGCGCACGACCTTGTCGTAGGTGACAGTCGCTTCACCCTGGTTGCCGGCGCGGCCGGAGGCAGCCAGACGCACGCCAACGACGTTGATGCGCCAGTCTTCGGCGGCGCCGATCTTCTTCTGCAGAGCAGCGTCGCCCTCGAACTGCCGGTTGTAGTCGGCGAAGACGGCCGGCACCGCCATGCGCGCGACCTGGTCGAAGTCGCGCTGCAGGAACATCCAGCTGTAGCCTTCCCTGGCGCGGACGAAGTTGGCGAGGTTGTGCTTGTCCAGCGCTTCCATCGGCGGAATGGTCTCGACGCTCAGCCGCTGCTGGATCGTGGCTTCGCCGGTGACGCGATCGACAACGATGGGAATCTCGATCACGCGGCGCAGTGGCCCCTGGGCGAACACTGCTGCGATGCCGATCAGGCCCAGAACGAGCCCGGCGATTGCCACCCACCAGGCCCGACGCTCGGAGCGTTCGAGCATCAGCGCGCGGTCGACTTCCCACGCGCGGTTGGCGCCGATCGCAGGCGTCTCGGCAACGGCTTCGCGGGCGTTGCTCCCGGTGTTTTGGGAGCGATCTGGCAATGCGGCGGCTCTTCCTGGCGTCAGGACGGCACTCATGGGGAGACCTCAGTTGGGCTGCGCGCGGTCCTTGGGCACCACCGGGCGCAGCGGTTCAGGGATCAGGGATCAGGGATCAGGGAAGGTAGTCAGCCACCTTGCCTGTGCGCGCGAGCATCTGGTACTGGCGCTCCCGCTCGCGCGAACGGGCGATGCGCTCCTCGCTATCGGCCATGCCCTGCAGCATCTGCACCTGCGACATCTCGTGCGCCAGCAGCGCGTTCTCGGCGCCGATGCGGGCCTGGACTTCCTGCACGGCCTTCTGGTCCGTGGTGGCGTTGATCTGTCCCATCAGCGACTGGATCTGCGACAAGCGGCCGGCGGCCGACTTCATCGCATCCTGGAGCAGGCCCTTCTGCTGGTACGGCTGCGCCAGCGCGGACTGGCAGGCCGTGCGGGCATCGCCGGCCAGGTCCATGCAGTTGTAGACCATCCCCACGTCACGCAGCGCCTTCGCCGTGGCATTCAGGCCCGAGTAGCCCGAGGTGTTGATGGCGTTGAGGTAGGTGTAGGCCTCGGCCGGCACATAGTTCCGCAGCATCGGGTTGTTGAAGACGTTGCCCAGGTTGCGGATGCCGTTGATGCTGTTGATCTGGCTTTGCAGCTGGTTGATCTGCTGGACCTGGTTGTTGATCTGCGTGATGCCATCGAGCACCTGTTGGATCGTCTGGACCAGATTGGCAACATCGATGACCGGGATGCCCTGCGCGCGGGCGCCATTGGCGCCGAAGGCGATGAGGACGGCCGCGGCGACCTTGAGTCGGGTTTGCATGGTTTGCTCCTGTGCTGGTTGACGCTCGTTGACGCTCATTGACGCTCATGCCCGACCGCGCAAAGCGGCGAGCTTGTAGGCGGCGGTTCGCACCGCGCCGTAACCCTGGCGAACCACGGCGCCTGCGCCGGCGGCCATGGATCCTGCTGCCCGGCCAGTGGCGGTGGCGGCGGCGCCAGTAGCCTGGCCCGCCGCGTACGGCAGACCGGCACCGGCACGCACGACACCACCGGCGGCACCGGCCGCACCAGCACCCCGCGCAGAGGACGCCGACCGCAGACCCGAGACCATCATGGCGTTCTGGATCATTTGGATGCCTTGCTGAACTGCGGCGCCGCCGGTGAGTGCGGAGGCGAGGCTCGGGGCCTGGAAGCAGATGATGGCCATGAGGATCATCAGCACGCAGTAGCGAGTGGCCTCGCCCAGAACGTTGAACGTAGCTCCCAGGAAACCACCGCCGCTCTGGATGGCAACGAACATCTGGTTGCCCATGAACGCGCTCAGCCCCAGAGCGAAGAACGCGAACCAGGTCAGCACGACTGCGTTCAGGACCATCGAAAGCCAGCTGTCGAAGAACCGCGCCGTAGGCCTCCAGGCCAGGCAGAGGATGAACAGCGGCCCGATGGCGATCACGAACGTCAGAAACAGCTTCGAGAGAGTGACGACGAAAAGCGCGATGCAGAGGAAGACCACTGATCCGATGGAGAAGACCACGCCGGCAAGCACGAGGTCTAGCCGAAACATGCTCGCCTCCTTCATGATGTCCGCGACTTGAGAACTGGCGTCGTCGTTGAACTTGTCCAGCAGTGCATACGGCGTTGCAACCGTGGCCGGATCGACTGCCGAAGGCAGGAATGTCGACGCGACGCCCATCGCCAATGCGTTCGCGGTGTCGGAAACGTTGCTGATGTAGAAGCCGGACTGCAGCGCGAAGGCCAAGATCATGCTGATCTTGAAGACCTTCCACATGAAAGTGGGGAGCGTCTCTGAGACCTCATTGCGAAGGACGGCCCACCCGTAGAGCGCAACCCAGATCGTCATTGCACTCAAAGCAATCGGAGCGATCGCAGTCATGAGCGTAGAGACGACGTTCAGCACGTAGGTGCTGAGCACCGCGTCGAACTGCGAACCGACCCAGTTGAACATGGGAATCTCCTGTTCCTACTGCACTGCCGATACGGGAAGGTTCAACGGTGGGCGCGCGTTCATGTCCACGCACTTCCCAGCCATGTCGGGGTACTGGCACCAAAGCCACGCCGACCCCTTCTTTGCGATCCAAAGGCGCGACAGCTTTTGCGTCCCATATGTCGAGTCACGACAAGCCGTAGGCCGCGCGAACGGCTCAGTGCATTCACGTAGACCGGCTGAGGTCTCAACCATGTGCCATGGCCCCGGATGGCATCCGGCATCTGCAGCGCAAGGCTTCGCCTTGCTCGCCGGTCCGGTGGCCGGCACCGGCGGCGTCTCCACTCTCTTCGTTCCATCGGGCATCACCTTCACGGCTTCGTTGCCCTTGACGAACTGAGCGCTGGCGGCGGAGGCGGCGAGTGCGATTGCGACCAGCACGAGGAAATTGCGAGCGGATTTCATGCGGTTCTCCTGGAGGTGCGAAACCTCCGATCCTGAACCTCACGAAGGAGAACGGGAAGCCATTGAAACGGATCGTTGCCATGCCGTTCGCGCATGGCATCGAGCAGGGCCACGTTGTCGGTGGTAGCAGAGAGCACAGTGATGTAGTCCTCGAGGCCCGCGAGGTCCAGTTCGCAGATCGCGCTGGCGTGTCCCTGCTTGACCAGGAAGCGCCGGCCGCCCTGCGCGCCAAGGCTGCGCACGATGTCGAACTCGGCCTGCGTCAGGCCGAAGCCGTCGACGTATTCCTCGCGCACCGCCTCCGGGTTGGCCAGGAAGATCTTGGTCACGCTCTGCTCGATCATCGTGCGGCCGATGGGGTGGCGCAGCACGTCGGACGGGCTCTGGGTGTCGAAGATGCCCAGGCCGTTCTGCTTGCGGATGGTCTTCTGCTTCTGCTTGGCGAAGTCGCTGAAGATCTCGTGGTCGAGGGCCTTCCAGAACTCGGAGATCACGTAGATCAGCCGCTCGCCATTGACGAGCTCTTCCATCACCTGCAGCAGGTACATCATCACCGGCGTACGGACCTCCGGTAGGTCGAGGAACTCGGTGGTGTCGAAGCCGATGACGTTCGCAGCGTGGAGGTCGAGGAGCCTGTCATCGGCCTGGTCGAAGACCCAGCCGAGCGCGCCGCCCTGGCACCAGCGGCCGAGCCGCTCGAAGAGGCTGTTCTCGCCCGCCTTCGGCAGGTTCTGCCGCACGGTCGAAAAGCGGCGCAGCGGCGCCGGCATCATGGCCACGGCTTTGACTGCATCTGCGATGGCGCGCTCGTCGGCAGGCAGCAGCGGCATGGCCGGCGTGGCGATGCAGGTGCGGATCAACTGCTCCCAGAACTGGATGCGCGCCGGTGTCGGCTCCCGCTGCAGTGGGTTGCAGCCGGTGGGCTTGCCGGCTTCGAGCGTGAAGTACCGTCCGCCGAGGGCACGGATTGCGATTTCGCAGCCGCGGTCCAGGTCGAACAGCACCAGTCGCGGCGCCGGGTCCCACTTGCGCGTCAGCGTCAGCAGGAACATCTCCAGCGTCGTCTTGCCGACGCCGGTCGATCCGATGATCAGCGTGTTGCCCGGCAGCTTCTTGTCGGCCGAATCTTCGCCTTCGGGGCTGCTGTGCAGGTTCAGATAGAAGGGCTGTCCCGAGGGTGTGCGCAGCAAAGCCAGCGCCTCGCCCCAGGGGTTACCGTCGCGCTTGCCTCGCGCGAAGTTGTGGCCGCTGGACAGTGCCGCGAAAGCCCGGGAGCTGAGCTTGGCATCCCGGGGCCGCCACTGCCAGTTGCCGGGCATCTGCGCGAACCAGGCGGCATCGGCCACCAGGTCTACCGGCGACATCTGCAGGCTGGAGGCCTCGCCGACAGCGCCGATGGCCTGCGCCGCGCGGCGGCCGGCATCGGCCACGCTGTCTTCACCCTCTTGGCCGAAGACGACCAGGCTGTAGTGGTACTCGCCCATGCAGAACTGGCCGTCGCCGAGTTCGTTCAGCGCGACGTCCATCTCGGCCACTTGGCTGGCCACCACGTCGTCGCTGGCTATGAGCTGGTCGCGCTGAAGTTCGAGGGCGTGCATGGCCTCGCGGCGCGGCAGGATCGAGAAACTCTGCGTCTCGATGAACTCGCTGGCTTCGTAGAGCAGCGCGTTCAGGATGCCGGGCTCGACCGCGTCGGCGTACTCTTTGATGTCGACCAACGCTGCGTAGCGACGGTGATCGCCTTGCCGCAGTTCCAGCTTGTCGCCTCCGAAGGACAGTCGGGCGGTCGGCAGTGTCCGATACAGAGGCCCGGCCGTCATCGGGATCGCCCGCCAGCAGCCGTTGACCAGGTAGCCGAGGAATTCGGCCACCTCGGAGTAGGACCTGCCACGGTGTTCGCGCGCTCCAAGCAGATCAGGACCGAAGCCGCGCAGCACCCGGCCTACCAGCGCCGTGCGCTCTTCCATGACCCGCAGTGCATCGGCCTGCGCTTCGGCGACGGCGGCGCGTGTGCGCTGCGTCGATTGGAGGGCGCGGCTCACCCGCGAGACGTTGGGCCGATACACCAGCGTCAGGTAGAGCTCATTGCTCATCATTCGGCGCTCGCCGAGTTTGGCCTGGTAGGCCTGCGACAGGTCGCGCGCGAAGCCGGGCTGCTCAGGGTCCTGCAGGCTGTCGCTGACGACACGGTGCAGCCGGTGGGTCCATACCGCCCATTGGCCACCGGCCAGGTTGCGCAGCAGGCTGCACAGCGCCTCGTGCCGCTCGCTGATCTGGTGCTCGTCGGCGCACTCGAAGGCCACGCCGTCGAGCCGCCAGACGCGCAGGTAGTCGCCGCCGCGCGTGATCACGTCGTGCGGGCTGACCAGCGACGAGAACGGGACGAAGCGCGCCAGCGGGTTCTCTGCCTGGGCCTGCGCCCAGTGCCGTGGCCTGAAGCTGCTGCGGCCTGGCCGAGGGTCGGCGCCGTTGGCTTTAGACATGCCAAGCATCGCGGGCTCCCCGATAGAGGGTGGGCGCATAGCTGCGCGCATGCCAGAAGCGGCGGTTGCGGTCGTGCAGGCGAAGCTTCATGGCGACGAACATCTGTCGAAAGCGCTGGTCGTCCTTGGATGTGACGAAGCGCATCCAGAGCAGCGCGGGCACGAAGGCCACGACCACGCCCAGGGCGATCCACCAGCTCACCAGGGTGCCGCCCCACATGATCAGCAGCATGCCGGTGCCGAACAGCACCACCAGCGGCACGAGCGGGATGCCCAGCTTCATGGCCGGGCGCGTGGCGCCCTTGTAGATGGCTTCGCCTTGCATGGTCGGGCCCGCCGGTCAGGTCACGATGTAGCTGGCGAAGGCGGCTGCACCGCCGACCAGCGTGCCGCCGATCAGCACGTTGGCCACGTCGGCCAGGCGGGCGCCCTGGAAGATCATCTTGAAGCCGGCCCAGATGATCGCGATGGTCACCACCGCGATGGAGATCGTCACCAGGATGGTGTTGATGTTCGTGACCGTCGTGTTGACCTTGTCGAAGCCCTGGGCCAGGGCCACTTGCGACACCGTCGCCAGCAGGACGGGTGCCAGTGACGGCGCAGCGCGCCGGATCGATGCGAGGGATCTCATGTCTTCTCCTTCGGTTGGGCGGGGGGAATGGCACGCGAAGCGACAAGCGAAGCGGTGCCAGCGGCGGCCACGACCTTGCGCACGTAGCCATGGCGGAACCCGGTGGCGAAGTTGCCGCTGTAGTAGCAGGACAGGGCCTGGCGCAGCGCCGTCTGGTCCACGGGTGGGGGCGTGGTCGTCGTCATGGTCGCAGTGGCGGTTGCGGCCGGGGCTCGGGCCCGGTCGAAGCACTCGGCCAGTACGGACTGCATGGCCGTGAGGTTCGTGCAAGGTTCGAACGCAGAGTCCAGCGTCAGGCCCAGCCTTTCGAAGTTGCCGACGTTGATCTGGCCCAAACCTACGCTGAAGTTCCAGCCGGCGGCTTGCAGGGCCCTGGCCGTGGCCAGGGCTTCTGCCCGGTGCCGGGGTTGGCGAACCAGTGCACCCCCCACCACGCCGATCGCCCAAGGGTTGAAGGCGCTCTCGACGCTGACCAGGGCGTGCGCCGTGTGGGTGTGCACCTGGGGTGCGCAGGCGAGCGCCAGCGCGAGAAAGACGGAGGCATCCATGGTCTGACGCCTCAGGAGCCCGAGTCCGTCGGCGGGGCCGGCGGCGGCAGGGCGGCGAGCCACGCGGCGTAGTCGTCGTCGAAGCGCGTATCCCAGGTGCCGAGCTGCGCTTTCGCGGCCGGGCTGAACTCGGTCACCGTGTCGCCTGCCATCGTCCACCAGGTGCGGGCGAAGGGCGCTCCCTGGACCGAGACGGACACCGCGCCGGTGTAGTCGCACGAATAGATCGGCCCGCTCTCGCCCTCGGACACCCGCGTGTACTGCGGTGGGCAGTAGGTCGGCGCGCTGGCCCAGGCGTGGCTGGCCGAGTTGCCGCCGCCCGCCATGCCGCAGGTCGGGAAGGGCTTGCCGCGCGACAGGTCGCGCAGCACCTGCTTGATGGGCGGCACGCACTGCGGGATGGAGCGCCAGCTCGGGGCGGCGAAGCACAGCAGCACCAGGCAGCCGTCCACGGCCCGTGCCGGGGTTGGAGCAAGCGCCGCCAACGCGAGCAGCAGGGCGCTGATTGCGCCTGCCCAAGTGATGTGGGGGCGACCCGTCAGGGAGGATTCTTGCCACTTGGCAGGGCCGGACGGCAGGTCTACATTCGACAGTTGGTTCATGTTCAGAGCCCTCAGTTCGGCGGTGGTTTGGAGGGGGCATCCCGTGCCGGCTCTTTGAACACCGTGAAGTCACTCTAGGACTCAAACCCCATCGGCCCGGCGCTGGATTCGGGCCGTTTTCCAGCACACCTGCTGCAGGTCGGACACGATGCCCACCCACTTGGCGTCTCTCGACTCGCTGGTGCATCCGCACCAGATGGAGGTCCAGGAATTCGCTTCCTATGCCCTCGTCATCGACGCCCGTAGTGCCGAGGCGTACCAAGAGGATCGCCTGCCCGGTGCGGTCAACGTGCCGGTTGCTGCGCCTCGTCTTGCCGGTGTTCAGTTCACGTCGACGGAACGTGGCATCGCGGCGGTGGCTGGCGAAGCGGCACCCGCGATGCCGTACCCCCTTGCGGCGCAGGTCGAGCGGCTCTCAGCAGGCGACGCTGTCCTGGTCTACTGCGACCGCGGCGGTCTGGACAGCCTGGCCTGGGCCGGTCCGCTCAAGGTCGCAGGCTTCAGGGTCGACGTGCTCGGCGGTGGCTGGATCAACTACCGACGCTGGGTCAGCGCCGGCCTGGAACTCCTGCCCCGGGCCCTGACCTTCCGGCCACTCTTGGCGCCCCCGGCAGGCGGCTTGTGCCGCGTGGTCGACAGGCTCGTGCAGCAGGGCGAACAAGTCATCGACCTCACGGCCCTGGCAGGGCAGCGCCTGGTGCCGGGGCTGACGCTGCAGGGTGATACGCCGCCCTCTCAGGCAGCGTTCGAGACAGCCCTACTCGATGCGCTGCGAAAGCTGGATCCACAGCGGCCGGTATGGATGCGCATGGGCCTTGCCGGCCTTGGTGGACTCACTTTGCCACCGGCTCTGCGCGATGCGCTGTACCGGTCCATCAGCACAAGGCTGGAGGTCCCGCTGAGCGCGCGTGCAATCGCATGGTCCGATCGCCTCCAGGCCATGGGCACGGACATCAACACACTGCTCCAGGTTATCTCGGCGTCGGCGATGTCGCCAGCTACTGCTTCCATCGAGCAATGGCGCTCGTTGACCAACGCCGGGAAGGTGACCGACGCGCTGACTGAAATCATCGCGATCTACATCGACCCGCGCACCGAGATCTCCGGCTGGACAGGACAGCTTCAGGTTGTTCGGCTGGCATCCTTGACGACCGAGGCAGTCGCGGCAGAGGTCGATGACTGGCGGCGTCACGGATGACTCGTCAGGGCAACTCCGACAGCGGTGCTCAAAGGATGCCGTAGAGCCGCGCAATCCGGACCGCAGTGCGCCGGTCGGGTGCCTCGAGCTTGGCGCTGACCCGCTGGAACCGGCAGTCGACCGTCTTGGCCTCAATGTTCAATTCCAGCCCGATGACTTTGCTGCTGTGCCCAGCTTCTTCATGCCGCAGCAGTTCGATGTCTGCGGCGGTCAGACGTGACTTGGCCAGCAACTCCTGCCGGATGGCCTGCAGCATCCAGCGGTGAAGTTCCATCGCCAAGGAACGTGCGAGCACACGAACTTTCGCGTACCCCTCGTCGTCGAAGAAGTCCGCATGTTGCGAGCCCAGGCAGAGCACGCCCACGCGTGAATGGCCGACGCAGGTTGGTGCAGGCGCGATGACTGCAGACGCGAAGCCGAATGCGGCTGAGGCAGCCGCGAACGCTGCTTCGTCGGCCGACACCAGCTTCAGTTCACTGGATCGCGCGGGTTCGGTTTCATGGGTGGCGTGGCGCAACCAGGGGTCGTGTTCGAACCAGCCCTGACGTGCGTACTCCGATCCCCATACCGGATCGCAGGCCAACACGGATCGGTACGACGCTCGTGTTGCATCGTCGCGGAGGTAGCTCATGAACACGCCGGCATCCGCGCCCAGGCTTGCCACAGCCGCCCGGAACAGCGCCACGACCGACTCGGTGGAATCGGCGTCGCCGATGACGGGCAGGATGTCGATCACGCGCGCGGCGTAGTCCGGCGAGCGCGTCAGCGCGGCCAGGCTCGTCGCTTCACCGTTGGCCACCGAGTGCTTCATGGCCTTCACGGCGAAGCCGGTCGTACAGCATCGGATCTTCGAATCGCATCGGCTCTGAATCGCACCAGCGGTCGAACGTTGGTTGGTCTTCGAACACCATGGTCTGCACAAGGCGGGTGCCGACGGCTTGGCGTTGCGTTCGCTCGACCAGCAGGCCGAAGGCCGTTGCGCGCAGGGCGAACGCGACTGTGGCGTCCCTCGACGCCAGAGTTCGCTCAACAGTGCCGCTGCGCTGTTCTTTGGCCTCAGCAGCAACCGGCGCGCTCTGGCGACGCAACTGCAATGCTGCGCGCTTGGCGCCAAGTGGGCGCGCCGGTTCGTCGATCCGATCCAGGCGCCGTTTGCTGAACGGCGGGGACACCTCGATCGTCGCCGATGTCGAGGCGGCGGGTGGTTGGCAATCAGTGCTCATCCGTGCTCCAGCGGGTCTTGAAGACCGTTGGACCGCTCGGAGCGGCGGCTGTGCGACGGCTTGCCAGGATGGGCGGCCGCTATAGCCGAATTCGAGAGCAGAAGCACGTGCTTTGTCCACGGCGCGCCTGTATCCAAGTTGTGACGATAGTTACCGTGGCCTTCGGCGCGTTGTCGTCCCATAACGTCTCGCCGGTCCGCCCTGGTGATGAAGATCGCTTTGATGCTCCTTGCTGCCGGGGCGGACTTCGTCGCATGGCAGGCGGTCGTCGTCGGCATGTTGGCCTCTCCCGCATCCATCAGTCGCCCCCTATGCGAACCGTAGCGCCGCGCGCACGAGCGCGAGGGCCTTTCGCGGCATAAACGGCCGCCTTCCCGCCGCCGTTTCACTCTGGCGGGCCCCTTCCATTTATTCCACGGTGCCCTTGCGCTCGCGCTTCGCCGCGGCGCTTTCGGTTTCGCACGGCGACCGACGAATGCGGGGCAGAGATCAGCTCAACAACGCACCTGACGCCGAGGGCAAACAGCCCTTCCATTCAAGGAAGCGGCTCCCTCGGAAATTAGGGCAGGTGCCTTGTGAATGCAGAAGGGCAAGAACGTGCAAAACCGAATCGGCATTGAGAAGAACTCTGCGGGACGACAGTTCTTACGAACGGTTGCCATGCGGTCCCGGCGGTGGAGCCTGCCATGGGCTGGTGTGCCGCCCTGAGCGCGCGTCGCGATGTCTGCGGTTTGTTGTCATCAACCAAAGGAGTTCAGGTCATGGAACACACGAAGGAATTGCTCTCGATCGGGCTGTCGGCGCTCGCGCCGTCGCCGTTCAACGTTCGGCGTCACTCTGTCGGACAGATCGAAGAACTGGCCGCGCTGATCGATTCGCAGGGCTTGCTGCACAACCTGGTGGTCACCGAGCATGTGGTCGGCAGGGGCAAGGCGCGCAAAGTGAAGTTCGCCGTGGCGGCTGGCGAACGTCGGCGGCGTGCGCTGCTGCTGTTGCAGCAGCGCGGGCGCTTGCCCAAGGAGCACGAGGTGCTGTGCGAACTGGTGCCGCGCGAGCGGGCGCTGGAGGTCAGCCTGGCCGAGAACAGCGGGCGCGAGCCCATGCACCCGGCCGACGAGTTCGAGGCCTTCAAGGCACTGATCGACGAAGGCAAGGGCGTCGAGGACGTGGCGGCGCGGTTCGGCGTGTCGATGCTGACGGTGCAGCGCCGGTTGAAGCTGTCGGCGCTATCGC
>MESD01000203.1 GCA_001770815.1 Burkholderiales bacterium RIFCSPHIGHO2_12_FULL_69_20
CCTCCGGCGGGCCTGCAGGATCGCTCGATCCGCGCGCGCCTGCCGCTGGCGCTGACGGTTCTGGACAATGTTCGCTTTTGCGTACATGGCGTGATCTCACCACTGCTGGCCAATCTGTACATGCGTCGGTTCGTGCTGGGGTGGAAGAAGCTCGGGCTGGAACAAAGCCTTGGCAGCCCACCAGCACCACGCCCCGTACCGGCAGGATCTCGCTGGCCTGCTGCAGCACGATGTCGGCCTCCACCCGTTGGGCCGCCAAGCCACCCGGCACCAGCACCGCCTTGGCCCGAACCATGTCGGCGATCTGCAGGCGCTGGAACAGGCCGTTCAGGTAGATGCCGCTGGAGCCGCCTGGGCGGGTCGATGTACGCGACCGCCCGCGCCGCCCGCAGCGCGTCGATGAATTCCACGGTGGTCGACTGCGGTGGCGGCGCCGTGCCCGCGTGCAAGCCGATGCCGATGCCCGCGCTGGCCACGTCGGTGACCGACGCCGGGCGAACCTGGCCGGCCGCCGTCAGGCGTTTCAGCGCGTCCTTGCTGGCGAACATCACGTCGAACGGCTGGTCCAGCCCGTCCCGAGGCCACGTCCACCTTCAGGCCAGACTACGTCTGGAAGGCCGGCAGCAAGGCCAGCACCACCTCCGTGAAGGCGCCTGCGGTCTGCAGCCGCAGCGTCGGCTTGGCTGCCAGAGGAGCCTGCGCCTGCGCCGCGCCGACGGGCACCAATAGCGCGGCCAGCACGGTCAGCCACCGCGTAGTGAGCCGACAGCCCGGCAGGGCAATCGGCGGAGCGTTTATCGAAGGCATCCTGGGTGGGCGCCGGTGCGCGGCCGGCACGGTGCGCCGTGAACCGGTGCTTGTGAAGGAGGACATGCGGATAGTCGCAGGGTTCGCGGCAGGCGCGACTGCCGCATTGGCGCATCGCCGTGGGTGCAGCCATGCGTCGGCCGCATGCACATCCTGCCGTGACTCATTGGCCGGTTCAATTGTCGGCAGCGGTCCTCTGCAGTGATCGGCTGGGTTGCCAACGGCTGATGTCGGCGCGCTTCGCGAACTATCAGTCTCAGCCATAAGCCGTCCTTGCCGTCGCGCCCGGATATCTCGTCGTGGGGTGCCTCCGAGCGGCAAGTTTCTGGCGACGAGTCTGGGCCTCTCTTTGGCTCGACGCGGCCATCTGCTAACAGTGGAGATGGGCAGCTTCGTGGCATTTCGTCTGGTCGACGCTTCTCCGAAGCGATCACAAACCGAACACCAGAACGGACCCCACAGAGGCAGGCCCCACTGGTGAAATCGGCTGCGTCCGAGTGGTTGCACGACAGATGGAAGCGGCCCAGCGACAAGGGGCAACCCGAAGACAGCGCGCGCCCCGGAAAGACACTCCTTCGGCGGCGCTGTCAACGCCCAACAGATCTCAGCCTGCATCCCAAGACAGATTCAAGCGTGGCGGCACCGTGCTCTGCAGTGTTCGGGGTGCCATGGGGAGGAAAGGGGGCGTTTGAAAACAATATCCTCTCGCCATGTCACGCACCCTGCTCACCGCCGCCTTGCTCGGCGCATTCTCGTCCCTGGCCACGGCCCAGGTCACGATGTACGGCCGCATCGACCTGTCGCTGGCACAACCGGCGGACGCCGTCGAGAACACCGAGCTGCGCAACGGCTCCGGCAGCCGCTTCGGGCTTCGCGGTACCGAAGACCTGGGCGGCGGCCTGAAGGCCGTGTTCCAGATCGAACACAGATTCAACGCCGACACCGGCAGTGCTGGCACGCGCTTCTGGGAAGGCAAGAGCATCGTTGGCCTGGAAGGCGGTTTCGGCCGCGTCACGTTGGGCCGGGAAGAAAACCCGGCCTACACCTTCGGCCAGAACCCGGCCGACCCCTGGGGCAGCGACACCGTGGCCGGCAACGGCAGCATCGTCAATGGGCGCATCGGCACCAATCGCTACAGTGATTCGCTGAACTACCGCTACAGCGACGGCGGTTTCACCATCGCCGCCCAGATCACCGAAGGCGAAGGTCTGGACGACCGCCCTTACAGCCTGGGCCTGGCCTACGCCGTCGGCCCATTGCGCCTGGGCGTGGGCTTCGAGAACCCCGGCAATGCCAACGACAACTGGGTGACGGTGAAAGGCAGCTACAACTTCGGCGCCTTCGCGCTGCGTGGCTTGATCGGTAACGGCACCAACGTGAACGGCCAGAAGCACCAGTCCTGGCTGCTCGCCGCAACGACCAAGATCGGTGCCGGCGAGTTGCGCGCCAGCTTTGGCCAGCTGACAAACAAGGACCTGTACGTCGTTGCCGACAGGCAGTTCGCCTTCGGCTACCACTACGCGATGTCCAGGCGCACCACGCTGTACGCCGACCTGATCAGCGAGACGCGCGACAACATGCCCGCCGACCGCAAGAGCACCGGCTGGGACGTAGGCATCAAGCACGACTTCTGATGCCCTGGCGTGCACGCCCAGGGGCCGGCCCGCCGGCTGCCTCAGCGTCACCCCACCACAGAAGACCCTTCCCATGCCCCGCGACCATCTGTGACTCATCGGCCGGGCGCAGCTTACGGGCATCGACTGTTGGCGCCGACCGAATTTTGACCACCTGCGCCGATTGAATATTGACCAGGGGCGGGAGGCTGTCTCTGGGACAGCCGTCTGTGGATAAGTCTAATCGTTGGTCGTTGCTGGCCCCTCCAGGTTGGTGTCTGCCGCAGCAGTCCGGCGGGCCTGCTCCCGCGCCTTGATCTTGGTCTTGGCGGTGGCCGTTGAGTGCCTGAAGCGGTAGGACTCATTGCCCGTCTCGATGATGTGGCAGTGGTGAGTCAGCCGGTCCAGAAGTGCGGTGGTCATCTTCGCGTCGCCGAAGACGCTGGCCCATTCGCCGAAGGCCAGGTTGGTGGTGATGAGCACGCTGGTGCGCTCGTAGAGCTTGCTCAACAGGTGGAACAGCAGCGCCCCGCCGGCCTGGCTGAACGGCAGGTAGCCCAGCTCGTCCAGGATCACCAGATCGATGTGCATCAGCATGAGCGCGATGCGCCCGGCGCGCCCATCCGCCTTCTCCCGCTCCAACGCATTGACCAGATCGACGGTGGAGAAGAAGCGCACCCGCTTGCCGCGCCGGGTGATGCCGGCCACGCCGATGGCCGTGCTCAGGTGGGTCTTGCCGGTGCCGGGCCCACCGATGAACACCGCGTTGTGCGCCAGCTCGGTGAACGTCATATCGGCCAGCTGCTCGACCAGTGCCCGGTCCACCCTGGAGGACTCGAACTCGAAGCTGGCCAGGTCGCGATGCGCCGGGAACTTGGCCGCGCCCATCTGGTAGTTCACCGAGCGCACGGCCCGGTCACCGGCCTCGGCCTGCAGCAGGTGCTCGATCAGCCAGCGCCCGCTGTCCACGGCACCCGGCCCGCCCTGGGCATTGAGGTCAGCCCAGGCCGCTGCCATGCCGTACAGCCGCAGGCCCTTCAGCGCTGCGCTCACATCGGTGACCTCAGGCATGGTGGTCCTCCTCGGCCACGCCACGCAGGCTGTCGTAGCGGCCGGTGTCGGCCTTGGGTGGCTCGCTGAGCTGCAGCGCTGTCTCCACCTGCTCAGGCGCCGGTCCGGCGTTCAGCCGGGCCAGCACATTGAGCACATGCTCGGCGCTGACCGCCCCGGTCTCGAGCACCAGGCTCACGGCCACCAACACGGCCTCCAGCCCGGCCGTCGGCACGGCGGCCAGCACCTGTGCCATCACCCGGTCACCACCCTGGCGGCGCATCAGCGCGCGCTGCAACTGGATCAGCGGCTCGGGCATGTCGGCGAACGGCGCTCCGTTGCGCAGCACCCCCGGCTTGCGCTGCACCAGCGGGATGTAGTGCTGCCAGTCGTAGCGCGTCTGGCCCCGGTCGCTCAGCCGCTCGTGGCTGGCCACCACCTTGTCGTCAGCCACCACCACCACGCGGCCCGGGTATAGCCGGGTGCTGACCTGGTGGCCCGCCAGCTCGCACGGCACCGAGTAGCGGTTGCGTGCCACCGCGACCAGGCAGGTGCTCGACACCCTCGAGGTCGCTTCCACATAGCCGTCAAACGGTTCAGGCATGGGCATCAAGTGCGGATGCTCGAACTCCAGCATCTCGGCCACGTTGAACTGCTTGTGCTCGGGGTGGCGGATCTCCGCCCACAGCGACCGGCACCGCTCGGCCAGCCAGGCGTTCAATTCGGCGAACGAGCCGAAACGCCGTTGCCCGGCCTCGATCCAGATGCGCCGCCGGCTGTCCTGAACGTTCTTCTCCACCACCCCCTTCTCCCAGCCCGAGGCCACGTTGCAGAAGTCCGGGTCGTACAGGTAGTGGTTGCACATGACCGAGAAGCGGGCGTTGACGATGCGGCCCTTGCCCTTCTTGACCTTGTCGACTGCCGTCTTCATGTTGTCGTAGATGCCCCGACGCGGGATGCCGCCCAGCGCGGTGAACGAGCGCGTGTGCGCGTCGAACAGCATCTCGTGGCCCTGGCTTGGGTAGGCAACCAGCCAGAATGCCCGCGAGGCGCACAGCTTCAGGTGCGAGACCTGCAGGCGGTAGTAGATGCCGCCCACCACCAACCCTTCCTCGCTCCAGTCGAACTGGAAGGCATCGCCCAGCTCGAACTTCAGCGGCACGAAGGCCGTGGTTAGCACCGCCTGGCCTTCGCCCTGGCGCCAGGTGCGGATGAAGTCGGTCAGCCGGCTGTAGCCGCCGTCATAGCCCTGGGCCTGCAGTTGCAGCAGCAGCGCGCGTGCCGTGCGCCGCTCATGACGCGGCCGGTGCGCGTCGCCCTTCAACGCCTGCGTCAGCGTGGCCACGAATGGCGCCAGCTTGCCGGGCGATGACTCTCGCCGGTACTTCGGCGCCGCCTCCGCAGGCGCCTTCAACCACTTCTTGATCGTGTTGCGTGACAGGCTCGTGCGCCTGGCGATCTCGCTGATCGACTTGCCCTCGCGCTGGTGCAGCGCGCGGATCTTGCCCTTCAAGGCCATGGTGATCACCGTCCAATTCCCCTGCCACAAATTGCAGCAGGGTAGGTCGTTCACCCTGGTCAGTTTTCAGTCGGCACTACGCAGGTTTGATGGTCAGTTTTCGGTCGGCGCCAACACGCGAGCTGCCGCGCGTGGTGGCCGACACCTCTCCGGTGGTGGCCGGTGGCCCTACGACGCCTGTGGAGACCAGGGCTGCCGACCCGGGCGCGCCGCGTGATGGGACAGGAAAATGGCACTGAGCGGCGTCATGCGCGACCGGTCGCCACGATGATCGCCAGCAGTGCACCGCCGCTGCACGCCGCGGTGAGCACCGTCGTCCCGATGAGCACTGGCGCGGGTGCCGCGACGACGTGCCCCGCCTCGGCCAGCATGCGCCGGCGCGCGCCCGCGAAAGCATGCGTCAGGCCGGCGCCGAACAGCAACATCAGCCCGATGGCGGCCAGCATCCACCGCTCGCCGACGAGACCGGCGCGCAGCAGGATCAACGCGTTCGCGAGCATGGCCAGCGCCGTGCGGCTCCAAGCGAGGGCGGTGCGCTCGGCCTGCAGCCCGGGGTCGCGGCCCATGTCAGCGGCGCCAGACCGCCACGGCGATCGCCATCGCCACGAGCAGCACCAAGACGGCCAGCAAGGGGATCGCGACGCTGGGCGGCAGGGGCCTGGCGTGGCGCATCGCGATCTCGTTGTCGCGCCACTGCCGGTAGGCCACCACGCTCACCAGGCCCGCAAAGCCAGCGAGCGCGATGCCGATCGACGCCAGTAGCCAGGGCGGTGAAAGGCGCGTCGCGAACTGCACCAACAGCACGCCACCCGCCAGCAGGGCCAGCGCGCTGCGGATCCAGGCCAGGAAGGTGCGCTCGTTGGCCAGGGAAAACCGGTAGTCGGGCTCCTGACCGGACTGGCGCCATGTCGGTAGCCACATGGCCGTCAGCGCCTCACCATTGGCCGAAGAAGACGCCGGCCTTCTTGTGCGTGTCGGTGCGGCTGGCGACGAATTCGTCGCTGACCGACGTGCGGTGCTTGCGGCGGGCCAGGAAGTCGAGCAGGCGATCACGCATCTGCGAGCGCACCGCCGCGCTGCCGGCCTCACGCCCCAGGTCCTGCAGCTCGGTCGGGTCAGCGCGCAGATCGAATAGTTGCTCGGGCAGGTCCAGCCAGTTCACGTAGCGGTGCGTGGCCGTGCGGATCGAGAACGCGCGCGATTCCTGCGGCGTACGGCCCAACGTCAGCCGTGCGCCCTTGAAGCCGTAGTCGAGTTCGCTGTAGACGAAATCGCGCCAGGCCGGGGACTCGCCGTGCAGCAGCGGCTGCAGGCTCCGGCCCTCGACGCGGTGGCCGGGAATCGGCACGCCGAGCGCATCCAGCACCGTCGGCACCACGTCGACGCACTCGACGAAGCGGTCGTCGACAGTGCCGCGCGTCGCGTCGGCAGCGGCGCGCGGATCGGCCACGATGAAGGGCACGCGCTGCACGGTGTCGTAGAACAGCTCCTTCTCGCCCAGCCAGTGGTCGCCAAGGAAGTCGCCGTGGTCGGCGCAGAAGATCACCAGCGTGTCGCGTGCGAGGTTCTGCTTGTCCATGAATTCGAACAAGCGGCCCAGGTGATCGTCGAGTTGCGCGATCAGGCCTTGGTAGGCCGGCCGCACATGGCGCACGACCTCGTCGCGCGCGAAGCTGCGGCTCTCCTCGTGCTGGCGGTAGGCCGCCACAGCCGGGTGGGCATCGCGCAGTTCGTCAGCGTGCTTCACCACCGGCAGGCATTGGTCTGCTGTGTATTTGGCGTGGTAAGGCGCCGGCGCCATGTAGGGCCAGTGCGGCTTCACGTAGCTCAGGTGCAGCACCCAAGGCTGGTCGCCCCGCTCGCGCATGAACTCGATCGCGCGGTCGGTGGTGTAGGCGGTCTCCGAATGCGGCTCGGCCACGCGCGCCGGCAGATGCACGTTGCGCATGTTCCAGCCACTCACGACGCTGCCGTGCTCGTCCAGCGCCGAGATGACGTAGTCGGACCAAGGCGCCGGGCTGTCGTAGCCCTGCTTGCGCAACCAGCCGGAATAGCCGTCGGTGTCGCGCGTCTCGTGGTGGCCGTCGTGGCGGTCGATCTCGCGGAAGCCGCCCCGTCGAAGCAGGTGGCCCAGCTCGCCTTCGGCCTCGATGGCCAGGCGCGCCAGGCCCTCGTCGTCGGGCAGCGCGTGCGTCTTGCCCGCCAGCCACAGGTCGTGGCCCTGGCCGCCGGCATGGGCGCGGATGTATTCACCCAGCGTGCGTTCGCCCACGGCCAACGGCACACGGTTCCAGGTGGCACCGTGGCTGATGGGATAGCGGCCGGTGTAGTAGCTCATGCGGCTGGGGCCGCAAACGCCGCTGTTCACGTAGGCCTGCGAAAAACGCACGCCGCGCCGGGCGAGCGCATCGATGTGTGGTGTGCGCAGGTACGGGTGGCCGGCGCAGGACAGGTGGTCCCAGCGCAGCTGGTCGGCCATGATGAAAAGTACGTTCATGTCAGTGGCGCCCGGCCGCTCGAAGGCACTGACGCGCCCCCTCGGGGGGCAGCGAACGAAGGGAGCGTGGGGGTGTTTTCATACTAGAGCACCAGGGTGGAAACCGACTTGGTGTTGAGATAGCCCTCCAGCGCCTCGGGACCGCCCTCGCTGCCGTAGCCCGAATCCTTCACGCCGCCGAAGGGCAGCTCGGGCCACGCTGGCGCAGGCTGGTTGATCCACAGCATGCCCACCTCCAGCCGCTGGCTGATCGCGTGCGCGGTGCGAAGGCTGCCGGTGAAGGCATAAGCGGCCAGTCCGTACGGCAGTCGGTTGGCCTCGGCGATGGCCTCGTCCAGCGTGTCGAACCCCTGCACCGCAGCGACGGGGCCGAACGGCTCCTCGTTGAAGACCCTGCAGTCACGCGACACGTTGTCCAGCACTGTGGGCGCGAAGAAGTTGCCCGCGGTGCCCAGGCGCTCGCCGCCCGCGGCCAACGTCGCGCCCCGTTCGACGGCATCGCGCGTCAGCCGCTGCACGGCGTCCAGACGGCGCGGGTTGGCCAGCGGCCCCATCGCCGTGCCTTGTTCGAGGCCGTGGCCCAGCTTCAGCGCTTCCGTGGCAGCGACGAGCCCGGCGACAAAGCGCTCGTGCACCGCGCGGGCGACCAGGAATCGTGTCGGCGAGATGCACACCTGCCCGGCATTGCGGAACTTCGCGCCCGCCGAGATCCTGGCCGCACGGTCCACATCACAGTCCTCGGCCACGATCACTGGCGCGTGGCCACCCAGCTCCATCGTCACGCGCTTCATGTGCGCGCCGGCCAGGGCCGCCAGCTGCTTGCCCACCGCGGTCGAGCCGGTGAACGTGACCTTGCGGATCACCGGGTGTGGGATCAGGTAGCTGCTGATCATGTCAGGCCGGCCATACACCAGGCCCAGCACGCCGGCCGGAATGCCAGCATCGACGAAGGCCCGCACCAGTTCCGCAGGTGACGCGGGCGTCTCCTCCGGCGCCTTCGCGATGATCGAGCAGCCGGTGCTCAACGCGCCGCATAGCTTGCGCACCAGCTGGTTGATCGGGAAGTTCCACGGCGTGAACGCCGCCACCGGGCCCACCGGCTCCTTGAACACCTGGGCGATCTGGCCTTCGCCGCGCGGCGCGACGATGCGGCCGGCGATGCGGGTGCCTTCCTCGGCGAACCAGTCGATGATGTCGGCGCCGAAGCGCACTTCGGCCTGTGCCTCGGAGAGCGGCTTGCCGTTTTCCAGCGTCAGCAGCTGCGCAACAGCGTCGGCGCGCTCGCGCAGCAGTCGCGCGGCCTCGTGCATGCGCTTGGCGCGCTCCACGGCCGGCACACGGCGCCAAGTGTCGAAGCCTCGCGAGGCGGCGGCCAGTGCGTCGTCCAGGTCCTCGCGCTCAGCCACCGCCACGCTGCCGATGCGCTGGCCGGTGGCAGGGTCTTGCACTGGCAGTGTGGCGCCGGCGCGACCGGCACGCCAGTGGCCGTCGATGTGCAGCAGCACATCCGGATAGTCGTTCATGGAGCGTCCTTCAGAGGTCGAGCACGAGCCGCCGCGTCTTCGAACGCGAGCAGCACACGGTGATGGAGCGGTTGCTGGCCTTCTCGCTGGCAGTCTGCACATGGTCGCGGTGGTCGGGCATGCCGTCGATGACCCGCGTGACACAGGTGCCGCACACGCCCGACTGGCACGACATGCGCACCTCGATGCCGTGCGCGATCAGCTTGTCGGCGATGCGTTCGCCTGGCTGCACTTCGAACGAGACCTTGCTGCGCGCCGCCACCACGGTGAACGGTGCGCCGTCGGTGTTGACCTCGGCGCCGAAGCGTTCCAGGTGCACCGTGTCATCGCGCCAGCCCAGGCGATGTGCCGCTTGGGTGACGAAGTCCATGAAGCCGTTCGGGCCGCAGACGTACAGGTGGCGGTCGGTGGCCGGCGCAGCCAGCACGGCGTCGATGTCAATGCCCTGCGACGCCGGTCCGTCATCCAGGTGCAGCTGCACGCGCGGACCGAAGCGCTGCAGTTCGTCCAGGAACGCCAGCCGTGCCGCGCTGCGGCCGCAGTAGTGCAGCTCGAAGCTGCGGCCCGCGGCGTGAAGCGCGTGCGCCATCGCGAGAATGGGCGTGATGCCGATGCCGCCGGCGAACAGCACCGTGTGCGCCGCATCCATGCGCAGCGGGAAGTTGTTGCGCGGGCGGCCGATCTCCACCACCTGGCCGACGTGAAAGGCCGCGTGCACCGCCGCCGAACCACCGCGCGATTTCGGGTCCAGCAGCACGCAAATCCGGTAGCTACCGAGCGCCGCCGGGTCGTTGCTCAGCGAGTATTGGCGCAGCAGATCGCCTGTCACCCGCACGTCCACGTGGGCGCCAGCATCGAAAGGCGGCAAGGGCGAGCAGTCGGCACTCTCGAGCTCGATCGCGACGATGTCCTGCGCCGCCAAATGCCGCGCGGTAATCCGAACCGACAGCGTCTCGCGTTCCGGCGGCGTCACCGCATCGGCCGCGTCCGCCACGCGATCGTCAACTTCCACCACCACCACCACCGGCAGCGAAGCGTAGGCGCGGATCGTGTTGTTCATCGCCACGACCGGCTCACCGGCCAGCGCGATGGTCTTCACGCGCCGTGCCAGCGACTGCAGCAGGCTCACGATTTCCAGGCGCGCGAGGTGCATGCCCATGCACATGTGCACGCCCGAGCCGAAGCCCAGGTGGTCGTGCACGTCGCGCGTCACGTCGAAGCGGTCGGGGTCGGCGAACTTGCGTTCGTCGCGGTTGGCCGACGCGTACATCACCATCACGCGCGCGCCTTGCGGGATCGGCACGCCGGCGATCTCGGCATCCTCAGTGACGAAACGCGTGAAGGCACGGATCGGCGAGGCCAGTCGCACCACCTCCTCTACCGCGTTCGGAATCAGCTCGGGCCGCTCGCGCACCAACGCCCACTGGTCCGGCGCGTCGGCGAAGAACTTGATCGCCTGCCCGGTCGACGAGATCGTCGTGTCCAGGCTCGGGTTGATGTAGTCGCGCATCAGCTGCGCGCAGGTGTCGAACGGGATGCCACGCTCGGCGCCGACCTGGAAGATGCGCTGTGCCCAGCCACCGGGCTTCAGTTTCTCGGGCGTGCCGTACTCGTCGAGGAAGGCCTTCAGGTCACGCAGGTCGTCGAAGGCCGCCTTCGCGCGCTCGTTCTCGGGGCCGAAAAGGTTGAAGGTGGCCGACGCCCAGGTCAGCATCTTCTGCCGCGCCGCGTCGGGCAGGCCCACCAGCTCGGCGACGATGGTCACCGGCAGGTACTGCGCGAAGTCGCTCACCGCGTCGAAGTGACCGCGTTGCGTGAGTTCGGCGACCAGCGCGTCGGCCGCGCGGCGGATGCGCGGGGCGATGGCTTCCAGCGCGCCGGGCAGCAGCGGCTGCGACGTGATGCTGCGCGTGGCGTCATGCTCGGGGGGATCGGAGTTCAGCGTGCTCCCCACCAGCAGCCGGTTCGTTCGCTCGTTCAGCGACACGCCACGAGCGCTGCTGAAGCGCTTGGGCTGGCGCAGCACGCTGGCCACCTCGGCGTAGCGGGGCAGCGCATAGACCTGGTGCTGAGACAGCCACACCACCGGCCCCATCGCACGCAGCCGCGCATACACCGGGTAGGGGTCGCGGATCACAGCGTCGGCGTAGAGATCGTCGTCGAAGACAGGCAGTTGCATGGCGTGGTCTCCTCAGAGCCGAAGCGCGGCCAGCCCGAGCGCGTCGCTGGTGGCGAAGGCGCTCATGCCGCCGTCGGGCGAGATCTCGGCGCCGCGCAGCCAGCTGCTTTGCGGGTCGAGCAGAAAGGCTGCGATCGCCGCGATCTCCTCCGGTTGCCCGGGCCGGCCGGCGCGCGCGACGTTGCGTGCCATCGCCTCGCCGAAGGCGGCCGCGAAGTCGGCCAACAAGCCAGTGGCCACCGCGCCTGGGCACACGGCATTGATGCGCAAACCGCGCGCTGTCATGACCTCGGACTCGGCCAGCGTCCAGGCGATCAGCGCTTCCTTCGACAGGTTGTAGGCGCGCACGGCGTCAATGCGCTCGTCGCGTACGAAGGCCACCACATCGCGCGGGTCGAGCGCTGCCAGGCGCTTGACCTGCTCAATGCTCTCTCGCCACCGCGCACCGGCGCGCGAGGCCATGTTGACGATTGACGCGCCCGGAGCCAGTTGCGGCAGCAGCGCCCGCGTGAACGCGCGCTGGGCAAAGAAATTGATCGTCAGGATCGCGGCTTCGTGACCCGGCTTCGGCGAAATGCCGGCGTTGTTGCACAGGCCGTCGAACGGGCCAGCCGCCTGCCCGACCGCCTGGTCGATCGTGCCAAGGTCGCCCAGATCGAGCGCGTGGCAGGGGAATGCCGCGTCGACCGGTGGTCGAACGTCGAAGCCGGTCACGCGGCAGCCGCGCGCCAGCAGTTGCGCGGCGAGTGCGGCGCCGATACCGGACGCGACACCGGTGACGGCGTAATGAGGTTGGTGCATGGCGGGCCTGCTTGTTGGATGGCTCGGGCGCTCAGTCGGCTCGGAAGCCGGTGGCCTTGACCACCGGCGCCCAGCGCGCGGTGCTGCTGCGCTCCAGCGCCGTCAGCTCAGCCGGGCTGCCACCGCCGGCGTCCAGGCCCAGCTTGGCGAAACGGTCCAGCACGTCAGGCTGCTTGAGTGCCTTGTTCAACGCGCGATTCAAGGCGTCGATCACGGCCGGCGGCGTCTTGGCTGGCGCATACATGCCGAACCAGCCCTGCGCCACCATGTTTGGGTAGCCCTGCTCCTTCAGCGTCGGGACGTCGGGCAGCACGCTGCTGCGCTTGTCGCCGGAGGTGCCGATCACGCGCACCTTGCCGGTCTTGTGCGCTTCCAGCGTCTCGAGGACCACGTCGACGCCGGCGCTGACCTGGTTGCCAACCAGCGCGCCCAGCAATGCCGCACCGCCGGCGAACGGCACGTGCACCAAATCGGCATTCGCTTCGCGGCTGAGCATCTCGCCGAAGAAATGCGGCAAGCTGCCCGCTGCCGGCGAGCCGAAGTTGGCCTTCTGCGGGTTCGCCTTCAGCCAAGTCACCAGTTCGGCGACGTTCTTGACCGGCAGCGCTGTCGGCACGGTGACCGCGAAGCCGAAGTTGCAGACGTGGCCCACTGGTGCAAAGTCGGTGGCGGCGTTGTAGTTGAGCTTGGTGAACACCATCGGCGCCAGCACCGGCACGACCACGGGCGTGATCATCAGCGTGCTGCCGTCGGCCGGTGCCGACTTCAGCAACTCGGCTGCGATGCGCCCGCCAGCGCCGGCGCGGTTCTCGACGATGACGGTGGTCTTCAGGTCCTCGCGCAGCTTGTCGGCGAGCAGGCGCGCGACGATGTCGATCGACCCGCCGGGCGGGAAGCCGACCAGGATGCGCACCGGCTTGTCACCTTGCGCATGCGCAACGGTGCCGAAGTTGGCGAGGGTGGCGGACAGGACGGCAGCGAGGGTCAAGAGGCGGCGGTTCATAGGGCATCTCCGGTTTGCAGGCTGCAATCTAGGCGCCGGACAATGAATTGATCTAATCAACCGATCCTGGGGCAAACCCGATGGTGGCTGTCGACCAAAGCGAGCGTCTGCGCCACCCGCAAGTCCTGGGCGACCTGCTGATCTACCGCCTGGGGCGGCTTTACGCCACTGCCGGCGCAATGACGCTGCGGGTGTGCGAAGGCGAATTCGGCATCCCGCGGCGCGAATGGCGGCTGTTGGCCGATGGACCAAACCGCTGACGCGGTGGTGGTGCGCGGCCGATCGGACCTCGTAGACGCAGGGGGTTGTGAGT
>MESD01000204.1 GCA_001770815.1 Burkholderiales bacterium RIFCSPHIGHO2_12_FULL_69_20
GGGCGGCGACGGCGTGACGATGGAACCCGCTGCGACGCTGATGCTCGACGCCAGCTTCGGCAGCGTCGAACGCTGGCGGGGCGGCGACGGCGTGACGATGGAACCCGCTGCGACGCTGATGCTCGACGCCAGCTTCGGCAGCGTCGAACGCTGGCGGGATGAATTCATCGCCATGGGCCAGGCGCTGGGCGGGGGCTCGGGCTGGGTGCTGCTGGTGTTCCAGCCGCGCGAGGGCACGCTGGTCAACCAGTGGGCCGCCGACCACACGCAGGCGGTGGCCGGCGGCGTGCCGATCCTGGGGCTGGACATGTACGAGCACGCCTATCACCTGGATTTCGGCGCGGCGGCGGGCGCCTACATCGATGCTTTCATGGGCAACATCGACTGGGCTGCGGTGTATGCCCGGTACCAGAATGCCGTGCACGCGGCCAGCGAGCCCTTTGGCGCGAGCCAGGACCAGATCGGCGGCGCACTGGTCTTCGACGTGCGCCGGGCCGGTGTGTTTGAACAGGCACGCACGATGATCCCCGGCGCGCGCTGGTGCGACCCGGCCACCGTGTCCAGCTGGTCGGCCGAACTGCCCGCCGACCGCGAACTGGTCGTGTACTGCGTCTACGGGCATGAGGTCGGCCGCGCCACCGCGATGCGGCTGCAAGCCGCGGGCCTGAACGCACGCTACCTGCGCGGCGGCATCGACGGCTGGCAGGCGGCAGGCCAGCCGCTGGTCGACAAGCCCGCAGGCTCGACGCCATGACCGCCACGCCCGCGCCGAAGGTCGCCTTGCTGTACCCCGGCGACCGCGCTGCCCGCGACCGTGCCGACCGCTCGGCAAGCCGCTTCGCGGCGCTGTTCGACGCCCTCGCCGCGGCCGGCGTGGACGCCGAGCCCGCCGTTTATCACGACGACTTTGCCGACGAGGTGATGGCCCAGCTGCGCGACGTGCAAGCCGTGCTGGTGTGGTGCAACCCGATCGAGGACGGCCGCCGCCGTGACCGGCTCGATGCCTTGTTGCGCACGCTGGCGCAGACGGGCGTGTTGGTCAGCGCGCATCCCGATGCCATCGGGCACCTGGGCACCAAGGACGTGCTGTTCGAGACCCGCGACCTGCCGTTCGGCAGCGACGTGCACCGCGTCGACAGCCTGGCGCAACTGGCGGCCGAGCTGCCACCGCGGCTGCGGCACGGCGCGCGCGTGCTCAAGCAGCATCGAGGCCACAGCGGCATCGGCGTGTGGCGTGTCGAGCAGGCGGCTGACGACACGCTGCTGGTGCAGCATGCCCAGCGCGGCAGCGTGCCGCAGCGCATGGACCTGGCCGCCCTGCAGGCGACGCTGGCGCCTTACTTCGAGCCGGCCTGCGGTGGCCACCTGATCGACCAGGCCTGGCAGCCGCGGCTGGCCGAGGGCATGGTGCGGGCCTATCTGGTCGAGGACCGCGTGACCGGCTTCGGCGTCCAGGCTGTCAACGCCCTGCATCCCGATGCGCCGCTGCCCGGGCCGCGCCTGTACCACGGGCCGGATCTGCCGGGCTTCCAGACACTGCGGCAGCAGCTGGAGTCGAACTGGATCGCGCTGCTGCGCGAGCGCGTCGGCCTGGCAACCGACCAACTGCCGCTGCTGTGGGACTGCGACTTCATGCTGGGCGACCCAACCGCGGACGGCGCGCAGCGCTTCGTGCTGTGCGAGATCAACGTCAGCAGCGTGTCGCCCTTTCCCCCGTCGTGCATCGCACCGCTGGTGGCGGCCGTGCGCAGGCGCGTCGGCTTGTCGTCGGAGGGCGGTGCGTGATCGCACCGGGCGCCTCGGCCGCCGCGCTGGGCGGCTTGCCGCGCCAGCGCCCACACCAACGGCCGTGCGCATCACGCATCATCGTGAGCAGCACGGTGCTGGCATGTGCCAGCTTCAGCGCGCGGGCTGGGCGGTTCGGGGTGCAGCCGGGCGGCTGACAGCGCCTACCGGGCCACGGGGGCACCGGATCCGTTCGGATCACGGGCCGGCCAGCGCTGACGCGCCAGCGTCAAACAGTCTTGTCAGACTGCGCGCACCGACGGTGCCGCCTCCGGAGCACCGACCCCACCAGGACATCTCTCATGGGCCGCCCGACAAGCGTCAAACCGATCACCACCGGCAGCAATCGCCGCGACTTCTTCAAGCGCTCGGGATCGGGCGCGGTGCTGCTGGCTGCAGCGCCGATGGCGGCGTTGAGCACCGGGGCCGATGCCGCCTCGGTGGTGTTCCAGCACGGCGTGGCCAGCGGCGATCCGCTGGCCGACCGCGTGATTCTGTGGACCCGCGTCACGATCGCCACCATCAAGCCGACCGTGCCGGTGACCTACGTGATGGCCACCGACCCGGGCCTGCGCCGCATCGTCAAGCGGGGTGTGGCGCTCACCAGCGCGGCGCGCGACTTCACCGTCAAGGTCGATGCGATCGGGCTGCAGCCGGGCACCACCTACTACTACCGCTTCACCGCCGGCGGCAGCGAGAGCCCGATCGGCCGCACCAAGACCTTGCCGGTGGGCGCGACGGCCCGCCTGCGCATGGCGGTGGCGAGTTGCTCGAACCACGCGGCCGGCTATTTCAACGCCTATGCCCGCATCGCGCAGCGGGCCGACCTCGATCTGGTGGTGCATCTGGGCGACTACATCTACGAGTACGGCACCGGGCAGTACGGCAGCGCCCGCACCCCCGAGCCTGCCACCGAGATGGTCACGCTGGCCGACTACCGCATGCGCCACGCCCAGTACAAGCGCGACCCGGATTCACAGGCGGTGCATCGCCAGCATCCGTTCATCGCGATCTGGGACGACCACGAGATCACCAACGACACCTGGGTGGCCGGTGCGCAGAATCACGACGCCACCGAGGGCACCTACGCCGACCGCGTGGCCAACGGCCTGAAGGCCTACTACGAATGGATGCCGATCCGCGTGGCCGATCCCACGGACTTGCGGCGCAACCAGCGCAGCTTCCGCTTTGGCGATCTGGTCGAGTTGGTCATGCTCGAAGAGCGGCTCAGTGCGCGCTCGCAGCAGCTGGCCGCCACTGTCGCCACGCCGCTGGGCGCCGGCTTCGTGCAGACGGGCGACTTTGCCGATCCGGCGCGCACGCTGCTGGGCACCACCCAGGAAGCCTGGCTGGCCGAGCGCCTGCGCACCACGCCGGCGCGCTGGAAGCTGCTGGGCCAGGGCGTGATGTTCGCGCAGCTCAAGGGGGTGGCCGCGACCAACGCCGCCGGCGGTGGGGCGTTTCTCAACAGCGACCAATGGGACGGCTACCAGCCGGCCCGCAACCGCATCTACGACGTGATCAAAGGCGACGCCAGCCACGCCCGCGTGGACAACGTGGTGGTGTTGACCGGTGACATCCACAGCTCCTGGGTGGCTGACCTGACGCAGGATCCGAACAACCCCGACGTGACCAGCGGTGGCTACAACCCGGCCACCGGCGAGGGCTCACAGGCCGTGGAGTTCGTCGGCACCTCGATCAGCTCACCTGGCATCGACACCGACACCAACGGCGCCATCGCCGGCTTCCTGCGCGCGATCAACCCACACTTCAAGTACATCAACCTGCACAAGCGCGGCTACATGCTGGTCGACGTGACGCCGCAGCGCGCCGTGGGCGAATGGTGGCATGTGGACACGGTGGCCAGCCCCAGCAACATCGAGACGCTGGCGGCCGTCTTCGAGGTGCAGGCGGGCACCAACCGTCTCGCGCCGTCGGCGCAGACCACGCCCGCCGCCAACCCCCCGGTGCTGGCGCCGTGAAACGCAGCGCGGCAGACACCTTCACCCCGGACACCGAGACCCGCCCCATGACCAACTTCATCACCCTCACCGCCCGCGGTCTCGGCGCTTTGACGCTGGCCAGCTGCGCACTGGCCGCCCAGGCCGACACAACCGACTCCAGCCGCAGCGGCCAGTTGGCCAGCCAGATCGACCTGGCCACGCTCGAGTTCGACGTGAGCACGTCGTCGGACCTGCGCATCTGGACCGACTCGTGGCAATCGGGCGCCAATTTCGACCCACTGCTGTCGCTGTTCGACCAGGGCGGTCAGTTGCTGGCACTGGGCGACGACGTGGATGGGCCCTTCCCCCAGGTCGATGCCGGCCAGGGCATGCTGGATGCCGGGCTGCTGCTGACCGACCTGGCCGCAGGTCACTACAGCCTGGTGGTCAGCGCCTCGCCCAACTACCCGCTGGGCGGCATGCTGGTCGACGGCTTCACATTCGACACCGAGACACCCGTGGCCTTCGGTGGCGCCGGTCAGCCCGGCGGCCAGTGGTCGGTGCGCTTCAGCCTGAGCGATGCGGCCCCGGTGCCCGAGCCGGCCACCCTGGCGCTGATGCTCGCTGGCCTGCTGAGCGTCGGCTTCGCGGCGCAGCGCCGGCGCTGATCAGATCGCCAGCGGGTCCACGTCGATCGCCCAGCGCGCCAGGCCCTTGTGGCGCGCACGCAGCGCATGCAGCGCGGGCATCCAATGGGCCAGCAGGCGTTGCAGCCGCACGCGCGAGGGCGCCTCCACCAGCATCTGCAGCCGCTCGATGCCCGCCACCTTGCTGACCGCGGGCGGCACCGGCGGGTAGAGCGTCACGCCGTCGGCGCCGGGCAGCGTGGCGGCCAGCGCGGCCGCCTCCTGCAGCCAGGCCAGCGCCACCGCCGCGTCGCGTGATTCGGCGCGCAGCAGCGCCAGGTGGCTGAAGGGCGGCAGGCCCGCGGCCTCGCGTTCGGCCAGCTGGCTTTGTGCGAAGGCGCCGAAGTCGTGCTTCTTCAAGGCCGCGTACAACGGGTGTTGGGGATGCCAGGTCTGCACCCACATCTCGCTGCGCGCGCTGTCCACCGCATTGCGCCCGGCGCGGCCGGCGGCCTGCATCAGCAGCGCAAACAGCCGCTCGGGCGCGCGGAAGTCGCTGGCGAACAGCGCGCTGTCGGGGTTGACCGCCACCACCAGCGTGATGCGGCGGAAGTCGTGGCCCTTGGTCACCATCTGCGTGCCCACCAGCACGTCCACCTCGCCGGCATGCACCTCGGCCAGGCGTGATTCGAGCTGGCCCTTGCCGCGCGCGGTGTCGGCGTCGAGCCGGGCGATGCGCGCGCCGGGCAATAGTTCGGCCAGCTGCTCTTCCAGCTTCTCGGTGCCGCGGCCCAGTGGTGCGATGTCGAGGTTGCCGCAATCGGGACAGGCGCGCGGCACACGCTCGGTGAAGCCGCAGTGGTGGCAGCGCAGCGTGCGCTCGCCCTTGTGGAACACGCGCCAGGCGCTGCAGTGCGGGCAGCCGCTCTTCCAGCCGCAATCGGCGCAGTGCAGCACCGGTGCGTAGCCGCGGCGGTTGAGGAACACCAGGCACTGCTCGCCGCAGGCCACGCGCTCGCGCAGCGAGTCGATGACCATCGGCGCCAGCACCGGCGCTTGGCCGTTCACCCGCGGCAGCACGCCCATGTCGAACAGCCGCACCCGCGGCAGCGCGCCGCCGCCCACCCGCGCGTCCAGCGCCAGCCGCTGGTAGCGCTGCTGGGGCCCTGGCAGCGCGCGCTGCCAGGTCTCGAGCGAGGGCGTGGCCGAGCCCAGGATCACCGGCACCCGCTCGAGGTGGGCGCGGTAGACGGCCAGATCACGCGCCGAGTAGCGCGCGCCCTCCTGCTGTTTGTAGGACGGGTCGTGCTCCTCGTCGACCACGATCAACCCCAGCCGCGGCAGCGGGGCGAACACGCTCATGCGTGTGCCCAGCACGATGTCGGCCCGCCCCAGATGGGCCATCAGCCAGTTGCGCAGCCGCTGCACCGGCGTCAGGCCGCTGTGCATGGCCACCAGCCGGTGGCCGGGAAAGCGCTCGGCGAAGCGGGCCTCCAGCTGCGGCGTGAGGTTGATCTCGGGCACCAGCACCAGCGCCTGGCGGCCGGCGGCCAGCACGCGCTCGGTGGCATGCAGGTAGACCTCGGTCTTGCCGCTGCCGGTGACGCCGTGCAGCAGCATCGGCGGCGGCCGCGGTGTGGCATCGGCACCCAGGAAGGCGGCTTCGAATACCCCCAGCGCCGCCTGCTGCTCGGCGGCCAGCTGTGGCCGCACCGGCTCGGCATGCACCGCCACCGGTGTGGCATCCAGCTTCTTGATCAGCCGCGCCAGGCGCTTGGCCAGGCCAGGGGCATCCAGCTTGCGCAGTTCGGGCGGCAGCACCGACAGCGCCAGCTCACCCACGCTGCGCTGGTAGTAGCTGGCGGCAAAGTCGACCAGCGCCAGCCAGGCCGGCGCCATCGGCGGCAGCGCGTGAAACACCTCGCCCACCGGCCGCAACTGGTGCGTGGCCGCGGCGGCGGGCATATCGGCCGGCGCGCCGGCCGGCGGCACGTCGTCGTGCCACACGATGCCCAGCAGCTCGCGCTTGCCCAGCGGCACCCGCAGCAAGGTGCCGGGTGCCAGTGGCTGCTCACTCAGGTAATGCAGCGCGCCGGTCAAGCCGCTGTGCTGCGGCGCCTCCACGGCCACCGAAACGGTGAGGGCAGTCACCGAGAACCATCCCGCACTTGCGGGGGGTTTTTCGCCTTCACATCAAGAAACCGCGTTAAGTTCATGATTGAAAACGAGTTTTCCAACTATCCCCGGCTTCTGTGGATAACTTTGTGGGAAAGCTGCTCGCGGACGCGCTAAGTGCTTGATCCAACGGGCTCCCGGCTGGATTGCCCAAGTTTGAGGCAATACCGGAAAGCTGTTTTACATCAATCACTTAGCACGAATTTTCAGCAAATTCGATGCTGCGCTGCACTTTCTTGACCGGCACTTTGTCGCACGGGCGTTTTTGGGGATAAGTCAAGCCCTGAGCGCTCACTCACCCCAAAAAGACGAGGTGGCGGGACGTCGAAGACGTCAACGCGCGGCCGCCGCCTGACGCAGCGTGGGCGAGTGGCCGTGCACCGCCTCGACCAGCGCCTGCACATGCTCGACGGGCGTGTGCTGGTTGATGCCGTGGCCCAAGTTGAAGATGTGCCCGCCCCAGCGGCCATCGGCGCGCTGCGGGCTGCCGAAGCTGTCGAGCACGGCGCGCGCCTCGGCCGCCACGGCCTCGGGTGTGGCAAACAGCACCATCGGGTCGAGGTTGCCCTGCAGCGCCACCCGGTCGTCCACGCGCTGGCGTGCCAGACCCAGATCGCAGGTCCAGTCCAGCCCCACCACGTCGGCGCCGGTGGCGGCGATCTGCTCCAGCCACTGGCCACCGCCCTTGGTGAAGACGATGGCCGGGATGCGCTGGCCGGCGTGCTCACGCTTGAGCTGGTTCATCACGCGCTGGGTGTAGGCCAGGCTGAAGGCGTGGAAGGCCCGGTGCTCGAGCACGCCGCCCCAGGAGTCGAAGATCATCACAGCCTGCGCGCCGGCGTCGATCTGGGCATTCAGGTAGGCCGCCACCGCGTCGGCATTGATCGCCAGGATGCGGTGCAGCAGGTCGGGCCGCGAGTACAGCATGGTCTTGACCAGCCGGTAGTCGTCCGAGCCGCCACCTTCGACCATGTAGCAGGCCAGCGTCCAGGGGCTGCCCGAGAAGCCGATCAGCGGCACCCGGCCATTCAGTGCCTTGCGGATCGAGCTGACCGCATCGAACACGTAGCGCAGCTTGTCCAGGTCGGGCACGGCCAGCTTGGCGACCGCGGCCTCGTCGCGCAGCGGGTGCGCGAACTTCGGGCCCTCGCCGGCGCCGAAGCTCAGGCCCAGGCCCATCGCATCGGGCACGGTGAGGATGTCGGAGAACAGGATCGCCGCATCGAGCTGGTAGCGGTCGAGCGGCTGCAGCGTCACCTCGGTGGCGTAATGCGGGTTGGTGGCCAGGCCCATGAAGCTGTTGCCCGCGGCCAAACGCGAGGCACGGTACTCGGGCAGGTAGCGGCCGGCCTGGCGCATCAGCCACATCGGCGTATGGTCGGTGGGCTGACGCAGGCAGGCGCGCAGGAAGGTGTCGTTTTGCAGCGGGGCGTTCATGCGTGGGATTATGGCCGCCGCCCTGCCGGCGCCGGCCCGGCGCGCGCCTTGAATTGACCACCTCGCGCCCTCAGCTATGCTGCGGCGCGCACAAGGGTTGCGCAGGAGGATTCCATGTCACGTCTACGTTCGGTCTTGATGGCCACGCTGTTGGGTTTCACCCTGCTGTTGTCGGGCTGCGGCTACAACGATTTCCAGCGCCTGGACGAAGACGTCAAGGGCAGCTGGGCCGAGGTGCTGAACCAGTACCAGCGCCGCAGCGACCTGATCCCCAACATCGTGGCCACGGTCAAGGGCGAGGCCAACTTCGAGCAGGAGACGCTGACCAAGGTGATCCAGGCCCGCGCCAGCGCCACCAGCATCCAGGCCACGCCCGAGCTGATCAACGACCCCGCGGCGTTCCAGAAATTCCAGGCCGCACAGGGCCAGCTGACCGGCGCGCTGAGCCGGCTGATGGTGGTGGCCGAGCAGTACCCCAACCTGAAGGCCAACCAGGCCTTCCAGGACCTGCGGGTGCAACTGGAAGGCACCGAGAACCGCATCACCGTGGCGCGCAACCGCTACATCAAGTCGGTGCAGCAGTACAACGTGCTGACACGCAGCTTCCCGTCCAACCTGACGGCGATGATCTTCAGCTACGCAGTCAAGCCCAGCTTCACCGTGGCCAACGAGGCGGCGATCAGCGTGCCGCCGTCGGTCAGCTTCGACAAGCCGGCGGCCACGCCGGCGCCGGCAGCCTCGCGCTGATCGGTCCGTGAAGCGCTGGCTGCGCCGCCTGGCGCCGGCCCTGCTGGGGCTGGTGGCTGCGGCGCTGTGGCTGGTGGCGCCGGCAGCACGCGCGCAAGACCTGCAGGCGGTGCCTGCGCTCAATGCGCGGGTGATCGACCAGACCGCCACGCTGGAGGATGGCGCGCGCGATGCGCTGGAGGCCAAGCTGGCGGCCTTCGAGGCCCAGGCCGGTCCGCAGATCGTGGTGCTGATGGTGCCCACCACCGCACCCGAAGACATCGCCGCCTTCGCCCAGCGCCTGGGCGAGACCTGGAAGATCGGCCGCCGCGATGTGGGCGACGGGCTGCTGATCGTGGTGGCCAAGAACGACCGCAAGGTCTGGATCGCGCCGGCCAAGGCGCTGGAGGGCGCGGTGCCCGATCTGGCCGCGCGCCAGATCATTCAGAACCGGATCACGCCGGCCTTCAAGCAAGGTGATTTCGCCGGTGGTTTGTCCGCCGGCGTCGACGCGCTGATCGCCCGCATCCAGGGCGAACAGCTGCCGGAGCCGGCCGCAGGCGGCCGCCCGGTCAACACCGGCATCGACTGGGAAACGCTGGCGATGTTCTTCTTCGTCGGCGTGCCGGTGGTGGGCAGCGTGCTGACCGCGGTGATGGGCCGCAAGCTGGGCTCGGTGGTGACCGCGGGCGGCACGGGCGCCGCGGCCTGGTGGCTGAGCACCAGTGTGCTGTTGGCCGCCGGCGCCGGCGTGGCCGCGCTGGTGATGGTCGGCCTGCTGGGCATCGGCGCCGCCGGCCGGCGCGGGGGTGGGCGTGGTGGCTCGGGCGGCCCGCCGATCATCTGGGGCGGCGGTGGCGGTGGTGGCGGGTTTGGCGGTGGTGGTGGCTTCGGTGGTGGCGGCTTCAGTTCGGGCGGCGGCGGCGACTTTGGTGGCGGTGGCGCCGGAGGCAGCTGGTGATGGCGGGCTGGATGACGCGATTGACGCGCATCGTCAAGCACCGGCTGCTCGACGAGACCGACACCCGCCGCGCGCTGTCCGAAGCCGCGCTGCAGCGCCTGGAGGCGCGTGTGGCGGCCAGCGAATCGGCCCACAGTGGCGAAATCCGCATCAGCGTGGAAGCCGGCCTGCCGCTGTCGTACCTGTGGCAGGGCCTGAGCGCACGCGACCGCGCCGTCACGCTGTTCGGCAAGCTGCGGGTGTGGGACACCGAGCGCAACAACGGCGTGCTGATCTACCTGCTGCTGGCCGAGCATGCCATCGAGATCGTCGCCGACCGCGGGCTGAACCAGCATGTCAGCCCGGCGCAGTGGCAGGCGCTGATCGCACCGATGCAGCAGGCCTTCCGCCAGCACCGTTTCGAGCAGGGCTTGAACGACGCGGTGGATGCCATCGACGCCCTGCTGGCGCAGCACTTTCCGCTGGCCGAAGCGCAGCGCAATCCGAACGAATTGCCCAACCGGCCGCACCTGGGTTGACGACGCCGCCACCGGGCGCTGCGCCGGCCCGTGCAGCGCAGCGGGTCAGGCCGGGCCGTAGTGGTGCAGCAGGCTGGGCCCGCCCTGGTTGGAGACGCTGGCGTTGAACGAGATGATCACGCGCTCGGCCACACCGTCGTAGGGCATGGCCTTGTGCGCCAGCCACGACGGAAACAGCACCAGTTGGCCGGCCACCGGCGGCAGGTCGACCTGCGGCGGCAGCAGGTAGGCGTTGCCCAGATCGACGAAGGCGCCGCCCAGGTGCGAGAACGGCGTTCCGTAGAAGCGGGTGACGCCATTGCCGGCGCCGTACACCGGGTGCGCGATGCGCTGCTCGGTGGGGTCGATCTGCACGATGTAGGCGGCCGACCACGAGCAGTTGGCATGCGTGTGCACGTCGTGGAAGGCGCCTTGGCGGCTGCACTGGAACCACATCCCCTGGATGTCGACGCGCGGGGCCAGCGCATGTCCGGCCCAGGCTTGCACATTGGCTTGCCCCACCGTCTCGCGCAGCGATTCGCCGACGAAGCGCAGGAAGCGCTGGCCTTCGGGCAGCGCCTGCAGGTGCGGCATGAGGCGGTCGTCGCTGGCGAAGAACGGGGCGTCCGGCGCCAACCCGCGGGCCTGCGTCTGCTCGGCGCGCAACGCGGCAAACCGACGCAGAAAGCCGGCGTTCACCGCGGCGGCATCGGGCAGGCGGTGCACGCCGATCGGCGTGGGCCAGAGGGCATGGAATCCGGGCGTCAGGCTCATGCCGGAATTGGAGCACAGGCGGTGACGACCGACCGCCGCTCAAGCTTCGGCGATCGGCTTCAGCCCCGCGGTGAACGTCTCCTTCAGCGGCGCCTGCGCCAGCGGCGGCCAGTCGATCGCCTCGGGGGCCAGCGGCACATCGGGGATCTGCTGCAGCAGGTGCCGTATCAGCGTCAACCGGCCGCGCCGCTGGTCGTTGAAATCGACCAGCGTCCACGGCGCATGCTTGCTGTGGGTGGCCTCGAGCATCGCTTCGCGTGCGGCGCCGTACTCGGCGTACTTGGCGCGTGCCTGCAGGTCGATCGGCGAGAGCTTCCAGCGCTTCAGCGGGTCTTGCAGCCGCTCGGCAAAACGCTCTTCCTGCTCGGCCTGATCCACCGTCAGCCAGTACTTGCACAGCAGCAGACCGTCGTCGACCAGCAGCTTCTCGAAGGTGGGGGTCTGTTTCAGGAAGGTCTGGGCCTCGGCCTCGCTGCAGTAGCCCATCACCCGCTCGACCCCGGCGCGGTTGTACCAGCTGCGGTCGAACAGCACGATCTCGCCGGCGGCAGGCAGGTGCTGCACGTAGCGCTGAAAGTACCACTGCGTGCGCTCGCGCTCGCTGGGCTTGGGCAGCGCCACCACCCGGCACAGCCGGGGGTTGAGGGTGTCGGCGATGGCCGCGATCACACCGCCCTTGCCCGCCGTGTCGCGCCCCTCGACCACCACCGCCAGGCGCTTGCCACTGTGCAGCAGCCAGCGCGCCAGGTTGTTGAGCTGCAGTTCCAGCGGCTCCATCAGGTCCGCGTAGTCCTTCTTGGACAGGCCTTCGTCCCGGGATGATCCGTCGCCCTTGTCGCGGCCCTCGCCCTTGGTCTTCTTGCCCTCGCCAGCCTTGTCGCCCTTGCCCATCGTGCCCTCCTGATTGAACCGCCAGGGCCCGGTTATAGCCGCCCACGGCGACTGGCCATGAAGAAAGCCTGCGAGGCGCAGGCCTGGCAGGCTTTCCGGCGGCAGCGGCACGCGGCCGCGCTGCGCTTACTTGCGGCGACGCAGCTTGGAGATCGCGGCGATCTGCGCGGCCATGGTCGCGAACTCGCCTTGCGCCTTGGCGAAGTCGATGTCGGTCTTGGCATTCTTCATCGCCTCTTCGGCCAGCTTCTTCGCCTCGAGCGCCTTGGCCTCGTCGAGGTCGTGGCCGCGGATGGCGGTATCGGCCAGCACGGTGACCGTGTTCGGCTGCACTTCGAGAATGCCACCGGCGACGAAGACGAAGATCTCCTCGCCACCGTCGGCCGGCTGGATGCGCACCGCGCCCGGCTTGATGCGGGTGATCAGCGGCGTGTGGCGGGGCAGGATGCCCAGCTCGCCGTTCTCGCCCGGCAGCGCGACGAACTTGGCTTCGCCGGAGAAGATGTTCGCTTCGGCAGAAACGACGTCCACATGAATCGTAGCCATGGTCTGTGTTCCTAAAGTGAAGAAGAAGGTTCAGTGATCAAGCAGTCGGGTCGCGGGCTAGGCGCCCCGCACAGCCGCACTCGCATGCGGCGAGCAGGGCAACGACGCCCCCGGCCCGAATGCGCCGATCACTGGATCTTCTTCGCCTTTTCGAAGGCTTCGTCGATCGTGCCAACCATGTAGAACGCCTGCTCGGGCAGGTGGTCGCATTCGCCGGCCACGATCATCTTGAAGCCGCGGATGGTTTCTTTCAGCGGCACGTACTTGCCGGGCGAGCCGGTGAACACCTCGGCCACGTGGAACGGCTGGCTCAGGAAGCGCTGGATCTTGCGCGCGCGGGCCACGGCCAGCTTGTCTTCCGGGCTCAGTTCGTCCATGCCCAGGATGGCGATGATGTCGCGCAGTTCCTTGTAGCGCTGCAGCGTCGACTGCACGGCGCGGGTGGTGCTGTAGTGCTCTTCACCGACCACGTTCGGGTCGACCTGGCGGCTGTTGCTGTCCAGCGGGTCGACCGCGGGGTAGATGCCCAGCGAGGCGATGTCGCGCGACAGCACCACGGTGGCGTCCAAGTGGGCGAAGGTGGTGGCGGGCGACGGGTCGGTCAGGTCGTCCGCAGGCACGTACACGGCCTGGATCGAGGTGATCGAGCCGACCTTGGTCGAGGTGATGCGCTCTTGCAGGCGGCCCATTTCTTCGGCCAGGGTGGGCTGGTAACCCACGGCGGAAGGCATACGGCCCAGCAGCGCGGACACTTCGGTACCGGCCAGGGTGTAACGGTAGATGTTGTCCACGAAGAACAGCACGTCACGACCTTCGTCGCGGAAGGACTCGGCCATCGTCAGGCCGGTCAGGGCCACGCGCAGACGGTTGCCCGGCGGCTCGTTCATCTGACCGTAGACCATGGCCACCTTCGATTCGGCCAGGTTGTCCTGCTTCACAACGCCCGCGTCGGACATTTCGTGATAGAAGTCGTTGCCCTCACGGGTACGCTCGCCCACACCAGCGAACACCGACAGACCCGAGTGAGCCTTGGCGATGTTGTTGATGAGTTCCATCATGTTCACGGTCTTGCCCACACCGGCGCCACCGAACAGACCCACCTTGCCGCCCTTGGCGAACGGGCACACCAGGTCGATCACCTTGATGCCGGTTTCCAGCAGCTCGGTCGACGGCGACAGTTCGTCGTAGGCCGGGGCCTTGCGGTGGATGGAGGCGGTTTGCGTCTGGTCGACCGGACCGCGCTCGTCGATCGGGTTGCCCAGCACGTCCATGATGCGGCCCAGCGTGGCGGGACCGACGGGGACGGTGATCGGGGCGTTGGTGTTGTAGACCACCATGCCGCGACGCAGACCGTCGGACGAACCCAGCGCAATGGTACGGACCACGCCGTCGCCCAGAAGCTGTTGCACTTCCAGGGTCAGGGCCGAGCCGTCCATCTTCAGGGCGTCGTACACCTTCGGCATCTGATCGCGCGGGAACTCCACGTCCACCACGGCGCCGATGCACTGAACGATCTTGCCTACAGCTTGTGCCACTTGTGTGTCAGCCATCTTCGTTCCTTCAATTCAATATTCAGATCAGACCGCGGCCGCGCCGGCAACGATCTCGGAGAGTTCCTTGGTGATCGCAGCCTGACGGGTCTTGTTGTAGACCAGCTTCAGTTCCTTGATCACGTTGCCTGCGTTGTCGGTGGCGGCCTTCATGGCCACCATGCGGGCCGACTGCTCCGAAGCCATGTTCTCGGCCACAGCCTGGTACACCAGCGCTTCGACGTAACGCACCATCAGGTCATCGATGACGACCTTGGCGTCCGGCTCATACAGGTATTCCCACGAATGAGTCTTCTCGCCTTCGAACTCGTTGGCCTTCAAGGGCAGCAGCTGCTCGACCACCGGCTCCTGCTTCATCGTGTTGATGAAGCGCGTGAAGCACAGGTAGACGGCGCTGAGCTCGCCCGCGGTGTACGCGTCGAGCAGCACCTTGACGGGGCCGATCAGCTTCTCGAGATGGGGGGTGTCCCCCATCCCCACCACCTGGGCGACCACATTGGCGCCGATGCGGTTGAAGAAGCCGGTGGCCTTGTTGCCGATGGCGACCACGTCGGCCTTGACGCCCTGACCGTCCAGCTCACGGAGCTTGTTGGTCACGGCGCGCAGCACGTTCGTGTTCAGACCACCGCACAGACCCTTGTCCGTGCTCACCACGATGAAGCCCACCTTCTTGCCAGCGCCTTGCTGCATGAAGGGGTGGACGTACTCGGGGTTGGCCAAGGCCAGGTTCGCCGTGATGTTGCGCACCTTTTCAGCGTAGGGTCGGGCCGCACGCATGCGATCCTGCGCCTTGCGCATCTTCGAAGCCGCGACCATTTCCATGGCCTTGGTGATCTTCTTGGTGTTCTCGACGCTCTTGATCTTGTTGCGTATTTCCTTGCCTGCCGCCATGGCGTGCTCCTTTAGGCAAAGGTCTTCTTGAACGCGACGATGGCTGCTTGCAGCTCGGCTTCGGCGTCCTTGTCCAAGGCCTTCTTCTCTTCGATCTTGGCCAGCAGCGCGCCGTGGCTCGTCTTCAGGAACTGGTGCAGACCAGCTTCAAAAGCCAGAACCTTCTTCACGTCGATGTCGTCCATATAGCCCTTGTTCACGGCGAACAGGGTGGCGCCCATCAGCGAGATCGACAGCGGCTGGTACTGAGCCTGCTTCAGCAGTTCGGTCACGCGGGCACCGCGGTCCAGCTGCTTGCGGGTGGCAGCGT
>MESD01000205.1:0-13119 GCA_001770815.1 Burkholderiales bacterium RIFCSPHIGHO2_12_FULL_69_20
CGGCCTTGGCACAGGCCTCGGCACAGGCCGTGGTCTTGTCGCCGCGGTCGATGCGGTGCACGCACAGCGTGCAGCTCTCGACGCAGCCCTGGCCGCGCGGCACGTCGGGCTTCTGATCGGTGACCGGCTCGTGCACGAACGAGCGGGCCTTGTAGGGGCAGGCCATCATGCAGTAGCGGCAGCCGATGCAGCTGTGGCGGTCGACCAGCACGATGCCGTCGGCGCGCTTGAACGAGGCGCCGGTGGGGCACACGTCGACGCAGGGCGGCTCGGCGCAGTGCTGGCACATCACCGGCGCCGAATGACTGCGGCCGGTCTTGACTTCCTTGATCTCGATCTTGCGGATCCACTGCGCAGAGGTCGGGCTGGCCACCGTGGGCAGGCCATGCTCCTGGGTGCAGGCGGTCACGCAATCGGTGCAGCCGGTGGCGCACTTGGTGGTGTCGATCAGCATGCCCCAGCGCACCGCCGGATTGGCGCCGGCCGGGGCCGTGCCGCCGGCCGGCGCAGCTGCTTGCGCAATCTGGATCAGCTGGATGCCCGGCGCCAGCAGCATGCCGCCCAGGCCCGCCGCCGCCACGCCGAGAAAGCCGCGCCGTGCCGCTGACATCGGGGGTTTGGCGTCGCTCATGGCTTGCCCTTGCGCACCAGCGCCTGCGGCTGCGCGGTGTGGCAGCCGAAACAGTCGATCTTGACCGCGGCGTAGCTGTGGCAGCTGACGCAGAAGTTGGTCTCCTGCTTGGCGACGCTCTGCGACTGCACGCTGGCATGGCAAGCTATGCAGCCCTTCAGGCTGTGCTTGGCACCACGGATGCCGCCATGCACCGTGTCGTCGCGCTGGTGCTTGAGCAGATCCATGTGGTGGCGGCGCATGTAAGCGGCCGGCTCCACGCACTGCGTGCCCGGCGCCGCGCGCTCGATCACCGGCTTGGGCGTGCGCTCACCGGCCGCTGCGGGTGCAGCGGCCAGCAGCGCCGAGATGCTGCAGGCCAACAGGGACAGCCAGGCGAGCCGCACGGTCCTACTCTCCTAGGCCCATCTGGATGTAGCCCGTCGGGCACACATCCTTGCAGATGTGGCAGCCGATGCACTTGTTGTAGTCGGTGTCGACGTAGCGGCCGATGGTGGACTTGGCCTTGGGCACCTTGAACACGGCCGTCTGCGGGCAGTAGACGACGCAGTTGTCGCACTCGAAGCACTGGCCGCAGCTCATGCAGCGCTTGGCCTCGGCCTGGGCCTGGGCCTCCAGCAGTGGCAGCAATCGCTCCTCGAAGTTGTTCAGCGCCTCCTCGGCCGTCAGCGCCACGATCTTGCGGCGGTTGCGCGGCGTGTAGGCAAAGTGGCCGAGGAACAGCTCCTTGTGCGAGATGACGTAGCGGTCGGAGCGATCGTCGAAGTTGTGGATCGCACCGGTGCTGGTGTCGGTGCCCAGCAGCGGACCTTCGATCTGGGTGATCTTGAGCCCCTTCTCCAGCAACTTGCGCGTCAGGTCGAAGCTGTGCACGTCGATCTTGGGGCGCTTGTCCAGCGCCTCGCTGCGCAGGTGGCGGTCGATGCCGTCGGCGGCGATCGCGCCGTGGCCGATGGCGGTGGTCAGCAGGTGCGGACGCACCACGTCGCCACCGACGAACATGCCGCTGGGTTTGCCATCCTGGCCCTGCACCTGGTAGTTCTTGTCGGCGTTGATGCCGCCCTTGCCGTTGTTCAGCACCTCCAGGCCGCTGAAGTCGACCGCCTGGCCGATGGCCGAGACGATCAGGTCGGCGGCGATGTCTTCTTCGGTGCCGGGGATGTTCTTGACGTCGAGCTTGCCGCCGACCAACCGTGCTTCGCAGCGCATCACGCGCAGCGCGGTGGCGCGGCCGCTGGCGTCGCGGATCACCGCCACCGGCGCCATGCCGCCCCGGATGGCGATGCCCTCGGAGAGCGCATGCTCCACCTCGTGCTTGCTGGCCTGCATCTTGTCGATCGCGAAGATCGAGGTCAGCGTCACCTCGGCACCCTGGCGCTTGGACAGCAGCGCGGCGTCGTGGGCGGCAAAGCCGGCGATGGCGTTCTCGGGCCGGTCGGACTCGTGGATCTGGTCGATGTGGCCCAGGCGGCGCGCCACCGTGGCCACGTCGATCGAGGTATCACCACCGCCCACCACCACCACGCGCTTGCCCACATGCTGCATGCGGCCGTCGTTGAAGGCCTTCAGGAAGGCGGTGGCGGTGACGCAGTTGGGCGCCTCGCCACCGTCGACCGGCAGCGGGCGGCCGCTCTGCGCGCCCAGGCCCAGGAACACCGCGTCGAACTGCTGCTGGATCTGCGCGAGGGTGATGTCGGTGCCGATGCGCACGCCGGTGCGGGCGGTCACGCCGATATCGAGGATGCGGCCGATCTCGGTGTCGAGCACCGCACGTGGCGTGCGGAACCCCGGGATGCCGTAGCGCATCATGCCCCCCAGCTCGGGCCGCTCGTCGAAGATCGTCACCGCATGGCCCTTGCGCGCCAGCTGGTAGGCCGCCGACAGGCCGGCCGGCCCGCCGCCGATCACCGCCACCGTCTTGCCACTCAGCTGCGCCGGCTTGGGGTAGGCCAGCTGGTGCTCGTTGGCCCAGTCACCCAGGAAATGCTCGACCGAGTTGATGCCGACGAAGTCCTCGACCTGGTTGCGGTTGCAACCCGATTCACAAGGCGCCGGGCAGACCCGGCCCATCACCGAGGGCAGCGGGTTGGCCTCGGTCAGGCGGCGCCAGGCGTACTCTTGCCAGGGCACACCGGCGGGTGGCTTCTCGATGCCACGCACGATGTTGAGGTAGCCACGGATGTCCTCGCCCGACGGGCAACTGCCCTGGCAGGGCGGCGTGCTCTGGATGTAGGTGGGGCACTTGTGCGAGTGATCGGCGTCGAAGATCTCGTCCTGCCAGCGCAGCGGCTTGTGATCGCCATCCTTGTAGCGGCGAAAGTTCAGCGGTTTGGCGGGCACCGATTCCAGATTGGCGGACATGGGGTCTCCTTCGAGGGGTCGCTAGATGCGGCAGATCACTTGTCGGCCAGGCGCACGATGCCCAGCGCCTTGAGCACGTATTTCTCGTAGACGGGTTCGCTGTTGCCGGTCTTCATCTTGCGCATGAAGTACTTCTCGAAACCGATCTTGGCCAGGTGCACCCACTTGCCCTTCTTGAACCAGTTCACGTTGCGCGGCGGGATCTGCGGCAGGGCCACGAAGGCGGCACCGGTGTCGCCCATGTCGGCCAGGCAGATGGCGTTCCAGGTGGCCTTGGTGTTCACCGGCTGGCCCTTCAGCTCGTCGGCGATGTTGTGCACGATGGCCGAGACCATGGTCTCGATCATGTAGCCGGTCTTGGGCGCGCCGGTGGGCACCGGGGTCACTTCCACCGGCGGGATGGCCACGCACACGCCGGCCGAGAAGATGTTTTTGTAGGCCTTGCTGCGCTGGAATTCGTCGATCAGCACGAAGCCGCGCGGGTTGCACAGCTTGGGCACCGCCGCCACCGCATCCACGCCTTTGAAGGCGGGCAGCATCATGGCCAGCTTGAACGGCACTTCGTGGTCCTTGAGCACCTGACCCTGGTCATCGAGCTGGGTGACGAACAGCTTGCCGTCTTCCACCTTGGTGGTCTTGGCGTTGGTGATCCACTTCATGTCGTGGCCCCGCAACTCGGACTCGAGCATCGACTTGCTGTCGCCCACGCCGCCCAGCCCCAGGTGGCCGATGTAGGGCTCGCTGGTGACGAAGGTGATCGGCACCTTGTTGCGGATCTTGCGGCGGCGCAGGTCGGTGTCGAGGATGAAGGCGAACTCGTAGGCCGGGCCGAAGCAGCTGGCCATCGGCATGGCGCCCACCACCACCGGGCCGGGGTTCTTCAGAAACTCCTGGTACTCGGCCCAGAAGGTTTCAGCATGGTTGACGGTGCACACCGAATGGGTGTGGCCACCGTGCGGACCGGCACCCGGAACCTCGTCGAAACTGAGCTTGGGGCCGGTGGTGATGACCAGGTAGTCGTAACCCAGTTCCTGGCCGCCGTCGAGCACCAGCTGGCTGTTGTCGGCGTCGATCTGCGTCACCGCCTTGGCGATGAATTGGATGCCCTTGCGCTCGAGCAGCGGTGCCACCTGCAGGATCACCTCGTCGCGCTGGCGCCAGCCCACCGCCACCCAGGGGTTGGAGGGCACGAACTGGAAGTAGTCGACCGCGCTGACCACTGTGACCTGGTGCTCCTTGCCCAGCGCCGCGCGCATCTCGTAGGCAGCGGGCATGCCGCCGAGGCCGGCACCCATGATGACGATGTGAGCCATGGTCTGGACTCCTGTTGTGCTCAGCGGGGATCGCCGAGACGGATGGCCTTGCTGACGAGCTGGTGCACACCACCCACCATGCTCATGTCGAAGCCGTAGTAGGGCAGCACCTTGCTGAACTGCGCCTTGCAGATGGCGCAGATGGTGGCCATGAAGTTCACGCCGTGGTTGTCGACCACGTTCTTCAGCGCCTCCATGCGCGGCAGCGCGCCCTTGACACGCAGCTCGATCAGGTCGTCGGTCAGCAGGCCGCCACCGCCGCCGCAGCAGAAGGTGGCTTCGTGGATGGTGCCCGGCGCCATGTCGTGGAAGCGGTTGGCCACCGCCTTGATGATCTCGCGCGGGATCACGAACTGCCCGCCCGGCATGCTGCCCATGCGCGAGGCGCGCGCCACGTTGCAGCTGTCGTGGAAGGTGATGATGCGGCCGTCGTTCTTTTCCTTGTCGAAGGCGATCGCGCCGCGCTGGATCAGGTCGTGGGTGAACTCGCAGATGTGCTGCGGCACCGGGTAGCGTGAGTCAAGCCAGTCGAACGGGCCGATCAGCGTGTTCCAGAAGCTGTAGGCCACGCGCCAGGCATGGCCGCATTCACCCACCACGATGCGCTTGACGCCCAGCCGTTGCGCTTCTTCCTTGACGCGCAGCGAGATGCTGCGCATCTGCTCGTAGTTGCCGATGAACAGGCCGAAGTTGCCGGCCTCGCTGGCCTTGGAGCTGAGTGTCCAGCTGATGCCCGCGGCGTGGAACACCTTGGCGTAGCCGATCAGGCTCTCGACATGCGGCTCGCTGAAAAAATCGGCCGACGGCGTGATCAGCAGCACCTCGGCACCCTCGACGTCGAGCGGGAAGCGCACGTCCAGGCCGGTCTCTTCCTTGGTGTCTTCTTCCAGGCCCAGCAGCGTGTCTTCCAGCGCCGGCCCGGGGATGCCCAGGTTGTTGCCGATGCGGTGCACCTTGCCGATGATCTCGTTGGCGTACTTCTGGCCCAGGCCGATCGAATCCATGATCTCGCGCGCGGCCATGGTGATCTCGGCGGTGTCGATGCCGTAGGGGCAGAACACACTGCAGCGGCGGCATTCGCTGCACTGGTTGTAGTAGCTCCACCAGCCGTCGAGCACCTCTTTGCTCATGTCGACCGCGCCCACCAGCTTGGGGAAATGCTTGCCGGCGAAGGTGAAGTAGCGGCGGTAGACCGCGCGCATCAGGTCTTGCCGTGCCACCGGCATGTTCTTCGGATCACCGGTGCCGAGAAAGTAGTGGCACTTGTCGCTGCAGGCGCCGCAGTGCACGCAGGCGTCCATGTAGACACGCAGGCTGCGGTACTTGCCCAGCAGCTCGCCCATCTTGGCGATGGCGCGCTGCTCCCAGCCGTCGGTCAGCTCACCGGGGAAGCCGATATTGGTCTGGATCGCCGGCGAGGCGACGTAGGGCTTGAGGTGCGACATCACCCCAACGGCGACCAGCGGGATCACTGGATAGGGCTTGAGCTTGGGGGTGTCGAACGGAGCGGTGGCCACGGGTGAGGTCCTGAATGGCTACTTCTTGTCCAGCGCCGCGGCCCAGGCGCTGACATGGCGCGCCTCGCGCGAGGTGTCGGCCTGGTTGCGCGTGGGGCTGAAGAACAGGCCCGGCGCGTGCAGCAGCTTGCTGATCGGGAACACCAGCATCAGCAGCGCCACCAGCGCCAGGTGCAGCAACAGCACCGGGTCGGCCGGCAGCGGCTGGATGTCGAAGCGCATCAGCCCCAGCATGAAGGCCTTGACGGCGACGATGTCGGTGTGGGCGACGAAGCGCATGCCCAGCCCGGTCAGCCCGATGGCGCACAGCAGCGCCAGGTGCAGGTGATCGGACGGCGTGCTGATGTAGCGCACCCGGTCGACCAGGAAGCGCCGCGCCCACAACCCGCCCAGGCCCGCCACCATCGCAAAGCCGGCGTAAGTGCCGAAGGGCTGCACGAAGTTGATCACCTCCCAGACCGGCTGCTGGAAGTAGCGCACATGGCGCAGCAGCACCAGCAGCAGCGCGGCATGGAACATCCAGCCGAAGGCCCAAGTCCACTTGCTGCCCTTGAACAGGCTTTCGAAGAAAACCACCTCGCGCGTCATCCGCAACGCCACGCCGGTGGTGGTGGTGGGCGCAGGCGTGGTGGGGATCTTCAGCGGCGCGGGCGTGCCGGCGTAGCTGCGGATCTTGAGGCCCACGCCGACCACCAGCACCGCGGTGGCGATGTAGAAGAGCAAGGCGTAGCCGATCGACAGCGCGGTCATTCCGGTTCCGTTTGATGGCGGTTACTGAAGTGGTCGAGATGCCGTCGCGAGCGCGCCGAGGTTGCGGCGAGAAGCGCAGCCGTACACCCGTACGGCGAGCATCACAGCTGCAAGATCGGTGTGCGCAGCAGGCAGATCGGCCGCTTCAGACGCAGCCGGTGGGCTTGGGCAGACCGGCGATCTTGCAAGCCTGCTTGGCCGGGCCGTAGGGGAACAGCTCGTACAGGTACTTGCTGTTGCCTTTCTCCGGCCCGAGCTGCTTGCCGATGGCCTTGGTCAGCACCCGCACGGCCGGCGCGATCTGGTACTCGTTGTAGTAGTCGCGCAGGAAGTTCACCACCTCCCAATGCGACGGGGTCATCTCGACGTTCTCGCCCTGGGCGAGCACGTTGCCGATGTCCTCGTTCCAGTCGGCCAGATTGACCAGGTAGCCTTCTTCGTCGGTTTCGTAGCTGGTGCCGTTGACTTCGATGGGCATGGGATGTCTCCTTCGGACGTTGGCGCTTGTCAGAGCCAGGATTGGTTGTTGGGGTGTTCGGTGACCAGGTCAACGAAGCCGGCGTAGTCGACCGCGGTGATGCCGGCCATCAGCTTGCCGGCCATGCCGCGTGCGTCCACGTCGGGCTGCAGCGCATAGACCTTGATGTCGGCCATTGCCGCAGCCACGCCCGAGCCGGCGGCCCCGGCGGTGGTGGCGGCATAGATGGCGTCCTCGATCAGCAGCACCGCATGGCCTGCCTTGGCGAAGCGCAGGCAGCTCTGCAGCGAGCTGGTCTGGGCGTGGGATTTGTTGACGATGTGCAGCATGTCGGGCCCTAGAAAGAAAGCACCACGTCCTGCTCGGCCATCAGGTCGGCCATCTCGGCGGTGGACAACACCGCCACCGGCACCAGCAGGTCGGCCTCGGTCAGGCCGCGGGCGGCCATCGAGTCGGCATCGACATACAGCTTCTCGACGTCGTAGCCGTCGAGCGCACGGTAGGTGGGTGCATGGTTCTTGATGCCGATGTCCTTGGGGTTCTGGCCCTTGACCAGCTCGTAGACGCCGTCGTCGATGAAGACCAGGCTCACGTCCTGGTCGAAGGTGGCGGCGATCAGCACCACCTCCAGGCTCTCCAGCGCGTAGATCGTGCCGAAGGGGGCCTTGCGGTTGACGAACATGAATTTCTTCGGTGCCGCCATGTCAGTCTCCGAAGGTGACCATGCGGTCCGCCTTGATGCCGCTGTCGACCAACTGGCCCAGGCCCGAGATGCGGAAGCCCGGGGCCAGCACCTCGTCCTTGATGCCGCGGCGCAGCGCAGCGGCCACGCAGACCACCAGATCGACGTCGTGCTCGGCCTTCAGCGCCGACCAGCGGTTGACCACGTGCCGGTCGTCCTGCGGCGGCTCGGTCAGTCGGGTCGCGTTGTAGACCCCGTCGTGGTAGAAAAAGACGCGCTGCACCTCGTGCCCCTTGGCAATCGCTGCCACGGCAAACTGGTAGGCCGTGTCACTGGCCTGGTGGGTGTAGGGCCCCTCGCTGACTAACAAGCCGATTTTCATGTCGGTGTCTTCGTGGTCGGATCGTGGTGATCAGGTCTTGGCCATCAGAACCTGATGTGGGTCGACGCGTTGAGGCTGGACCGTGAACCGCGCCAGTCGTCGATCAGGTACTTGGTGAAGGGCAGGTCGCACTTCTCGAAGAAGCGCGGCCAGCCGATGCGCTCGACCCAGTCGGACAGGCGCTCCCAAGAGCGGGCGTCTTCCTTGTAGGTGTAGAGGATCTTCTTGACCACCGCCGACACCTCGGGCCAGCGCGGCGGGTTGTTGGGCAGGCCCGACATCACCATCTTCATGAAGGTGGGCTTGCCGCGGGCGTTGCTGTTCTTGCCGCCCACCCAGATCGCGAGTTTGGAATGCTCGGGATCGTTGATCTGCATCGGCGGGCACGGGGGGTAGCAGGCGCCGCAGCAGATGCACTTCTTCTCGTCGACTTCCAGTGACGGCCGGCCGTTGACCATCGCCGGGCGGATCGCCGCCACCGGGCAGCGCGCCACCACCGCCGGGCGCTCGCAGACGTTGGCCACCAGGTCGTGGTTGATCTTGGGCGGCTTGGTGTGCTGCACGATGATCGCGATGTCGGCCTGACCGCCGCAGTTGATCTCGCAGCAGCTGGTGGACATGTGCACCCGGTTGGGCATGTCCTCGCGGATGAACTCGGTGTAGAGGTCGTCCATCAGCGCCTTGACCGCGCCCGAGGCATCGGTGCCCGGGATGTCGCAGTGCAGCCAGCCCTGGGTGTGGGAGATCATCGACACCGAGTTGCCGGTGCCGCCCACCGGGAAACCGGCCTCGGTCAGCGCGCTGACCAGCGGCGCCACCTTGTTCGGGTCGCTGACCATGAACTCGATGTTCGAGCGGATGGTGAAGCGCACATGCCCTTCGGCATAGGTGTCGGCGATGTCGCAGAGCTTGCGGATGGTGTAGACGTCCATCTGCCGCTGCGTGCCGGCGCGCACGCTCCAGACCTCGTCACCGCTGTGCGAGACGTGGTGCAGCACCCCCGGCCGCGGCCGGTCATGCCATTTCCAGTTGCCGTAGTTCTTCAGCAGCGTGGGGTGCAGGTACTGCTTGTTGTCCGGGACGCCGCTCTCGATCGGTTGACGCATGGCCATCTTGTTTGCTCCTGATCAGGCCGCGGCCTTCTTGGCCTGGATGCGGGCGACTTCGTCGTCCCAGCCGGCGGTGTTCACGTAGGGGTTGGTGCGCGGCGTCGACACCATGTTGGCGTCGATCTCCACACCGATGCCTTCGAGGAAGTTGACCAGCCCGATGCGCTCGATCATCTCGCCGGTGCGCTCGTGCTCGAGGGCGTTCTCGGCGAAGAAGTCGATCACCTTCTGGCCCAGGTCGACCAGCGCCTCGAAGTCCTCGTCGGTCTTCAGCGGCATGAAGGGCACCACCACCGTGCCCATCAGGTCTCCGATCTTCAGCGTGCGCTTGCCGCCGATCAGGATGGTGGCGCCGGTGTCGGTGCCGTGCGCCAGCGCGCCGGTCATCACGTTGATGCAGTGCATGCAGCGCACGCAGTTGCTGTTGTCGATCTCCAGCGCGTGGGTGTCGCTGACCTTCACGCTGGAGATGCGATCGCCGGTGTCGACGTCCTTGATCTCCTTGAGCAGGATGGTCTTGGTCGGGCAACGCGTGATCACGTCGTTGACCAGTTCGTTCATGCCGTGCTTGTGAAACCACTTGCGCGCCAGCGCCTCGTCGGTGCGCATGTTGTCGCGCCAGGTGCCGATGACGGCCATGTCCGAGCGCTGGATCGAGTTCATGCAGTCGTTGGCGCAGCCGCTGAACTTGAACTTGAACTTGTACGGCAGCGCCGGGCGGTGGATGTCGTCGAGGAAGGTGTTGATCACCTGCCGGTGCGCACGCGCCTCGTCGTAGCAGCTCTGCTCGCAGCGCGCGGCGCCCACGCAGCTCATCGAGGTGCGCACGGCCGGGCCGGCGCCGCCCAGGTCGAAGCCCAGTTCGTTGAGCGCATCGAAGGCGTCCTGCACCTTGTCGGTCTTGGCGCCCTGGAACATGATGTCGCCCGACTGGCCGTGGAAGGCGATCAGGCCCGAGCCGTGCTCCTCCCAGATGTCGCACATCTTGCGCAGCACGTCGGTGTTGTAGTGCATGCCCGCCGGCGGCTGGATGCGCAGGGTATGGAACTCGGCCGCGTCGGGAAAGACCGGCGTGTTGTCCTCGTTCTTCAGCTCGGTGAAGCGCGGGATCACGCCGCCGCCGTAGCCGAACACGCCCACCGTGCCGCCCTTCCAGTAGCCCTTCTTGGTGCGGTACGACGTCTCCAGCTGACCCATCAGGTCAACCATGTAGTCCTTGTCGTTGGCCAGGCGTTTGAGGCCGGTCACGAAACTCGGCCACGGGCCGCTTTCCAGCTCGTCGAGCATCGGCGTGTCATGCTGCTTCTTGGCCATGCGCTGTCTCCTGTGTTCTGACCATCCGGGTCGGCGGGTGGCCCGTGTGGGGCATCGGCCGACCTCTGGCAGCGAATGTAGAGGCCGCCCTCCCTGCCGCGCTATCACTCGCTGGGGGTAGCAGCACTACCCAAAGGGCGTAGGCGCCGACCACCCGTCCCGGGTATGGACGCCCGGCGGGGGCAGAAGGCTAATTGCCCTCTCACGGAGACCCCGGATGACCCGCTTGTTGTCGCTGGCCCACCTGCACGCACCGCTGGGCGGGCAGGAGATCGAATTGCAGCAGATCGACTTCGAGGGCGGTGGCATGAGCCTGCTGCGCACCCGCATCCGCGAGAAGAGCCGCTTCACCATCTTCGACATCGATCCGGTCACTGCCGAGTTGTGGGGCCAGGCCCTGCTGGACTGGGCCTCCGCCCAGCCCCGCACCACAGAACCCCGCACCACCGAACCCCGCGATTGATCCGCACCGATCCCATGGACGAACCCCGCGCCACGATGGTCGACGTTGCCTTTGCGCTGCGCGGCCAAGCGCTGCCGCGTGAGCACCGCCAGGCGCTGGCCGCGGCGCTGACCGACCAGCTGCCGTGGCTGGCCACGCTGCCGCAGGCCGGCGTGCACCGCATCAACGTGTCGGCCGGCGCCGGCCCGCTGGCGCTGCTGTCGGGCCGCTCGCGGCTGACGCTGCGCGTGCCACGCGCGCAGGCGGCGGCGCTGGGTGCGCTGAGCGGCGCGCGGCTCGATCTGGGCGCGTCGTGGGTCGACCTGGCCAGCCCCCCGTTGCCGCGTGAACTGCTGCCCTACGGCACGCTCTATGCCCACCAGGTGGTGGCGGCCAGCGACGACGAGCTCCACTTCCTGGCCGATGTCGATGCCGAACTGCAGCAGCTCGGCGTGGCCGGTCGCCGCCTGTGCGGCCGGCTGCAGCGGCTGCAAGGCGAGGCGGTGTCGCTGCACGCCTTCAGCCTGATGCTGGACGGACTGTCGAGCGACGACGCGATGCGCCTGCTCGAACACGGCATCGGCCCTCACCGTCTCTGGGGTTGCGGCCTGTTCGTACCCCACAAATCGGCCGCCGCGGTCGGCCTCTGACCTGTCAACTCCACCGCTCATCAGGAGACACGCCCCATGCCCTACCTCGTCAACGGCAATCAACTGGAAACCGACGACCAAGGCTACCTGCTCGAACCCGACTTCAGCGACGAGGTGGTGCGGGTCATCGCCGACGCCGAAGGCCTGAGCCTGTGCGATGCGCACTGGACCGTCGTCAACTACCTGCGCGACGAATACCGCGAGCACGGCCACACGCCCAACTTCCGCAACCTGCTCAAGGGCCTGGCCGAGCACCTGCCCGATGTCGACAGCAAGGCCTTGTACGACCTGTTTCCGGTGGGGCCGGCCAAGCAAGGTGCCAAGGTGGCCGGCCTGCCGCAGCCGCTGGGCAAGGGCGGGTACTGATGCGGCGACTGGCGGCCCGCCGCAACGGTGCACAGCGATGAGCAACGTCCCGGCGATCCGGCTCAAGACGCACTGGTTCAAGCCCGGTGCGCCGAAGACGCCCGAGCAGCAGGCCGGGGCGATGGGTTTCACGATCTGGCGCGTGGCGCTGCAGACGCTCAAGCGCATGCGCGGTGCCGATTTCGACATCGACGCCGGCGAGCCTTACTTCGCCTTCATGCGCGAGGTGCTGGTGTTCCTGGTGGCGGTGGCCGACCGGCTGGCGCACGACCGTTTCGACGGCGCCACCCGGGTGGCCTTCACCACCGCGCTGGTGCTGCATGTGGCCGACACGCTGCACGGCAACGAGGTCGACCTGATGGGCGCGCCCGCGCCGGGCCAGCCCCAGCCGCGCGACCGCTTCATCGATCTGTACAACGAGGTCTCGGGGCACTATGGCGAGTTTGGCGGCGTGGCCGGCCAGGACGAGTTCAGCCCCGACTTCAGCTTTCTGCGCTACCTCGGCCACCGGCTCGAGCCCACACTGCCGCCCGAGCACCGGCGCTGGGTGATCGACCAGGTGATGGCCATCGAGGCGCCCGAGGCCGTGGGCAAGGTGCAGCAGACGCTGCGCGACTTGTGCTCCACCGCGCCGCGCCGCATGCGGCACTCGTCGGTCAGCGGCGATTGAACCAGGCCATGCCATGAACGCCCCCACCCGCCCCGATCTGCTGGCGCCCCCCGCCAGCCCCTTCGACCTGGACGACGAGGCCCCCTACCAGCGCTGGCGCGATGCCAAGCTGGCGGCCGCCCCGACATGCGCGCCAGACGTGGTGGTCGACATCGCCGATCCACGTGCGCTGACGCAGCACGAGCGCAGCGCGCTGCTGCAGCGTTTGTCGATCTGCAACATGGTGGTCTACCGCGGCCCGGCCGGGCCCGTCGACAACCCGTCCGACAAGTCGGTGGTGACTGACCTGGCCGCCCAACTGGGCCTGCACCAGCTCGACACCAACTGGCTGGCCGACGAGGACGGCATTTCGCACATCACGCAGAGCGGGGCCAGCGACGGCCGCGGCGGCTTCATCCCCTACACCGACCGCGCCATCCGCTGGCACACCGACGGTTACTACCACCCGGGCGAG
>MESD01000205.1:13148-13506 GCA_001770815.1 Burkholderiales bacterium RIFCSPHIGHO2_12_FULL_69_20
TACCACCCGGGCGAGCGGCGCATCCGCAGCATGCTGCTGCACTGCGTGCGCCCGGCGCGTGCAGGGGGACACAGTGCGCTGCTGGACCACGAGATCGCCTACATCGCACTGCGCGACGCCTCCGCCGACCATGTGCGCGCGCTGATGGCGCCAGATGCGATGACCATCCCGGCGCGTTCTGACGACGACGGCGTGGTCCGGCCGGCGCAATCCGGTCCGGTGTTCAGCGTCGACCCGAGCGACGGCCGGCTGCACATGCGCTACACCGCGCGCACCCGCAGCATCGAGTGGAAGGGTGATGCCGCCACCCGGCGCGCGGCCGATTTTCTGCAGGCGCTGCTGGCCAGTGCGCTGCCGC
>MESD01000206.1:0-21279 GCA_001770815.1 Burkholderiales bacterium RIFCSPHIGHO2_12_FULL_69_20
ACACCCGCGATCCGTCTCCGGCCCGAGCGCTTCTGGCCCCGTCTGGCCCGCTGGCTGGGTATTGCCGGTGCGGCGCTGGTGGCGGCTGTGGCCGTTGCGGGCGCGGGGGGCAAGCTGACGGACGTGCTCGACACGCCCCCGCCAATGCGGGCGACGGCCGCGCGTTCCACGTACACGGGCATCGCCGCCTCGGGTTCCACGCTGATTGCGGTGGGGCCGCGAGGCATGATCCTGCGTTCGTCCGACAGTGGTGCCAACTGGCAGCAGGTGACGGCACCGGTGAGCGCCGACCTGAGCTCGGTGCGCTTTTCGGGGCCTGATACTGTTTGGGTGGTGGGGCACGATGCCGTGATCCTGAAGTCGGTGGATCGCGGGGCGACATGGACCCGGGCGCTCGACGGTCGTGTGCTGCTGAAGACGATGCAGCAGGCGGCCTTGGGCAATGCGCGGCTGGCCAAGGAGGTGGAAAAGACCATGGCCCAGTCGGCGACTGCCAATGTGTGGCCTTCGGCGCTGCTCGATCTGATGTTCCTGGACGCCAACCGCGGTTTTGCGGTCGGTGCTTTCGGGCTGCTGCTGGCTACCACTGATGGTGGCAAGACTTGGCAGCCGTGGATGGACCACGCCGACAACGAGCGGCAGTTTCACCTCTATGCCATCAACGGCGATGGGCCGCGTCCCTACATTGCCGGCGAGCAGGGGCTGGTGTTGCGTCTGGACGAAGCCGGGCAAACATTCGTGCGCTCGGAGACGTCGTACAACGGCAGCTTCTTCGGTGTTGCGACGGCTGGTTCGCAGGTGTTGGCCTATGGTCTGCGTGGCAGCGCCTTCCTCAGCGTCGACGAGGGCCGCAACTGGCGCCGCATCGATACCGGCACCGACGCCAACATCGTCGGCGCCGGCATGCAGGCCAGCGGTTTGTGGCTGGCCACGCAGAAGGGAGAGATCCTGGCGGGCGAACTCTCAGCGACCAAGCTCGGTGTGGCCGCTTCCGCACCCGGTGCCGATCTCTATGGCGCCGTCGCGATCGATGCAGGACGCATCGCCGCCGCTCGCCTGAACGGCGTTAGCACCATTGCCGTGCGGCTGCCCCAATGAAGCAGCGCCGCCCCGCGCAGCGCCGCGTCGCACCATCCATCCGCACAGGCACACGATGAGCGCTTTTTCCGAACAGGCCGCGCTGCCGGTCGTCGCCGACTTGGCCGACTTCGACCGCGAATCGGGCAACTGGCTCGAACGGGCGGTGTTCAACCACCGACTTCCGGTGTTGCTGGTGTTTGCGCTGGCCACGGTGGTGCTGGGGTTCTTCGCGCTGAAGCTGCAGGTCAATGCCAGCTTCGAACGCATGATTCCGGTGTCCAGTCCGTACATCCAGAACTACTTCAAGTACCGCAAGGAACTGCCCGGCCTGGGCAACACGATCCGCATCGTCGTCGAGAACAAGACCGGCGACATCTACGACCCCGAATACCTGGCCACGCTGCAGAAGCTCAACGACACGCTGTACCTGATTCCGGGCGTCGACCGCTCGTGGATGAAGTCGCTGTGGATGCCCATCGTGCGCTGGCGGCAGGTGACCGAAGAGGGCGTGGTGGGCGGTCCGGTGATGCCGCAGGACTACAGCGGCACACCAGCGTCGATCGAGAAGCTGCGCGCCAACATAGGCCGCGCCAACATCGTCGGCAGCCTGGTGGCCCAGGACCAGCGCTCCACGATGATCGTGGCGCCGCTGCTCGACCGTCACCCGACGACCGGGCAGCCGCTCAACTACGGCGAGTTGTCGCGCACGCTGGAAGCGCAGATCCGCCAGTTCGAAGGGCCCAAGACTGGCGTCTACATCGTCGGTTTCGCCAAGATCGTCGGTGACCTCATTGCCGGGCTGCGCGAGGTGATGACGTTCTTCGGCGTCTCAGTGATCATCGCGGCGCTGTTCGTCTTCTTCTACACCCGCTGCGTGCGCAGCACGCTGTTGCTGGTGGCCGCGGCCATCGCCGGGGTGATCTGGCTGCTCGGGCTGATGCAGCTGCTGGGCTACGAACTCGACCCGTACTCGATCCTGGTGCCCTTCCTGGTCTTCGCCATCGGGCTGTCGCACGGCGCGCAGCGCATGAACGGCATCCTGCAGGACGTGGGGCGCGGCACGCACAAGTACGTGGCGGCGCGCTACACCTTCCGACGCCTGTTCATGGCGGGCTTGACGGCGCTGCTGACCAACATCGTCGGCTTCGCGGTGCTGGCGATCATCGACATCCCGGTGATCCGCGACCTGGCCATCACCACCAGCATCGGCGTCACGGCGCTGATCTTCACCAAGCTGGTGTTGATCCCGGTGGCGCTGTCCTACACCGGCGTCAGCAAGACCGCGGCGCGACACGCCTTGGCGCTGGACGCCGACGCGGCGGGCGGCAAGGGACTGCGTACCCGCATCTGGGCCAGCCTCGATCGCCTGACCGAGCGCCGTGGGGCCGTGATCGTGATCGCCGTCGCGGCGGTGATGACGGCCGTGGCGTCGGTGGTGATGATGCAGTTGCGCATCGGCGACCTCGATCCTGGCGCACCGGAGTTGCGCCAGGACTCCCGCTACAACCGCGACAGCGCCTACATCACCGGCCACTATGGCCTGTCGAGCGACCAATTCGTGATCATCATGGCCACCGCCGATGACGGTTGCCGCTTCTACGAGCCGCTGCGCCTGATGGACAGCCTGGCGACGACGCTGCGCGAGACGCCCGGCGTGCAGGCCACCACCTCGTTGGCCGAGACCACCCGGTTCATCACCGCTGGTCTGGCCGAGGGCAACGGCAAGTGGCTCACGCTCAGTCGCGACCAAGCCATCACCAACACGGCGGTCGGCGCCGCGATGATCGCCAGCCCGGACATCACCAACACTGCCTGCGCGGTGTCGCCGCTGGTGGCCTACCTTGCCGACCACAAGGCAGATACGCTGGCGCGGGTGCTCAAGGTCAGCGAGGAGTTCGGCAACCGCCACAACAGCGCGCCAGACGCCAAGGACGGCACGCGCTTCCTGCTGGCGGCAGGATCGGCCGGGATCGAGGCGGCCACCAACATCGATGTCGAGCGCGGCATTCTGAAGATGTACCTGGCGGTGTACGGTGCTACTGCGCTGCTGTGCCTGCTGACGTTTCGCAGCGTGGCGGCCACTGTGGTGGCGATGGTGCCCCTGGTCATCACCACCATCATCTGCAAGGCCCTGATGGTGTGGTTGGGTATCGGGCTGAAGGTGGCCACGCTGCCGGTGATCGCGGTGGGCGTGGGCGTGGGCGTGGACTACGCGCTGTACCTGCTGAGCGTGCAGATCGCGATGCAGCGTCGCGGCGCTTCGCTGTCTGAGGCCTACCGTTTCTCGCTCGACTTCACCGGCCGCGTGGTGGCCCTGGTGGGCCTGACGATGGCCGCCGGCGTCATCACCTGGGCCTGGTCGCCGATCAAGTTCCAGGCCGACATGGGCATCCTGCTGGCCTTCATGTTCCTGTGGAACATGCTCGGCGCGCTGGTATTGATCCCGGCCTTGTCGCATTTCCTGCTCAACCCGCAGCGCAAGGCGGTGGCCGCCGTCGCCGTGGCTTGAACACCGTTCCCCGTTGAAGGAGTGAGCCCTTGTTCGATCTGTTGATGAGCGCCGACATGATGTTGGCCGATCCCGATGGCATGACCGAGCTGCTGGTGAAGAAGCTCGGCATCCACGCCCACCCGAACTGGCGCCAGGCCTTCGACGGCCACCCGTACATCGCCCACTTCCTGCGCGTGCACAAGTCGCTGGCGGTGGCGCCCACCCGGGTCGAGCCGCAATGGCACCTGGACATGGAGAACCACGGTGATCCGATGTTCCACGACTTCCTGGAGAGCCTGAAGGACTACCAGGGCCGCCACCGGCCGATGATCACCCACTCGATCGTGCTGGCGCTGCAGGGCGCCAAGTTCGATCTGATGATGGAAAAGCTGATGCGCCGCCGGCTGCGTTTTCGCATGGCCCGCCGCACCGCCGACATGCCCTTCGACCGCATGTGGATGGGCTGCACGCCCGAGGACCCGCGCTACCTGCCGACGGTGGATGGCGGCCTGTGCATCGAGGTGATGCCGATCGAGCCGTTGCAGTTGCCCGCCGACACCTTTGCCACACCGGCGCCCCAGCCGCGCGACCCGAAGCCGGGCGACATGGTACGAGTCACCGCCCGCGGCTACCTGGTGCGCAACCTCGACGAGACGCTGCGCTGCTGCTCCAGCAACCTCGACTGGGAACCCGAGGGCCCGGTCGAGCACCTGGGGCGCGAAGGCTACCGCCGCGCGACCATGGGCTTCACGTTGCCCAACAGCGCGTCGCTGGACATCATCGAGGCCACGCGCTGGAACGGCGAGGCCGGTGTCTACCTCAATTCGTGGGGCCCGGGCCCCTGGTACATCCGCATTGCGGTCAACGAGTTGGCGGCCAAGGCCGAGGACCTGAAGGCGCGGGGCACCCGCTTCGAGTGGGTGGCCGAGAGCGAGGCCGTGGGCGGCAAGCCCTTGATCCGCATCGATCCCGAAGAGGTTCGCGGCCAGGTGTTCGAGTTCGAAGACTACTGAGTTCGCCATGCAGACGCTGAATCCGGAGTCGGCCCTGCCGACCGGCGAGGTCCAGGCCAGCACGACGGTGCGCATCGAGCGCGACGGTGCCATCGGCTGGATCGTGCTGAACCGGCCCGAGCAGATCAACGCGATCAACGATCAGATCCGCCGCGGCGTGCCCGCGGCACTGGCCGAACTGGAGCGCGATGCGGCGATCCGGGTGATCGTCCTGCGCGGCGAAGGCCCGCGGGGCTTCTGTGCTGGTGCCGACATCAAGGAGCGGCGCGGTGCCGAGACCTCGGTGCAGGTGCGCCGACGCATGCAGGGCGCGCGCTGGATCGAGGCGCTCGACCGCTGCGAGAAGCCGGTGATCGCCGCCATCCACGGCTACTGCATGGGTGGTGGCATGGAACTGGCGCTGGCCTGCGACATCCGCTTCCTGGCGCCGGGCGCTGTGCTGGCGCTGCCCGAGACGGGCTTGGGCTTGATTCCCGGTGGTGGCGGCACGCAGCGGCTGCCGCGCATCGTGGGACCGGGGCGCGCACTCGACTGGTTGTTGACTGGCGAGCGCATCAACGCCGCGCAGGCCCTGGCCACCGGCCTGGCCACGCGCGTGGCCAGCAGCGACGAACGCCTGATCGATGAGGTGACCGCACTGGCACGCGGCATCGCCGCCAAGCCGCCCACCGCCACGCTGTTCGCCAAGCAAGCCGCGCGTGCGTCGACGGAGATAGAGCTCCAGCGCGGCCTGGACCTGGAGCTGGACCTGTTTGCACTGCTGGTGCCGATGCAGGATGTCAAGGAAGCGGCGCTGGCCTTCCGCGAGAAGCGCGCGCCGCAGTTCACCGGTCAGTGACACATCGGCGCCGATGCCGGCGCCCAACAAGGGGTCTTCGATGAGCCAGGGCAAGTTGGACGGCAAGGTGGCCGTGGTCACCGGTGCGGGTGCGGGGCTGGGCGCCGAATGTGCCCGTGTGCTGGCCGAACACGGCGCACGCGTCGCGGTGGTCGACATCAACGGCGACAGCGCAAAGGCGGTGGCTGCCCAGATCGAGGCGGCCGGCGGCCTGGCGCTGGCGCTGCAGACTGACGTGCTGTCGGAAGAGGCGATTCGCGCGATGGCCGCGGCGGTGGTCGACCGCTTTGGTCGTATCGACATCCTGCACAACAACGCGGCCGCGCTGGACCTGGCCCAGCGCCACGCCGACCGCGACGTCTGCAACGTCGACATCGCGGCCTGGGACAGGGCGCTGGATGTCAACGCCCGCGGCGCAATGCTGTGCTGCAAGCACACCATCCCGCACATGCTGGCCACCGGCGGTGGCTCGATCGTCTTTGCCACCTCGGGCTTTGGGCAGTTGGGCGACATCACGCTGACCTCGTACGCGGCGTCCAAGGCTGCGCTGATGTCGCTGGCGCGCTCGGTGGCTGCGCAATACGGCAAGCAGGGCATCCGCTCCAACGCGATCATGATCGGCTTCGTGCTCAACGAGCATGCGCAGAAGGCGGTGCCCGAGGAGATCAAGCAGATCCTGCTGGCCCAGCACTTGACGCCCAAGCTGGGCAGCCCGCGCCAGATCGCCGACGTGGTGGCCTTCCTGGCCAGCGACGAATCGTCGTTCATCACCGGCGCCACCTTGCCGGTGGACGGTGGCTTCACCAGCCACTCGCCGTCGATGGTGCCGATGCGCGAGTTCTTCGCCAAGATGGGCTCGAACAAGCTCTGACGCAGAGGACAAGACATGTCGATGACGATGCATGCGGCCAGCGCCGCGCTGTACGGGCGCATGTTGCGCAATCTGCTGACCTGGCTGGACAAGGCCGAAGCTCATGCCGTGGCCAAGGGATTCCCCAGCGCCAACTACCTGGTGATGCGGCTGGCACCCGACATGCTGCCCTTCAGCCAGCAGGTGGTGGTCGCTTGCGAGATTGCCCGCATGGGCGTGGCTCGCCTGGGTGGCCTGGACCTGCCGCCCTGGACCGGCAAGGACGACAGCCTGCAAGTCCTGCGTGAGCGGGTGCAGGACGCAATCAGCTGGATAACCGGCGTGGCACCGCTGCAGCTGGCCGACAGCGCTGGCATGGAGATCGTGCTGCCGCAGCGCAAGGGCGACCCGCTGCACTTCAATGGCGAATCCTTCCTGCAGCGCTGGGCGCTGCCCAACTTCTTCTTTCACGCCACCACCACCTACGCACTGCTGCGCCATGCCGGGGTGGATCTGGGCAAGGCGGACTTCCTCGGTTCGATTGACAAGGACTGACCCCATGAGCAACACGACATCCAGGTTCGGGGACTATCCCGTCATCGACGATGCGAGCCAGTATCAGCGGATGCCCGCGGCCGACAACGCCGAGCACTTCCAGGACCATGCCGGCTTGTTCCTGTGGGGCACCGCAGGCGACGTCGATCTCTTCTTCGCCGCCACGATGTACCACGTCGGTGGGCGCAAGTGGGGCTTCGAGGACAGCGCCTTCAATCAGAGCGTCCTGCTCATCACGCCCAATGGCAAGGGTGGGCGCGTGATGGAGAACAACAGCTTCGTCTCCAATCGCATGGACCCGATGCGTCGATTCGAATTCAAGGAGACCGTGGACAAGGATCGTGTGGTCTGGCAAGCCGGCAACCGCACGATGACCTTCAGCGCACCGACCTGGGAGGTCAAGGGCGAGCACTTCGGCGTGGAGCTGGACCTCAAGTTCACCGCCGAAGGACCGCCGGTGCCGTACCACGGCGACTGGGCCGGCATGGTGGCGCGCGGTGGCGTCGCGGGCAATGAAGTGATCTGCAAGGGTGAAGGCACCTGCACCCACGGCGGCAAGACCTACAGGCTGGAATCCGGCTATGGCGTTCGGGAGCGAACCTTCCTGGGCAAGACATTCGACGTGCCGTCCTTGCTGGGGCTCAGCTCGGGCTATCTGTGGAGCTGGACCTTCGCCAAGGAGCTCAAGGTCTTCTACTTCAGCCAGGGCGGCTCTGGGCACCATGCCGGCCGCGTATTCCTGAAGGGCAAGATCATCGACTTCACCGGCGAGCAAACCACCACCGAGGTGCTCGAGAACTGGACCGACCCGCTCACACACGAGACCAAGGCGACGCGCCTGCGGATTCGGATGAAGTCCGACAAGGGCGAACTGGAACTCGAGATCAACACCTGGCGGCGGATGATCTTCGGCTTTCACCTGTTGGAGGCCTATACGACGCACACGGGCAAGGCCGGCCGCGCCAATGGCAGGTTCATGCTGCCGGACGGCGAGCTCATCCCCATCGCCGACGAGGTGTGCTACATGGAGCACGGCTTCACCACGCCGAACATCGCGGCCTGAGCAACGCCAGGCTGCAGGCGCGGCGCGGCTGGCCCCGATCAGCCGCCGCGCGTCAGAGCACGCTGCCGTGCTGGCCGGTCGGCACGCGCCAGGTAGGCGTCGATGACGGTGCTGGGCCCCAGCAACGGGCGCACACGCTCGAACAGCGCCATGAACAGGATGTCCACCGCGGTGAAGCGATCGCCCAGGAAGTAGGGCTGCGCGGCCAGCGTGTGCGTGATGTGTTCCATCATCACCTCGTTCAACCGCGCGAAGGGTGCAAACTGCTCCAGCAGCTTCACTGCCTTCATGTTCACCAGCGGTTCGGTCATGCCCACCTGGTAGAACAGCCAGCTGACATAGGCCCCGCGCAGCGGGTGACCCACCGGCACACCCACCTCGGCCTGGGGAAACAGGTCGGTGAGGTACAAGGCGATGGCGCCAGTCTCGGTGACCAGTTGGCCGTCATGGACCAGGGCCGGTGTGTAGCCGTGCGGGTGCGGGTTGTGCGGGTCGGCGCCGCTGCCGTCGGCCGCCGGAAAGCGGGTGGTGACCAGTTCGTAGTCGGCCTGCAGTTCTTCGAGCAGCCAGACCATGCGCGAAGACAATTGGCCGGGCGAGTGATAGAGGGTCAGCATGATGAGGTTGGAGCTAAGGTGGTGGCTGGCAGCAGGGAGATCAGCATGTTCCTGAACGACATCGACAGCAACGGCGATCCGCAGCGTGGCGTGCCATGAACGGCATCCAGCGCATGGACCACTTCACCGTCGTCAGCGACCGGCTGGACGAGACGCGTGTCTTCTATGAACGACTGGGCCTGACGGTCGGCCCGCGGCCCGACTTCGGCATCGGTGGCCTCTGGCTCTACGCCCAGGGGCACCCGGTGCTGCACGTGATCGAGGTGCAGGACATACCGGCCCAGCGCCGCGGCGCGCTCGACCACATGGCATTCTTCGGCGGCGACATCGTCGTCACGCTCAGCCTGCTGAAGCAGCACCGCACCACCTACCGGCTGCAGCGCCTGCCCAGGCCCTGGAGCACCTGGCAGGTGTTCTTCCAGGATCCCAATGGTGCCGAGGTCGAGATCGACTTCGATGCCGCGCAGACCGTGCCGCCCGAACTGAGGGATGGGCGGCCAGCGCCGTAGCAGGGCACCTGGCCGCATCAGATCAGGCCGTCGTAGGACCCGCCGTCCACTTGCAGGTTCTGCCCCGAGATGAACGACGCTTGCGCCGAGCACAGGTAGGCGCAAGCGTCGGCCAGTTCTTCGGGGCGGCCCAGGCGACCCGCCCGCACCATCTTGGTTTGCAGCGCGCGGGCCTGCACGAAGCTGATGCCGCGCTCTTGCATGAGGCGCAGCGCCATCTGCTGCTGGCGCCCGGTGTCGATGTGCTGCGGCAGCAGGTTGTTGATGGTGACGTTGTCGGCCACCACCTCGCGCTGCAGGCCCTTGCAGAATGCGGTGAGCCCGGTGCGTGCGGTGGTGGACAGGCTCATGCCCAACCGGGGCGACTTGACCACCGCCGAGGTGATGTTGACGATGCGCCCGAATCGCCGCCGGCGCATGCCGTCGACCACGGCCGAGATCAACTCGATCGGCATCAACAGGTTGGCCTCCAGCGCGGCAATCCAGGCGGCATGGTCCCAGTCGCCCAGCGCACCGGGCGGCGGGCCGGCGTTGTTGGTGACCAGGATGTCGGGCGCGTCACAGGCCGCCAGCAGCGCCGCGCGGCCGCTGGCGGTGTTGAGGTCGGCCTGCACCGCGTGCGGCTGCCGGCCACAGGCCGCCGCGATCTCGTCGGCCGTGGCCGCCAACTGCGTGGCATCGCGGCCATTGATGACCACCTCGCAGCCCTCGCGCGCCAGCGCCATGGCGCAGGCCTTGCCCAGCCCGCGCGACGACGCACAGACGATGGCGTGGCGGCCGTTCAAGCCCAGGTCCATGGCGGTCCGATCAGGCGGCAGGCCGCGTCGCGGCCTCGTGGGCTTTCAGCTCGAAACCGGGTTCGGCCGCCTGGGCAATCGTCAATCCGGTATGGCGTTGCAGCAGCTTGCGCGATGCCATGTGGTCGGCCGGTCGATTGCAGGACTCCACCGCAATCAGTTGGCCGCCACGGAAGCACAGCACGCTGAACTGGTGCTGCGCGGCATCGCCCAGTAGGACGGTGGCGTCGTGGCTGTCGCTCAGGCCGGCGATCTGCAGCTTCAGGTCGCCCTGGTCGGTCCAGAACCAGGGCAGGGCGCCAAAGGGCACCGCGGGCTTGCCGGCCAGGCGCGCGGCCACGGCACGGGCCTGGTCGACGGCGTTCTGCACCGACTCCAGCCGGATCGGCGCCGTTGCCCAGGGGCTGGGGAAGCAGACCAGGTCGCCGATGGCCGAGATGGCCGGGTCGTCGGTCTGCAGCAGGGCATCGACACGAACGCCGTTGTCCACCGTCAGCCCGGCGTCGCGCGCCAGCTCGGCGTTGGGCAGCACGCCGATGCCGTAGACGACGAGGTCGGCATCGATCTGCTGGCCGGTGCTGGTGCGCACGCCTGTGGCGCGCCCCTGCTCACCCAGCACCCGCTCGAGCCCCTGGCCATAGTGCAGGCGCACGCCCCAGCCGCGGTGCGCGGCATCGAAGGCGGCCGACATGGGCTGCGACAACGCGCGCGCCATCGGTCGCTGGCCGATCTCCAGCACCTCCACCGCGATGCCACGCGCGGCGGCCACGGCGGCGAACTCCAGCCCGATGAAGCCGGCGCCGATGACCACCGCGCGCTTGGTTTGCGCCAGCCGCTGCGACAGGGTGTCGGCATCGGCCAGGGTGCGGATGCCGAGCACGCCGTCGAGTTCGATGCCAGGTACCGCCGGCACGCGGTTGCGGGCGCCGAGTGCGAGCACCAGGTGCTCGTAGGGTAGGGAACTCCCGTCGGCCAGGTGCACCGTGCGCGCCGCGCGATCGATGGCCACGATGCGCGCCTCGAGCCGCTCGATGCGCTGCTGCTCGTAGAACTCGGCCTGCCGGAAGCGCAGTGCGGGGGCGGCCACCTTGCCCAGCAGGTAGGCCTTGGACAGCGGCGGGCGCTGGTAGGGCAGGCCGGGTTCGTCGCCGATCAGCGTGATGCGGCCTTCGAAGCCCTCCTGACGCAAGGAAGCGGCAACCTGGTAGCCGGCCTGGCCGGCGCCGGCGACGAGGATGATTGGCGGCGTCATGGTGTGGCTCGCAGGTAGGTGGTGACCGCGAAGAAGCGTGGGTGGCGCCCCAGCGCCAGCAGCGACAGGCCGCCGGCAAGGAAGATTGGCCCGCAGATCATCAGCATGGCCTCGTAGTTGCCGGTGCTGCGGTAAAGCCGCCCGAACAGCCAGGGCGCGATCGTCGAGGCCAGCGTGATCAGGCCGAGGTGCACGCCGAACAAACGGCCGTAGTCGCGCAGGCCGAAGTAGCGCGATACCAGGAAGGCCGCAATGTCGAACTCGGCGCCAGCGCCCAGACCCACCAGCATCACGCCGGCCACCAGCAGCGCGGTGTCGTTCGTGCCCGCCACCCCCAGCAGCAGGCAGCCCAGCGCCGGCAGTGCCAGTGCGACGGCGGCGACACCGGGCGCCCAGAAGCGGTCGACGAGGTAGCCCACGACCACGCGTCCGAGGATTAGCGACAGGCCGAAGCTGCCGAAGATGCGTGCAGCGTCGGTCGCCTGCAGGCCCTTGTCGCGCAGCAGCGGCACGCCGTTGGTGACCATGGCGACGATGCAGGCCACCACCAGCGACAGTGCCAGGTTCAGTATCCAGAAGCGGCCGCTGCGCAGGCCTTCGCGCAGGCTCAATCCGGGCCGGGTGTCGGCTGCAGCCGCCGCAGCCGCCGCAGCCGCAGGCGGCCCGGCGCCAGGCACCACAGGTTTGGCACGTGCCGGCTCCTTCAGCCACACCAGCACCAGTGGCAGCACCAGGCCCACCGGCATGGCCGCCATCAGCCAGAACGCGGCCTGCCAGTTCCAGCGGGTGATCACCGCGCTGACGGCCGAAGGCACCAGCATCGCCGCCAACCCGGTGCCCGACAGCACCAGCGCCAGCGCAAGCCCGCGGTTGCGCTCGAACCACAGGTTGACGAGGTAGGTCCAGGTGACATGCATGGTGCCCATGCTGGCCACCGACATCACGAAGAACATCACGTAGAGGTGCACGATCGAAGGTCCCATGCGCGTCATCGCGAGGTAGGTCAGCGAGAGTGAGCACAGCGAGACGATCGTCACCCGTTTCATGCCGAATCGCAGGTTCAACCAGCCGACGACCTGCGACGACAGCACCGAGCCCATGAAGATGAAGCTCACCGCGCTTTGCAGGTCGGCGCGCTGCCAGTCGAAGGCCTGCTGCAGTGGCACCATCATCGCGCCGTAGGCATAAAGCATCGCCGAGTTGGAATTGATTGCCAGGCCCAGCGTTGCCAGCAGCACGATGCGCCAGGCGCGCCTGAACTCGGCGAGGTCGATGCCCAGGCCGTGTACCAGGGGTTCGGGCGCCACGGCGGACTCGGGCGCGGCACTCATTCGCGCACCAGCAACAGGCTGCCGGCCAAAGGGCCACCGCCCGAGGCGGCGACCGCCACCTGGTGTGGCGGAATCTGGCGCGCGCCGGCCCGGCCCCACAGCTGGGTGCAGGCCTCGTGCACGTAACCCAGGCCGTGGGTGCGGCCGCCGGAGAGCTGGCCGCCGTTGGTGTTGATCGGCAGCTCGCCGTCGCGGGCGATGCGCTGCCCGCCTTCGACGAAGCGACCGCTCTCGCCGCGCGGCACCAGGCCCAGGCCTTCCAGCCAGATCATCGTCAGGATCGAGAAGCCGTCGTAGAGCTGGGCTTGCCCGACCTCGTGCGGCTTGATGTCGGTGCGCTGCCACATCATGCGGCCTGCATCGAAGCTGGCACCTTCGGTCAGCGAGATCTGGTCCCACGACCAGGGCTGGTGCAGCGCCGAGCCGATGGCTTCGAGCCGGATCGGCGGGTTGGGGCCGGCACGCGCGGCATCGATGCGCGACAGCACGATGGCCGTGCCGGCATCGCAGTGCACGTCGCAGTCGAACATGCGCAACGGCGTGGAGATGAAGCGCGAGGCCAGGTAGTCGGCCATCGTCATCGGTTGGCGGTAGACGGCCTTGGGGTTCAGCGCGGCGTTGGCGCGGCAGGTCAGGGCGATCTGCGCCAGCTGCTCGGCCGTGGTGCCGTACTCGTGGAAGTGGCGCTGCGCGTACATCGCCATCAGATTGATGGCCGAATGCACGTGGTAAGGCGTGTACCACTGCCAGAAGAAGCTGCTGTCGCGGCCAGCGGTCTTGTTGCTCAGCGCGTTGGCGGTCTTGTCGACCCGGCGCGCACTGGCCTCGGTGATGGTGCGGAACACCAGCACATGCCGGCACAGCCCGGCGGCAATCGCCATCGCGCCGTTGATCACGCCGGCCAGCGGCCCCGGGCCCTCGTAGCCGCCACCGTACCAGTTGACCCTCAGGCCCAGCGTGCCGATCAGGGCGTTGGGCCCGACCGGCGAAAAGCTGTTGCCGTTGTTGTTGTCGCCGGGCCAGCAGGACACGCCGTCGATGTCGTCGCGCTTCAGCCCGGCGTCGGCGATGGCCTCCAGGCAGGCGTCCACCGTCAGCCGCATGGCCGACTTGTGGGAAGGGCGGCCGACCTCGGACTGGCCGATGCCGCTGATCGCGACATCCTTCTCGTACAGGCGGTCGAAACTCATGCGCCAACCTCGGCCAGGGGTTTGAACAACGGCAACCAGACATCTTCATGCTGCTCGAAATGCACCTGCACCGGCTGGGCTATGCGCACCTGGTCGGGCGGCACGACGGTGATGTTGCTTAGCAGGCGCAGGCCGGGCTGGTCGTCCAACTCGACGATGGCCACCACGTAAGGAGCGGTCAACTCGGGTGTCCAGGCCTGGTGGTTGACGGTGAAAGTCGCGACGCGGCCGCGGCCACTCACCGCTTTGGGCGCCACGTCGAGCGAGTTGCAGCGTGGGCAGACGGGCGCGGGCGGCTGGAACCAGCGAGCGCAGGCACTGCAGTGCTGGATCATCAAGCGGCCCGACTGGCCGCCCTGCCAGAAGGCGGCGTTCTCGGCGGTGATCAGGGGCAGTTTGCGGGGCATGGTGGTTCCGGTAGCGTGAGCGGGCTGCGGGCTGGCACGCATTGACGCTGCGTTGCGGACAGAGTCTAATATCTGAACAAAATTGGTCAATGTGTATAACTGCGTGAATACCCTCGGGTCACTCCAGATGGCTGCTGCTGCACTCTCGTCCTGCCGCGTTCTCGTCACCGGCGGCCTCGGCGTGCTGGGACTAGCCGTTGGTTCGCTGCTGGCCGAACGGGGCGCGTCGGTGATTTTGCTGGACCGCGCCGCCTGGGATGGCGTGCCGCTGCCCGGCGTGGCCGGTGTGCTCGGAGGCGTCGACCTCGCCGACGAGGTTGCAGCGCAGGCCGCGCTGGTCGAAACCGACCGCCAGCTCGGGGGCCTGAACGCGCTGGTCAATCTGGCTGGTGGCTTCCGCTGGGAGACGCTCGAAGGCGGCAGTCTCGCCAGCTGGGATGCGCTCTACAGCATGAACCTGCGCAGCGCCGTGGTGGCCTGCCGGGCGGCGCTGCCGCACCTGCGGCGGGCCCAACCGTCGGCCATCGTCAATGTCGGCGCGCTGGCGGCCGCCAAGGCCGCAGCGGGCATGGGCGCCTACGCGGCGTCCAAGGCTGGGGTGGCGCGGCTGACCGAGGCGCTGGCCGAGGAAATGAAGGACCAGGGTGTGCGGGTCAACGCGGTGCTGCCCAGCATCCTGGACACGCCGGCCAACCGGGCCGACATGCCCGATGCCGACGCCACGCGCTGGGTGCAGCCTCGCGCGCTGGCGGGGGTCATCGCCTTCCTGCTAACCGACGATGCCGGTGCGATCACCGGCGCTTGCCTGCCGGTGGCGGGCCGGGTTTGAGCACCCGAGGAGCCCGTCATGACTGAACCGAAGACCGCCGCTGCAATGGAATGGTCCGACAGTTTCGTGCTGGGCTATCCGGCGATGGACCACACGCACCAGGAGTTCGTCGCCTGCGTGGCCGCATTGCAGCGCGCCGACGATGCCGACCTGCCTGTGCGGCTGCAGGCCTTTGCCGACCATGCCATGGCGCATTTCCAGCAGGAGGAGCGGTGGATGACCGAGACCGATTTTCCGGCGGCGCAGTGCCATGCCGACGAACATGCAGCGGTGCTGAAGTCGGTGCGTGAGGTGCAGGCGTTGTTGGCCGAGCGCGGCGACGTGGGCGTGGTGCGCCAACTGGTGCAGGCGCTGGTGGACTGGTTTCCCGGCCATGCCGACTACCTGGACGCATCGCTGTCGCACTGGATGGCCAAGCGCAGCTACGGTGGTGCGCCAGTGGTGCTGCGCCGTGGCGTGGCCTCGCCCGCTTCAAACTGAATCTGACCCTGACCGCCGATCGCCGCGAAGCCCAGGCGTCCGGCAGGCCCCGATGACCTACCTGTGAGGACTACCGAATGCGACTCGTCACCTTCCAGCAGCCTGGTGCCACCCCCCGTGCCGGCGCCCTGATCGACGGCGACCACGCCGTGCTCGACCTGCGGTTGGCAGCCCAGTCGGTGCGTGTCGGCTGCGCCGACACGATGGCCAGCGTACAGACCTTGATTGATCACGGGCCTCAGGCCTGGGCGCTGGCGCGCACGCTGGTGGACCGCAGCCCCGTCGACGCGGTGTTGCGGCGTGCGGACGTCAAGCTACTGGCACCAATCCAGCCGCCGATCCAGATGCGCGACTGCTCCTGTTTTGAGCTGCATCTGCAGCAGAGCTTTGCCGCCGCCCGCAAGCTGCGCGCGGCGCGCACACCCGACCCTGAGGCGACGCTGAAGGCGATGAACACCCGCGCCGACGAGCGCGTGCTCGAGACCTTTCGCCGCCAGCCGATCTACTACAAGTGCAATCGCTTCGCGACCATCGGCCCCGACGACGACGTGGTGTGGCCCAGCTACAGCAAGTCGCTGGACTTCGAGCTCGAGTTCGGCTGTTACATCGCCAAGCCCGCCAAGGACGTGTCCAAGGCCGAGGCCCGCGACTACATCTTCGGCTACACCATCTTCAACGACATCAGCGCGCGTGACGCGCAGGCGATCGAGATGGGGGGCATGCTGGGCCCGGCCAAGGGCAAGGATTTCGATACCGGCAACGTGATGGGGCCCTGCCTGGTGACGGCCGACGAACTGCCCGACCCGTACAACCTGACGATGGTCGCGCGGGTCAACGGCGAGGAATGGGGTCGCGGCAACAGCCGCGACATGCTCTGGCGCTTCGAGGATGTCATCGCCCACATCTCGCGCAGCGAGACGCTCTACCCAGGCGAGTTCCTCGGTTCGGGCACGGTGGGCAATGGCTGTGGCCTCGAGCAGCTGCGCAGCCTGAAGCCCGACGACGTGGTCGAGCTGGAGGTCGAAGGCATCGGCACGCTCAAGAGCCGCATCACCAAACCTTGAGGCCGTTGCAGCCATGTCGAACCCTTGGGTGATCCGTCGGCGTGCGGCGCTGGCCGTGCTGGGCAGCAGCCTGCTGCCAGTGGCACGTGCGCAGGCAGCGTGGCCGTCGCGGCCGCTGCAGATGGTCGTGGCCTATGCCGGTGGCGGGGCGATCGACGGCATGGTGCGCTACGCTACCGAGAAGATTCGCGAACGCCACCCGGCGATGCATTTCGTCATCGAGTACCGGCCCGGTGCCAGCGGCAACATCGCTGCCGATGCGGTGGTGCGTCTGGCCGGCGACGGACACCAGTTCCTGGTGTCGGGCTCGTCCACCCATGCGGCCAATGCCAGCCTGTTCAAGCGCCTGCCATTCGACCCCGACAAGGACTTCCTGCCGGTCACCACGCTGGCCCAGGTGCCGTACTTCCTGGTGGTCAACCCGGCCCGCGTGCCGGTCACCTCGCTGCAGGACTTCATCGCGCTGGCCCGGGCCAGGCCCGGGCAGTTCAGCTTCGGCAGCTCGGCCGTCACCGGCAGGCTGGCCGGTGAGCTGCTCAAGCAGCGCGCCGGCATCGACATGACCTTCGTCCCCTACAAGACGCTGGGGCAGGTGGTGTCCGACGTGGTGGGCGGCCACCTCGACGCGGCCTTCGGCGATCCGCTGGGCTACCTGCCGCATGTGCGATCGGGCCGGCTGCGGGCGCTGGCGGTCAGCAGCGCGCAGCGTGTGGGCTCGGCGCTCGAGGTGCCGACGATCGCGGAGTCGGGTTATGCCGACTTCGATGTCACCGCCTGGCTGGCGATCTGGGGCCGCGCGGGCTCGCCACCCGAATCGGCCGAGCGACTGTCCAGCCTGGTCAACGGCGTGCTCGACACGCCCGAGGGTCGGCAGTTCATCGCCAGCATCGGCCTGGTGCCGATGCCGGGTTCGCCAGCGCAGCTTGCGGCCTTGCAGCGGCGCGACACGGCTGCGCTGGCGCGGCTGGTGCGTGCCGCCGGCATCACGCCGGAATGACGATGACGGGCAATGCCGCCACCGCAGGTGCAACCGCCGGACCATCGGCCCTGCCAGAGCGCTTTCTCGTCGACGGTGCCTTCGGCTTCTGGGCCATCGCACGCCAGCAGCCCGACCGGCCAGCCGTGGTGACGACCGATGGCCAGACGCTGAGCTTCGGTGCCCTTCGTGCACGCTGCGATCGGCTGTGCGGCGTGCTCGCCTCGCGCGGGCTGCGTGCCGGCGATGCCCTGGCGCTGATGCTGCCCAACGAGCACGACTGGCTGGTGGTGGCCTTGGCGGCAGCGCAGCTCGGCGTGTACCTGGTGCCGATGAACTGGCACCTCACCGCCGACGAACTGGCCTACCTGCTGCGCAACAGCCGCGCCCGGCTGTTCATCGCCGGCGCCCGCCATGCGGCGACGGCCCGCGCGGCCGCCGACGCGGCCGATCTGCCCGCCGCGGCGCGGCTGGGCTTCGGTGTCGGGGGCTTTGCCGACCTGCCCGCGCTGATCGCCGCTGAGCCGGACCGCCCACCGCCGCAGCGGCGCGCGGGCGGGTTGTTGTTCTACTCGTCGGGCACCACTGGCCAGCCCAAAGGCATCCGAAAGCGCCTGCCCGACGCTGCACCCGAGGCCGTCCTGGCGCGGGTGCTGCCGATGTACTGCGATCTCTACGGCCTGCGCGCCGGCGACTTCACCCACCTGGTGGCGACGCCGCTGTACCACGCTGCCCCTGGCACGCGGGCGCTGCAGCTGCTGCACCTGGGCCACCGGGTGGTGCTGATGGACAAGTGGCAGCCCGAGGCCATGCTGGCGCTGATCGAGCGCTACCAGGTGCACAGCGTGCAACTGGTGCCGATCCTGTTTCACCGCCTGCTGGCGCTGCCCGAGGCCGTGCGCCAGCGCTACCGCCATGACAGCCTGGCCTGCGTGATCCACGCCGCCGCGCCATGCCCCGTGGAGACCAAGCGCCGCATGATCGACTGGTGGGGCCCGGTGATCCACGAGTACTACGCGGCCAGCGAGGGCGGCGGCACCCATGTTGGCTCGACCGATTGGCTGGAACGGCCCGGCACGGTCGGGCGGCCCTATCCCTTCGCCCAGGTGCGCATCCTCGACGACGAGGGCCGCGACCTGCCCGCCGGCGGGGTGGGCCTGGTCTACCTGCGTGACGGCACCGACTTCGAGTACGTCGACGATCCAGTGAAGACCGCCGCCGCCAAGCGCGATGGCTTCTTCACCGCGGGTGACTTCGGCTACCTCGACGATCAAGGCTGGTTGTACATCCGCGACCGGCGCACCGACCTGATCCTGTCGGGTGGCGTCAACATCTACCCGGCCGAGGTCGAAGGCGCGTTGATGGGACACCTCGGCGTGGCCGACGTGGCGGTGTTCGGCGTGCCCGATGCCGAGTGGGGCCAGCGTGTGCAGGCGGTGGTCGAGCCGGTGCCGGGCCTGATCGACCTCGACGGCCTGCGGGCCGAACTGGCGGCGTTGTGCACGGCCCGACTGGCCGGTTTCAAGCGGCCGCGTCACATCGCCTTCGGCAGCCTGCCGCGCAATGACGCCGGCAAGATGGCGCGCGCCCGGGTGCGCGAAGCGTTCCTGGCGGGCCAGCTGGGCGCGCCGATGGCGTCATGAGCCCGCCTGCCCGCCCGACACCCGCGCCTGGCTGGTTCGATCGGCGGCGCTGGTTGCTGGGGGGCGTTGCGCTGACGGTGGGTGGACCCGTGCAGGCGCAGCACTATCCGGATCGGCTGATCAATTTCGTGGTGCCGTTCACGCCCGGCGCGGCGCCCGACGCCTTCGTTCGCGCACTGGCGCAGGAGGTGTCACGCGCTACCGGTGCGCCCACGATCGTCGACAACCGGCCCGGTGCCGGTTCGGCGCTGGCGGTGCAGGCGGTGGCCAAGGCCGCGCCCGATGGTTACACGGTGCTGGTCACCGGCAATGTCGCGATCACCGGCAATGTGCACGTGATGAAGCGGCCCGGCTACGACCCAGTGACCGATCTGACCCCGGTGACGCCACTGGCTCGCGGTCCGATGGTGCTCTACGTCAACCCGGCGAAGCTGCCGGCGCAGCGCGCCAGCGACTTGCTGCCCCTGTTGCGCAAGGGCAGCCCTGGCAGCCATGCCTTCGGCTACACCAGCATCACCAGCCGCCTGCCGGCGGAGATGTTGCAGCAGACGCTGGGTGCACAGCTGACTGCCATCCCCTATCGCAGTGGCAACGCCGCGTTGCCCGACTTGGTCAGCGGCCGCATCGACCTGCTTTTCAGCGATCTGTCGGCGATGCTGCATGTGGCCAGCGGGCGCCTGCGGGCGCTGGGCGTCACGGGAGCGCAGCGCAGCCCGCAGGCCCCCGAAGTTCCGACGCTGGCCGAGGCCGGCATCCCCGGCATCGACGTCGGCTTCTGGGTTGGCGCTTATCTGCCAGCCAAGGCGCCGCCGGCGGTGGTGGCGGCCTTGCACGCGCTGCTGTTGCGGGCGGTGAAGAGCCCGGATGCCCGTGCAGTGTTGCAGGCGCAGGGCGCCAGCGAGTTCGTGCTGCCGATCGGCGAGTTGGCGGTCTTCCAGGCGCAGGAAACTGCCGCCTGGGGCCGCATCATTCGCGCCGCCGGCATTCAGCCTGAATGAGGCGGTTGACCAGGGCTACGCCACCTGGCATCCGGGCCAGTGCGGTGGCCCAGCGCCCGACGCCGCGGGTACCTGACTGCCCGGCATCGTTCCTCTGGCCATGCCCGGACCGGTCTGCACGCTGACCAAGGCCACTTGCAATCGGACGACCGCCCTGACCGTCGAAATCGCCACTGTCGACTGTGACCTGGTGTTCGATGCCGCTGTCCGTGGTGCCTTGACTTCGAACAAGGCATGGCCTGTGCAACTTCGCGAACGTGGCGCGCGCATCCAGACTCCCGCGGCCCCAGCGGGTGCGGTGGGGCTGTAGGTCAACACGCGTCAGTCAGTCGCCCGGACCGCCGTCTTGGCTCGGACAGCACGGCGGCGGCCACGCAGTCCGTCTCGGCGCCGACGATTGCGCGGTGTGCTTCGTGCTGCCTGCTTGGCGACCGCGACCGACATTCAGCGCAGATGCGGGTGCCATTGGCGAGCGAGTGCGTCCGGATCACCGGCGGGCCGCAACCGACCGTCGACGACGGGCTGATGTTGGGTTGATGCAGCTCAATATCAGTACAAACCTTGTTGTTGTGTTCAATTTAATGATCTAGAGTTTGGATGTGGGGTGAATTTCGAAGCCTTGGGCGGTCGGTTCAGCATAGAAGGAGATGGTCATGGCAAAGCGCAGGTTGACGGTGCTGCTGAGCAGCGTTGCGGTGGCCGCGGCACTGGTGCTCTTCGGTGTTGTCTTGATCGATCGGCACCCCGTGGACAACACGTACGATCCACTGTTGGGTATTCCCGCCGAACTTCTGCATCACTTGCCGGTGCCTAACCACATCGATCAAGTGATGGCCGCGCTCCCGCGCTAGGCAGCTTCGCAACTTGTGAGGTCAGGGCTCGGGTGCTTGCTCGGGCAATGACTGGTAGTTCCAACGGTCTGACCGCAGTAACTTCGACGCCTCAGCGCCAGCCGCCACCGCGGCCGGACGGGTCTTCGGCGAGTCGCGGTGGTTCGAGCAGCGCCTGCTCGCCACCATGCATGCGGGGCGGCACCATGTCGATGAAGGCACAAGGGAAGACGGGCGGTACACGATCGGCTTGGTCGAGGCGTTGTCCGAGTTCGAGCGGCATCACCAGTTCCAGCAGCGGTAGCGGCAGCGGCAGCGGCAGCGGCAGCGTCTGCTTCAGTTGATCGATTCGAGTTGCGCCGAGGATCATCGCGCTGACCCTCGGCCGGTTGGCGGCCCAGTGAACCGCCACCTGCGCCATCGGCAGGCCGATCTCTGTCGCCTCCAGATCCAGCGTGACGATCGC
>MESD01000206.1:21289-32283 GCA_001770815.1 Burkholderiales bacterium RIFCSPHIGHO2_12_FULL_69_20
GCCGTGCTGCGAATGCGGCCCGGGTTCTGCTGGGCGGCCATCGCATTGCGTCGGTGCTGGCCGGACAGCAGGCCATCGCCCAACGGGCTCCAAGCCACGACGCCGGTGCCCAGACGCCGGGTCAGCGCTCTAGATTCGTGTTCGATGCACCGCGAGACCAACGAGTACACCAGCTGGATCGCACTAGGCCGCTACAGGTGGTTCTGTTCCGCCAGCACATTGGCCCGGGCGGCGTATCAGGCCGGTAAATCCGACCGCGCCCAGTGGCGGATCTTGCCTGCGTGCATCAGGCCGGCCAGGATGCAGATTCAATTAAACAAAACACATTGACATTAATTGTTCAATTAGTAGACTTCCGCGACCCGATCGACCCGATCGGTCCGCTTTGGACGCGTCGGTCTCCATCCGGCCCTCGTTCCAAGGGACTTCGCTGATGCTGATTGACGCCTGCTTCAACCTGCCCAGCAACACTCGAGTGACCACTTGCGGCGGGAACGCTGGCGCCGGGTCGCGGACTTCGGCGACGAAGAACAGATCGAATGCCACGCTGTGCAGGGCACCGAACTGCCGGTCGATGCGCGGGGACTTGCTTCGACAAACCCAGCTCAGGCTGACATGCGATTCGATGCGAACCGATCGCAGCCCGTCGCAGTTTTCGAGACGACCAACACAGGGGCCCCGATGAACATCGATTCCCGACGCGGGCTGACCCGTGATACCTACACCGTGGTGCTGGCAGGCGGCCGCGGCAGTCGACTGCATCAGTTGACCGACCACCGCGCCAAGCCGGCAGTCCCTTTTGCCGGCACGATGCGCATCATCGATTTCACGCTCGGCAATTGCGTGAACTCCGGCCTGCGACGCATTGGCGTGCTGACGCAGTACAAGGCACAGACCCTTATCCGCCATATCGAGCGAAGCTGGGGTTTCCTGGAGGCGAGCCTTGGCGAGTTTGTCGACATCGTCCCCGCGCAGCAACAGACCGGCGAAAGCTGGTACAGCGGTACTGCCAACGCGGTCTACCAGAACCTGGACCTCGTTCGGGAGGCTCAGTCGACCTATGTGGTGGTGCTCGCCGGCGATCATGTCTACAAGATGGACTACTCGGCGATGCTGGCTGAACATGTTGCCAACGGGGCCGACCTGACGGTGGCCTGTCTCGAGGTGCCCATTGAGCAAGCCAGCGAATTCGGGGTGATGGCTGTCGATACCCAGCAGCGCATCGTTGCCTTCGATGAAAAGCCCGCACGCCCGAAGCCGATGCCGCAAAAGCCTGGCCGCGCGTTGGCCAGCATGGGCATCTACGCCTTCAGCACTGCGTTCTTGCTCGACAAACTCGAGCGAGATGCATGCGACCCGGGGTCAAGCCATGATTTCGGCCGGGACATCATTCCGGGCGCTCTGGGTTCGTCGCGGGTGTTCGCGCACCGCTTCGAGGACAGTTGCGTCAACATGGTTGATGACCGCCCCTACTGGCGCGACGTGGGCACGCTCGACGCCTACTGGGAAGCCAACCTTGACCTGACCCGCGTCGTGCCCGATCTCAACCTGTACGACAAGGCATGGCCTGTGTTGGGCCGCCAGGCCACGCGCCCGCCAGCGAAGTTCGTGTTCGACGATACCGGCCGACGGGGCATGGCCGTCGACTCGCTGGTTTCAGGGGGCTGCATCGTCAGCGGGGCCATCGTTCGCCGTTCCATTCTCTTCAACGGCGTGACGGTTTCGGATGGCAGCAGGGTTGAAGACTCGGTGGTGCTGTCGAATGTGAGCATCGGCCGCAATGTTGTCGTGCGCCGCGCCATCATCGACAAGCGCTGTGTGTTGCCCGACGGATTCACCGCAGGCATCGATCCGGCGCGGGACCGGGCGCGATTTCACGTCACCGAGCGTGGGATCTGCCTGGTGACGCCGAGCATGCTGTGCATCAGCTGAGCCTCGATAGGTGGCTGCGGCCGGCTGTGCCTTCGGCTGCCACTGTTCAGTGTCGGCTCCTACGCAGGACCGAGGCGAGTCTCGGCCGCTGAGCTGGGTGTGCTGACGGTGCCGGTCTTCCGGTACGTTTGCGACAGATCAAACGAGCAACGGAACGGCCTGGCGGTAAACCCTAGCGAGTTGAACACTATTTGGATTACTGTCCTATATTTCCGCAACGCCTGCCGTCGCAGGCGAGTAGGAGAAGGACATGCTGACGCCAGCGCAACCGGTGCTATCCGATGGCACTCGTATCTCGGACCTGATCAACCTGGAGACGCGCGAAGTGCAGTTGCGCGCACTCTCTGACAAGGAGGTCTACGAGCTGGAAATGGAACGCATATTTGCCAGGACCTGGATCTTCCTGGCGCACGAGACCGAGATCCCGGATGCGGGTGACTTCGTGCAGCGTGACATGGGTTCGGACTCGGTGCTGGTCACGCGCGACAAGAGTGGCGAGGTGCACGTGGTGCTGAACGTGTGCACACACCGCGGCATGAAGGTGTCGACTTTGGACTCGGGCAACACGCAGGCCCACCTGTGCATCTACCACGGCTGGGCGTTCCGTCCCAACGGCGACTTCATCGGTGCGCCGGTGGAAAAGGAGTGCATGCACGGCAAGCTGATGAGCAAGCAGCAGCTGTCGCTGAAGAAAGCGCGCGTAGCGCTGTACGGCGGGCTGGTGTTCGCCACGTGGAACATCGAGGGGCCCTCGTTCGACGAATTCCTGGGCGATGCCAAGTGGTATTTCGACACCCTGTGGTGCCGCACTACCCGGGGGATGGAGGTGCTGGGTCCGCCGCAGCGCTTCATGATCCGCGCGAACTGGAAGGCCGCTGCCGAGCAGGGCGCTTCCGACGGCTTTCACACGCTCACGCTGCACCGCTGGCTGGGCGAGATCGGCCCCTATGCCAAGAAGCCGGGCACCGAAGGGGGTGGCGCCGACCTGACGCCCGAGATGTACGGCGTGGAGGTCTGGACCGACCATGGCCACACGATGCGCTGCATCGACCTGGACCGCAAGATCCGCCGCATCACCGGCCAGGATCCATCCAGCCTCACCCCGGCGCAGAAGCTCGCGGTGCTGCCGCCCCCGGGCCTGACGCCCGAGATGATCCCCGACGTGGTCAGCCGGCTCACGCCGGAGCAGATCAGGATCATGAGTTCCAACCCGCCGCAGGTGGGCAACTTCTGGCCCAACGGGCTGTTCGAGTTCATCTACCTGCCCACCGCCGATGGCAAGGTGGTCGGAGCGATGGCGCTGCATGCCTATGTGCCGATGGGGCCGGACAAATTCATGTTCATGAACTGGATCCTGGCCGAGAAGGACACGCCGCCCGAACAGAAGGCAGCGATGCTGCGCATCTCGTGCCAGTTGCTCGGCACCTCGGGCATGGTCGAGCAGGACGACTCCGACACCTGGCCGCACCAGACCATCGTGGCCAAGGGCGCGGTGAGCAAGCACATCACGATGAAGTACCAGGCGATGTACGAGACCGGCAAGCCCGAGGGCTGGCCCGGCCCGGGGCATGTGGGCAGCGGCTTCACCAAGGACGACACCAACTGGAGCTTCTGGCAGTACTGGCATGAGCTGATGATCGCCTGAAGCCCGACGTGCCACCGACCCGGAGAACCCACCATGATCGCCAACCTGCTCGAACCCACCCCGCTGCCCGTGACCGTTCGCGCCAACCGCGTGGCCGTCGGCAGCCCGCTGTACAACGAGATCCTCGAATTCCTCTACGACGAGGCCGAGATGCTCGACAACGTGCGTCTGGGCGAATGGGCCGAACTGCTCGCCCCGGACATCGAATACAACGTGCCGCTGCGCCTGACCAAGCCCATGCGCCAGCAGGGTGGCACGGTCATCCGCACGGTGCAGCACATGCACGACAACCATGCCTCGTTGATGCTGCGCGTGCGTCGCATCACCGACACGCGCAGCGCCTGGGGCGAAGACCCGCCCTCGCGCACGCGTCGCATGGTCAGCAACGTGCGGGTCTACAAGACGGACAAGCCCGACGAGTACAAGGTACAGAGCTACCTGATGCTCACCCGCAGCCGCTTCGACTTCGACTACTTCGACCTGCTGCCCTGCGACCGCCACGACGTGCTGCGCAGGCAGGGTGGCTCGTTCCAGTTGGCACGGCGCGAAGTGATCATCGACCAGTCGGTGATCGGCACGCCCAACCTTGGCATCTTCCTCTGAACAGGAGCCCGATCATGAAACTCGAAGACCTCATCCTCGTCAGCGTCGACGACCACGCCATCGAGCCGCGTGGCGCGTTCGACCGCCACATGCCGGCCAAGTTCAAGGGCCGCCAACCCAAGGTCATCCAAAGCAAGGGTCGCGACGTCTGGGTGTTCGAAGGGCGTGCCACCGGCTACATGGGGCTGAACTCGGTTGTGGGCCGGCCCAAGGACGAGTACGGGATGGAGCCGTTGGGCTACGAGCACATGCGCCGCGGCACCTGGGACATCTTGGCGCGCGTGGAGGACATGAACGCCAACGGCGTGCTCGGCTCGATCTGCTTCCCTACCTTCCCCGGCTTCGCCGGCCAGCGCTTCCAGCAGTACAAGGAGGCGCGCGAGGTGTCCTTCGCGGCCATCCAGGCCTACAACGACTGGCACCTGCAGGACTGGTGCAACGCCGCACCGGGGCGCTTCATCCCGCTGAGCCTGATCCCCTGGTGGGACGGCGAGCTCGCCGCCACCGAGATCCGCCGCATGGCCAAGTTGGGCGTGCATGCGATCTCGTTGTCGGACAACCCCGCCTTGCACGGCTTCCCTTCGATCCACGCCGATCATTGGGATCCGGTGTGGAAGGCCTGCGCCGACAACGATGTGGTGATCTGCTGCCACATCGGCACGGGGGTGAAAGCCGACCATGCCTCGGACCTGACGCCCATCGACGCGTGGATCACATCGATGCCGATCTCGATCGCCAACTCCGCGGCCGACTGGATCTGGGCGCCGATGTGGAAGAAGTACCCCAAGCTGCGTATGGCCTTGTCCGAGGGCAGCATCGGCTGGATCCCCTACTTGCTGGAGCGCGCCGACTTCACCTACCGCCACCACCATGAGTGGACGATGACCGACTTCGGCAAGGGCAAGCCCAGCGATGTCTTCCGCCAGCACATCATCACCTGCTTCATCGAGGACGAGTTCGGGTTGCGCAACCTGCCCGACATCGGCGAGGACATGGTGACCTGGGAGTGCGACTACCCGCACTCGGATTGCACCTGGCCGGGCTCGCCCGAGATCTTCCATGCGCAGACCAAGCACCTCAGCGACGCCCAGATCGACAAGATCGGGCACCTGAACGCGATGCGGGAGTTTTCCTACAACCCGTTCGCGATCCTGGGCCGCGAGAACTGCACCGTGGGTGCGCTGCGCGCCCAAGCCAGTCACGTCAGCGTCGAACCCATGCTGGGCATGGGCGGCGCCAAGGCCGTGCGTCAACCCGGCAAGCCCGTCACTTCGGGCGACATCCACAAGATGTTCGCCGCCGCCGATGCGGAAACGGCACTGTGAACCGCGTCCGTTGCACAGCGCTGGGCGCCTGATGCGTGCCGCCGTCATCGCCCATCGCCAGGCAGCCCCCACGCTGAGCGAATTTGCGCCACCCGAGCCCCGCGAGGGGGCGGTGCTGATCGACGTGGACACTGCGGGGCTGGGTGGCTGGGACATCCTGGGCGCCTACCGACTGGGTGTGCAGTACCCCTGCGTGATCCGCGGTGAGGGCGTGGGGCGCACCGTCGATGGCCGGCGGGTCTACTTCGGCGAGCGCTCGGTGGCCCCATTCGGCGCCTGGGCCGAGCGCACGCTGGTGCCGGCCGAGGAGGTGTGGGCCGTGCCCGACGACGTGGATGACGTGCTCGCCATCACCATGGGCATCGCCGGCACGGGCGCGCTGTTGCCGCTGGAGCAGGCGCGCATCCAGCCGGGCGAGAACGTGCTGATCCTGGGTGCGACCGGCACGCTGGGCCAGATCGCCCTGCAGTTGGCCCGGGTGCTGAGTGCCGGCCGCGTGGTGGGTGCGGCGCGCGATGCCGTCGCGCTGGAGCGGCTGCGCACCAGGGGGCTGGCCGACGCGGTGGTGCAACTCGACGGCGCAGACGACGCGGCCAAGCTCAAGGCGGCTTCAGGCGACGGATTCGACGTGGTGCTCGATGGCGTTTGTGGTGCACCGATGCTGGCGGCGCTGAAGGCCACCCGCTGGGGTGCGCGCATCCTGACCATCGGCACCGGTGCCGGGCGCGAGCTGCATCTGAACATCGCCGACCTGCTGTTTCGCACGCTCAGTTGCGTGGGCACCGGCCAGCGCTCGCCCGCCGATCGCGAGGCCGCCTGGCGGCGCCTGCTGGCGCTGGCGCGCGAGCACCGCTTCACGGTGGACCAGGCCGGCTACACGCTCGGCCAGGCCGCGCAGGCTTGGGCGGCGCAGGCGGCCGGACCCCATGCCAAGATCACGGCGGCCATCCGAGGCTGAGTGCATCTCAGTGTTTTCCCGTAGCGTCGGTGCGTAGTGAGGGATTCGGGTTCTTGTTTATGTACACGAGTTCTATTTCTGTCTATATTGCGACGCCTTGGATGCCGTACCTAGGCGAAGGAGACCCCCCATGCTGACCCCGACAAGCCCCACCCTGGCCGATGGCACGCGGATCGACGATCTGGTGAACCTGGCGACCCGAGAAGTGCAGATGCGTGCGCTCTCCGACCCCGAGATCTACGAACTGGAGATGGAGCGCATCTTTGGTCGCATCTGGGTCTTCCTGGGCCACGAGTCCGAGGTGCCCAGCAGTGGCGACTTCATCGTGCGCGACCTGGGCTCCGACTCGGTGATCATCACCCGCGACAAGAGCGGCGAAGTGCACGTGATGCTCAACATGTGCACCCACCGCGGCATGCGCGTGTCCACGCTCGACGCCGGCAACACCCAGATCCACACCTGCATCTACCACGGCTGGGCATTTCGCCCGAACGGCGACTTCCTGGGCGCGCCGGTCGAGAAGGAGCAGATGCACGGCAAGATCATGAGCAAGCAGGAGCTCGGGCTGAAGAAGGCTCGCGTCAAGCTGTATGGCGGCCTGATCTTCGCCACCTGGAACATCGACGGTCCGTCCTTCGAGGAGTTCTTGGGCGACGCCAAGTGGTATTACGACATGCTGTTCCAGCGCAGCGACCGCGGGCTGGAAGTGCTGGGGCCGCCGCAGCGCTTCACCGTGCGCGCCAACTGGAAGGCCGCGGGCGAGCAGTCGGCGGCCGACGGCTACCACACCCTCACGCTGCACCGCTGGTTGGGTGAAGTGGGCAACTACTCGAAGAAGGGCGAAGGCGAGGGCGGCGGGGGCGACCTGAGCCCGGAGATGTACGGCTCCGAAGTCAGCTCACCGCATGGCCATGCGCTGCGCTGCATCGATCTGGCGCGCAAGATCCGCCGCCTCACCGGCAAGGATCCCGCACTGCTGAGCATCGAGGAAAAACTGATGGCCCTGCCGCCGGCCGGCATGACCGCCGACATGGTGCCGCAGCTCAAGGTGCACCTGAGCGAAGGGCAGCTGCAGGCGCTGACCTGGATGCCACCGCAGGTGGGCGGCATCTTCCCGAACGTGTTGTTCGGTTTCGTCTACATCCCGCAGGCCGACGGCACGGTGGTGGGCTCGGTCACCTTGCATGCCTACGTGCCCAAGGGACCGGACAAGCTGGAGTTCGTCAACTGGATCCTGGCCGAGAAGGACGCGCCGCCCGAACTGCGCGAGAAGATGCGCAAGCAGACCACCCAGCTGTTCGGCACCTCGGGCATGGTCGAGCAGGACGACTCCGACACCTGGCCGCACATGACCTTGGGGGCCAAGGGGGCTCAGGGTCGGAAGATGACCTTGAAGTACCAGGCGGTGTACGAGACCGGCAAGCCCGAGGGCTGGCCCGGTCCGGGCATCATCAACGAGGGCTTCACCAAGGACGATACACAGTGGCACTGGTGGTTGTACTGGCGCCAGCTGATGCTGGGCGACGTCTGAACGACGCGCCGCTCGCGCCTGTAGCCTTCAACTGCTCGGAGAACCCCATGAGTCAAATGCAGCCCGGCCAAGTGGTGCCGATCGGATCGCCCCTGTACAACCGGGTGGTCGAGTTCCTGTATGTCGAAGCGCGCCTGCTCGACGAAATCCGCCTGAAGGAGTGGGGCGCCACGCTGGCCGAGGACCTGATCTATACCGCGCCGCTGCGCGAGACCCGCCCGGTCAGCCAGATGGCGGCGTCGGTGGTGCGCACCACGCAGCATTACGACGATGACTGGCGCTCTGTGATGGGCCGCATCATGCGGTTGACCGGCACCAAGAGCGCCTGGGCCGAGGATCCGCCGTCGCGCACGCGCCGCCTGGTCACCAACATCTGGGTCGAGCAGGGCGACCAGACCAATGAGTTTTTGGTGCGCAGCAACCTGCTGGTCACCCGCAGCCGCTTCAACTTCGACGAACTCGACCTGATCAGCGGCGAGCGACGCGATGTGCTGCGCCTGGCGGACGAGCGTTTCAAGCTGGCTCGCCGCGAAATCCTGCTCGACCAAGCCGTGCTCGGCACGCCCAACCTGGCGATCTTCCTCTGAGTTGCCGAATCGCCTGCACCGCGCGCGCGAGCGGCGCAGGTGCGTTCAGACGGCGAAGCGCAGCCAGACCTCGTCGTCAGCGCACAGGGCCGCCGCGCGGTCACTGAAGTCCCAGGTCGATCCCACCTGACGCAAGGCCATCGGCGCGCGCTCGGGTTGCTGGGCGAAGCAGGCGGCCGTGGGCATCGCATGCACCTGCAGGTCCAGCGGTTTGCCCTTGCCGAGCGAGATCACCGTGCAACGGCGAAGCACCAGAGCGGCTTCGGCCTCGTCTTCGTCCAGGTGGTCCAGCGCCCACTGGGCCATACCGTGGCGCAAGCTGACCCCGGCATAGGGCGCCGGGCCGGTAATGCCGAGGTCCTGCACCTCCCACGCCAGCATGGGCACGCCGTCGCGTGCCAGCGTTGTACGGGTTCGCCCGGCGACCCGCATCGGCACTTCGATGTCGTAGCGCCGATGCGCAAGGCCGCGCGCGGCGGCGGCACCCGCCAGCCCCGCCAGATCCAGCAGATGGGTGCATTGCTGGCTCGGGTCGACCACGCGATGCACGGCATGCGCCTGGCGGCTCGGTGCCGACCCCTGCAGTGCCTGCAACGCCTGGGCAGCGGCTGGACACAGGCTGTACGGATGGCGTGGCGCTTCGGCCTGGATCGACGTGATGCGGCCATCGCGGATTTCCAGTTCGACGCGGAAGTGGTGGAAGTCGTCTTCCAGCGCGGCCCGCACGCGCAAATGGGCAACGTCATGGCCATCATCATGGCGGTCGGCACGCAGGGCGATGCAACGACGGAAAGAGATCGGCATGAGGGTCAACACGCCTCGCGGCGCTTGTTTAAAAGTGTACGATATCAGTGAAACTGTTTACTTTACGGAGATGGTCATGGGCCTGCTGGCAGAAAAAGTGGCGGTGATCACCGGCGCAGGGGGCGGCATCGGTCGGGGCGTGGCGCGCTGCTACGCGCGTGAAGGCGCTGCAGTGATCATCGCGGAGATCGACCAAGCCAGCGGCACCCAAGTCGAACACGAACTGCAGGCCATGGGTGCGCGCGCGCTGTTCGTTCGTACCGATGTGCTGCAGAAGGCCAGCGTCGAGGCGGCGGTGCAGGCGGCCGTGGACCACTTCGGCGGCCTCGACATCCTGGTCAACAACGCCTTCGTGCCATCGGAGAACGTGTTGCTCGAGGACAAGACCGACGAGATGCTGGCGCGCACGCTCACGTCCACGGTCTGGGCCAGCTGGTGGGCGATGAGGGCGGCGCTGCCGCACATGCGCGCACGCGGCGGTGGGCGCATCGTCAACTTCTCGTCGATCGACGTCGACGTGGGGGCCTGGCAGCACGGCGACTACAACACCGGCAAATCGGGTGTCGTCGGATTGACGCGTAGCGCCGCGGCGGAATGGGGACGGTTCAACATCACCTGCAATGCCATCGCCCCCACGGCCATGGGCGCCACATTCCACAAGATGGCGGCCGAGATCCCGGGCTTTGCCGAGCGTTCGGCAGCGGCGCGCCCTCTGGGCCGGCCAGGCGACCCGGAGCTCGACATCGGGCCGGTGGTGGTGTTCCTGGGCTCGGAGATGTCACGCTACGTGACTGGCGTGACGCTGCATGTCGACGGCGGCCTGCACTTGCCGGGCTACAACTCGCGCCCGCCCGGCGTGGCCGTTCGCGAATACTGAGCAGCCTGTCGTGCACCGCTGGCGAATCCGATGCCTGGACCCGCCCCGCTGGTTGTGGGGCGGCGGCTGCGAGAGCCGCCGATCCGGACCAGCCGGCGCCTGGCGGCACCCAGGATCAGCGTTTGGCCACCTTCACGCCGCTGGCTTCTTGGTCCCAGGTGGTCGCTGTTTTGCCTTCGTCGCGCAATTGATACTTCAGCACCCGGCCTTGCGGGTTCTTGGGCATCGAATCGCGGAACTCGATGTAGCGCGGCAATGCGTAGTACGGCACCGCGTCGAGCGCCCACTGAAACAGCGCCTCGGCGGTGAGCTTGGCGCCCGGGTGCAGGATGGCTGTGACCTTGACGTCGTCCTCGCCCTTGTCGGACGGCACGGCATGCACGGCCACCTCGGCGATGTCGGGGTGGCGCTGGAAGGCCGACTCCATCTCGAAGCTGGAGATGTTCTCGCCGCGCCGGCGCAGGTAGTCCTTCTTGCGGTCGACGAAGTAGAAGAAGCCGTCTTCGTCGAACTTGCCGATGTCGCCTGTGTGCAGCCAGAGGTTGCGCATCAGCTTCTGCGTGTCCTCCGGGCGGCGCCAGTAGCCCATGAACATGATGTCCGGCCGCAGCGGCCGCACGATGATCTCGCCAGACTGGCCTGCGGGCAGTTCGCGGTCGAGCTCGTCGACGATGCGCACGTCGAAATCGGCGACTCGCTTGCCCGACGAGCCCGGCGCCGCGTACTCCCCCG
>MESD01000206.1:32346-43695 GCA_001770815.1 Burkholderiales bacterium RIFCSPHIGHO2_12_FULL_69_20
GCGGCCAGCGAAGTGATGACGGCCGCCTCGGTCAGCCCGTAGCCGTTGCCGCCGACCTGCCGGGCACCGAAGCGCTCACGCCAGATCGCCTTGACCGGCTCGGTGAAGGGGTTGCCACGAACGGTGTGGATCTGGCCGAAGCAGCGTTTGGCCGCGTCGCTGTCGGGTGCGTTGGCCAGCAAGCCGCCCATGCCGCCCAGGATGGACGCGATGGTGGCGCCACTGCGCTCGACTTCGGGCCAGAAGTTCGACACCGAGAAGCGCGGCACGATGGCCACCCGTGCACCGACCAGCATGCTGGCCAGCACGCCCACGCACATCGCGTTCATGTGGAACAAGGGCAGCGGCGTGATGGTCACGTCGTCGGCCGTGGCCGGCCCCGCGCGCAGTTGCAGGCGCGCCAAGTTGCACATGTAGTTGTAGCTGATCATGCAGCCCTTGGACGGGCCCGTGGTGCCGGAGGTGTAGATCAGGCAGGCCAGGTCCCAGGGCTTAGGCCGCTGCGCGAAGGGCGTGTCAGCGCCGTCGCGGCAGCCGTCCAGTGGCGCCAGCGGCAGCGTCCCGCAGCGCGTGACACCCGCAGCGCCCCGGTGCAGCACCTGTCGCACATGCGGCAGGTCCTGCGCGATGGCAACGATGCGGTCGACATAGTCGGCTTCGCAGACCACCAGCGCGGCATCGGCGTCGGCGATCTGGTGGCGCAGGAACTCACCCTTCAGCGCGGTGTTGATGGGCACGCTCACCGCGCACAGCTTGTTGATCGCCAGCCAGCACAGCACCGAGTCGATGTTGTTGTCCAGCATCGACAGCACGGTGTCGCCTGCCTTCACGCCCAGCGCGGCGAAGGCATGGGCCAGGCGCGTGGAGGCGCGATCCACCTCGGCATAGGTGTGCAACTCGCCGGAGAAATCGAGCAGGACGCGGTCGGGGTGTGCAGCCACGGCGCGGCCGAGCGCGTCGATCACGGTGTCCTGCTGCCCCAACGACCAAGTATCGGGATGCCCCATGCCCGTCATGTCAAGAACCTCTCGATGGCCCGAATGGCCCGATGCAGGCCACTTCTAATATCAGAACCTAATTCTATATACGACATTTTCTTGCGAACCACAGGAAAACCCTGATGCGCCGCGAATGACCGACACTCACCCCTTCAGAGAGACACCACCACCATGAGCCGCTCAAGCAGCACCGCTTCCTCCCCCAGCACCAAGGCCAAGCCCGCTGCACTGCGCCAGCGAGCGACCGTGAAACCGTCCAAGACCGCGAGTGCCGTGGTGATACCCCTGCCGGAGGCTCCCGCAGCGCCGGTGGTGCGGCGTCGCCGCAGCAACCGGCGGTCGGAGCAGACCATCGCCACGATCCTGGCGTGTACCGAGGAGATCGTGCTGGAGTCGGGTGCCGAGCGCATCTCCATCCTCGATGTCTGCCGGGCGGCGGGCGTTTCGCGCGGCACCTTCTACCGCTACTTCGCATCGCAGGACGAGTTGCTGGACGCGTTTTCGCGCCACAAGCGCGAACGCTTCCACCAGGCCCTGCTGGAGGTGGTGGCGCCCTTCAACGATCCCGACGAGCGCTTCGACGCGGTCATTCGGCACCTCGACCAGTACCTCGAGGCAGGCAAGGCGCGGCGCCTGCTGATGGTGGCGCCGGAATACGCCCTTGGGTTCTTCCGCCGCATCTTCCACGACTCGGTCGTGCGCTTCCAGGACGTACTGGGCATCGTGTTCGACGCCTGGGAGGCCCGGCTGGGCATCCAGATCGATCGGGAGCTGATTGCCGAGATGCTGATCCGCTACGTGCTGAGCGAGCAACTCGTGCCCAGCGACGGCGATCGCAAGTCGCTACCTCGGCGCATCGGCCGCATGGTCGATGCACTGGTGGTAGGTGCGCCGGCTCGCGCACGCCGCTGAGCCGGCGCCGCCGCGCGTCAGGGGCTGCCGGGCGGCAACGCGAGCAACGCGGCCGAGATGCGCGCAAAGGCCGCAGTGAGCGGTCGCCCGACGTCGACGTCGTGCAGCGGGTCCACATGGGCCGTAAAGGCATGCGCCACGGCCGACCAGTCTTCCGGTAGCAGGTGCCGTGCTGCCGCCGGGAACACCTGCGCTTCTTCGATACCCATGTGCTCCCAGAGCGCGCCAGCCAGCCGCTGCACGGCGTCCCACACCGGCCCCAGCGTCGTCGCATCGGCGGGATCGTGGCGCGACAAGGCTTCGGTCACGGCCTGTACCAGTGCCGGCTCTTGCGCGTGCTCTCGCTCCAGTTCCTGCAATACGGCTTCGCACTCACCGGTGCGCAGACGCAGCAGACGAAACAGCTGATCTTCTTCCTTGGGGTGATGCAGTGTCGCGGGGAAGGCCCGCAGGTAGTCGAGCATCTGCAGCAGCAGCGGGCTGTCGAGCGACTGACCCGGCACGTGTGCTTCGCGTACCGCCTGTTGCATGCCGCGCAGGACGGCCGTGATGCTGCGGTGTTCTGCACTGATGATGCTCAAGGCGCGGTTCATGTCCGCGTCGACCTGGTTGGCCTCGACGCTGGCCACCAGCACCGGCAATTGCGTGATCTCCAAGAGCCGTTGCATGACGCCGCGCCAGCACGGCGTGCAGCCATGCGCGCTGAGGAAGATCAGGTCGCAGCCTTGCGCATGCGCGGTTTCGTGGATGGCTCGGGCCGGGTGATCAGTCGTGCGCGTCAGTGTCTCGCTGGCCACACCCGCCATGTCGGCGACGGTCCGCGCCTGCAACAGCGCAGCCTGTCCCTGCGACACCTGGGCATCGACGAGAGCGTCGCCGTCCAGCGTGTACAGCAGGGCGCCATCACCAGTGGCCGCGAGATCCGCCGCCGCATGAAAGAAGGTGACTCGGGCGCCCGTCGACTGCGCGAAGCGCACCGCGCGCGCCACGGTCACCGTGGCCAGCGGCGTGTCGTCGATGGGCACCAACAGATGCTGATACATGGCTCGTTCCCCAAGGTTGGCTGGATGCCCGCCTTCGCGGCTGCCCGATCGGGTCGAGCATCGGTGAAGACGATAATTGAACAGATTTCTGTTTTGTGATTAATATATGCATCATCGCATCGGTTCCCTTGCACTGCAAGTCGGGCCGGCACTGATGGCCGCCCTGGCTGCAGGGCGATCTGTAACCCCCGCTTCGGCAGACGCATCCACGACGTCGCCGCGGCCCCAGACAAGGCGCCACTGCCATGCTGATCGACCTCCACGCGCACGCCCCGCACCCGGGCTACTACAACCAGCACCCGCACTGGGGCCCGTTCTTCGAGCAACACAGCGATGGCGACGTCAAGCTGCGTGTCGGGCACTGGATCCTGGGCCTGGGTTCGCCCGAGCGCAAAGCCGCGGTGCGCTCGGGCAAGGGCCTCAAGCTCGACGAATACCTGGCCCGCTGGGCCGATCCCAAGAACCGTCTGGCCGGCATGGACGCGGCCGGCCAGAACGCCCAGGTGGTGTCGGTGCCCTCACACTGCTACATGTACTGGGCCGATGCCGAGTTCACGGTGCGCTTCGCGCGCAAGGTCAACGACACCCTGGCCGAATACTGCGCGGGCGCACCCGACCGACTGATGTTCTGGGCCCAGGCGCCGCTGAACGCGCCGCACGAAGCCGCAAAGGAAATCAGGCGCGCATGCACCGAGTTAGGCGCCAAGGGCCTGGTGTGCGGCGGCGCCAACTTTGGTGGCCTGGAGTTCGATTCGCCGCAACTCGATGTGGTGTGGGCCACGCTGTGCGACCTGGACCTGCCGATCTTCGTGCATGGCTACAACCAGTCGGTCACGTGGGGCACTCAGGCCAACCAGGACAAGTACGAGACCACCGCCATCGTTGGCATGAACTACGACGAGACGCGCTGCTTCTGGTACTTGGTCAACGGCGGCGTGCTGGACCGCTTCCCGAACCTGAAGGTCTACATCACCCATGGCGGCGGCTTCGTGCCCTACCAGCTGGGTCGGCTGGCGCAATGCAACCCCAATCTGGACGTCAGCCACAACAAGCGGCCAGTGCTCGACTACCTGAAGAACTTCTACTTCGACGTCGAGTTGCACGAGGTCCCGATGCGCCAGGCGGTGGTGGATGTCATCGGCGCCGACCGCATCCTCTACGGCAGCAACTTCGGCGGCAGCGATGCGGTGCGTCACGACCTGACCGACGGGCTGCGGCTGTCCGACGACGATCTGCAGAAGATCCGATGGAAGAACGCCTGCGAGCTGCTGCACCTCGATCCGGCCAAGCTGGGCAAACCGGCCACCGCAAAGCCGGCAGCATGAAACTCGCGCTGTGCACCGACGGCGGCGTGCCGTTCTGGGCGGTGGTCGACGCCGGGAAAGGCGAGTTGCGGCCGATCGCCGGCAGCATCGCCGACTGGGGCCCGGCGCTCACCCGTGGCGAGGGCGAGGCGGCGCTGCGTTTCACCGGCCCGGTGCGCAAGCTGGCCACGGTGCGTCTGCTGCCACCGATAGTCCGCACCAACCGGGTGGTGGTGGCCGGCGCCAACTACGCCAAGCACCTGGCCGCCGACTTTGGCATCAAGCCGCACAGCCAGCCGATCGCCTTCCTGAAGGCCTTCGGCGCGCTGATCGGCGCGAACGACCCGATCCGCTACCCGCCGCTGACCCAGGAACTGGACCACGAGGTGGAACTGGTGGTGGTCATCGGAGCCAATCGTGTCGATCGCAATGATCCGCTGTCGAGCGTGCTGGGCTACACCGTGGGCAACGACGTCAGCGCGCGCGATCTGCAGCGCAGCGGCCCGCCGGGCGTCGGTATGGACTTGTTCGCCGCCAAGAGCGCCGACCAAACGACCGGCCTGGGCCCGTGGATCGTCACGCGTGACGAGTTCGGCTCCGGCAGCCCTGCGCTGCCGCTGAAACTGCGCGTCAATGGTGATCTGCGCCAGGACGGCAACACCGCCGAGATGACCTGGGACGTGGGCTACCTGGTGAAGTTCGTCGACGAACGCTCGCGCTTCGAGTGTGGCGACGTGATGTTCACCGGCTCGCCCGCGGGCACCGCCCAGGGGTCGGGCAAGTTCCTCCGGCCGGGCGATGTGGTGGAAGCCGAGATCCCCGGCATTGGCATCCTGCGCAATGTCGTCACCGTGATGGATTGATTTCTCGAAGGGCTTTGAACATGAGCATTACCCAAGACAAGGTCGTCGTTGTCGGTGCCGGTCTCATGGGCACCGGGATTGCGCACGCGTTCGCCAGCAGTGGCTTCACAACGGTGCTGGTCGACAGCAATGCCGAGGCCGCTGACCGGTCACTGGCCTCGGTGGCCAAGATCATGGTCGACGGCGTGCGACTGGGCAAAGTGGATGCTGCTGCGGCCATTGCGGCCAAGGCCCGGTTGACCACGCTGGCCGACCTGGCGGAGGCTGCCGAGGGCGCTGCGCTGCTGGTGGAGACCGTGACCGAGAACCTCGCGGTCAAGAAGCAGGTGGTGTCCACGGCTGCGCCGCGCATGTTGCCCGGGGCCCTGATCGCCACCAACACCTCGGCGCTCAGCGTCACCGAGATCGCCACCGCGGTGGCTGATCCCGACCGTGTGGTCGGCATGCACTTCTTCAACCCCGTGCACAAGATGAAGCTGGTCGAACTGGTGCGCGGCCTGGCCACCAGCGACGAGGCCATCGCCAAGTCGCGGCAATACTGCGATGCGGTGGGCAAGACGTCCATCGTCGTCAACGAGGCCCCGGGGCTGACCACCAGCCGCATGTCGGCGATGGCCGGCAACGAGGCGATGTGGATGCTGCAGGAGGGTGTGGCCACCGCCGAGGACATCGACACCGCGCTGCGCATGGGTTTCAACCACCCGATGGGGCCGCTGGAGCTGGGTGACCTCACCGGCTGGGACACCCGGCTGTCGGTGCTGCGCTACCTGCACTCGACGCTGGGCGACAAGTTCCGCCCCTGCCCGCTGATCGTCAAGATGGTGGCGTCGGGCCGTCTGGGCCGCAAGGCCGGCGCTGGGGTCTACCGCTACGACGATGCTGGCCAGCGCATTGCCGGCTCGGGCCTGAAAGCGAGCGTGCTGTGAGCGCCAACTATGTCGTGATCGTCGGCGCGGTGCGCACACCCATCGGCAAGTTCAGGGGCAGCCTGGCTGGCGTGAGGGCCGACCACCTGGGTGCCGTGGTGCTGGACGAATTGATCACCCGCGCCGGCCTCGAGCCCGAGCAGGTGGACGACGTGATCTTCGGCTGCGTCACGCAGGTGGGCGAGCAGTCGGCCAACATCGCCCGCACTGCGCTGCTGAGCGCCGGCTGGCCGAGCAGCATCCCCGGCCTGACCATCGACCGCAAGTGCGGCTCGGGCGAGGAGGCCGTGCATGTGGCCGCTGGCCTGATCGCCTGCGGCGCGGCCGAGATCGTGGTGGCCGGCGGCGCCGAGAACATGAGCCGCGTGCCCATGGGCAGCAACCGCAGCATCCATGGCGAGGCCTTTGGCTGGATGGCTGCTGAGCGGCATGAATTCACCAGCCAGGGCGAGGCCGCCGAACGCCTGTGCGACCGCTGGCAGCTCAGCCGCGAGAACCTGGACGCTTTCGCGGTCGAGAGCCATCGCCGCGCCGCGGCGGCGGCTGCCGCAGGCCACTTCCAGCGTGAGATCGTGCCCGTGCCGGTAATGCAAGTGCGCGAGAAGGGCCTGGACGGCGAGGTGCCCGCTTTCACCGCCGACGAGACCATCCGCCCTGGCACTGCGATGGAAAAGCTCGGCGCACTGAAGACCAGCTTCCGCCCCGACGGCCGGTTGACGGCGGGCAATTCGTCGCAGATCTCAGATGGTGCCGCGGCGCTGCTGCTGATGACGGCCGACAAGGCGCGCGCGTTGGATCTCAAGCCCCGTGCCCGCGTGCGTGCCGTGGTCACCGTGGGCTCGGACCCGACCTTGATGCTCACCGGCCCGATCGCCGCCACCCGCAAGGTGCTGGCCAAGGCCGGGTTGACGCTGGACGACATCGACATCTTCGAGATCAACGAGGCCTTCGCTCCGGTGCCGATGGTGTGGATGAAGGAGATGCAGGTGTCGGCCGATCGCCTGAATGTCAACGGCGGTGCCATCGCACTGGGCCATCCGCTGGGTGCCAGTGGCGCGCGGCTGATGACCTCGATGCTGCACGAGCTGGAGCGCCGCGGCGGCCGCTATGCGCTGCAGGCCATCTGCTGCGCTGGCGGCATGGGCACGGCCACGATCCTGGAACGGCTGTAGACCATGGCGCGGCTGCCGCTGGTGCCGCTGCAGAACTGGCCTGTCGCGCTGACCGATGCGGTGCGGCGGGGCCGAGACACGCGCATGCTCAGTTCCACCGTGCCAGTGCAAGTCTGGGCGCACCGGCCGCAGGCGGCGCTGGCCTGGTTGGCCTTGCTGGACCAGTTGCACAACCACGGCGTGCTCGATGGGCGTCTGCGCGAGTTGGTGCGGCTGCGCATCGCGGCCTTCACCAACTGCCAGGCCTGCCAGTTGGCGCGCAAGAGCGACGCGGTGGACGCAGCCGACCTGGCGGCGCTGGCCTGCCAGCCCGCAGACAGCGTGCACTTCAGCCCCGCAGAACGCGAGGCCTTGCGCTACGCCGAGCTTTTTGCGGCGGACCCTCATGCCATCACCGAGACCCACTTCGAGGCGCTGGCACGGCACTTCAGCATCCCGCAGATCGTTGAACTGCAGATGTTCTGCGCGCTGATGCTGGCCGGCGGACGGATGACCCTGGTGCAACGTGCCTACGAGGACCCGCCTGCATGAACAGCACGCTGCCCTGCGGCTTTGTACCGCCGGCCTTGCGTTCGGGCAGGCTGACCCGACGCGGCGCGCAGGCACGGCACGGCGCACGCGTCGGCATCAGCGGGGAGCACCGTTGAGGTGGTGCACGCGCCAGGAGCAGTTCGCGAGGGTTTCGGCCTGACGCTGCTGGCGCTGGTGGCCGCGCAAGTGGGCCTGCACGGTTGCCTGAACGGCATGCGCATGGCCGTACCGCTGCTGGCGGCCAGTGAGGGGCGCAGCGCGGCCGTGATCGGCGTGCTGATGGCGTTGTTCGCGATCTTCCCCTTCCTGCTGGCCATCCCGGCCGGTCGCCTGGCCGACCGGCGCGGTTACCACCTGCCGGCGCGTCTGGCGGCCGGGCTGGCTTTGGCCGGGGCGGTGCTGGCCGCCCTGTCGCTGCATGTCGTCGCTCTGGGCATTGCGGCCTCGCTCGCGGGCGCCGGATCGGCCATCGGCATGATCGCGCTGCAGCGCAGCGCCGGCCGGCTGGCCGGCAACAGCGCCGACCGGCTGCGCATCTTCAGCTGGGTGGCGCTGGCGCCTGCGGTGGCCACCTTGGTCGGGCCGTTGCTGGCCGGTGTGTTGATCGACCACCTGGGCTACCGCGCCGCCTTCGCCGGCCTGGCGCTGCTGCCGCTGGCCACGCTGGCTGCCAGTTCCTGGGTGCCGCACGAGACGCCGATCGCTGCGGCAAGCGGCACGGCGGCGGGCCGCACCCCGGCCTGGGACCTGCTGCGCGACGCCGAACTGCGGCGTCTGCTGTTCATCAACTGGCTGATCGCCGCTTGCTGGGATGCCCATGCCTTCGCCTTGCCGATCCTGGGCCATCAGCGCGGCTTGAGCGCATCGGCCATTGCCGCCGTGCTGGCCAGCTATGCGGTCAGCTCGGCCGCGGTGCGGCTGGCGATTCCCTTCCTGGCCGAGCGCCTGCAGCCACGCGGGCTCATGACGGCCGCGCTGGCACTGACGGCGATGGTCTTCCTGCTCTACCCCTTCTTGCACAGCGCCTGGGCGATGGCGGCGTGCGGGACGGCGCTGGGCCTGGGCCTGGGCGCCATCCAGCCGGCCGTGATGACCACGCTGCACACGCTGACGCCCGCCGGCCGCCAAGGCGAGGCCCTGGGGCTGCGTTCCACGGTGATCCATTTTTCGACGCTGGTGATGCCCCTGGGCTTCGGCGCGCTGGGGGCGGCGCTGGGCGTGGCACCGGTGTTCTGGCTCACTGGCATGGCCTTGTCGGCGGGTGCGTGGCAGGCAGGGCGGCTGCCGGCGTCGGCTTCAAGGACTTGACGATGTCCCCATCCCCATCCGGAACCGACGCTGGCTTGTCCGGAACCGGGTTGACCATCGAGGCCCAGCTTGTGGTGGCGCCTTCGAAGGGCTTTTGACTGCTTGAACTTGACCAGGAGACAGAGATGACCAGGAAGAAGATTCAAAGGCCGCCGCACCGCCTTGCGCGCACGGTGGTTTTGCTGGGCTGGGCCATGGTCGGCGTCTTGCCGGCCTTCGCCGTCGGCATCGACACCGGCAATCCCGACCTCACGCTGCGCTGGGACAACACCGTGCGCATCAACCTCGGCGTGCGCGCCGACAAGCCCGATTCGCGCATCCTCAACAACCCGCAATCCACCTACGACGAGTCCGACGGCAAGTTCGGCCGGGGTGACTTCGTGACCCAGCGGCTCGACCTGTTGAGCGAAATCGACCTCAACTACAAGAACACCGCGGGCGCGCGCGTCAGTGCTGCGGCCTGGTACGACCATGCCTATCGCGACACCAAGGTGCGATCGACGGTGCCGGGTTTTGCCACCAGCTACACCGGCGACCAGTACAACAGCACCGTCAAGCGCTACACGCGGGGCCCGTCTGCCGAGTTCCTGGATGCCTTTGCCTGGGTGAACTTCCGCATTGCCGACAAGCCCGCGAATCTCAAGGTCGGACGCCACACCAACTACTGGGGCGAGGCCTACCTGCTGGGTGCGCACGCGATCTCGTATTCGCAGTCCCCGGTCGACGGCGTGAAGGCCGTCACCAGCCCGGGTATCGAGTTGAAGGAGGTCTTTCTGCCGCTCGGCCAGGCCTACCTGAAGTACCAGCCGACCTCCAGTCTGGCACTGGCGGCCCAGTACTTCTTCGAGTGGAAGCCCTCACGCCTGCCCTATGGTGGCACCTACTTCGGCCCCGCCGATCCCTTCTTCGAAGGGCCCGACCGGCTGCCGGTGGGCGGCGGCGTGGCCAATTTCCTGGCGCATGCGCCCTCGATCAAGCCGAAGAACGCGGGCAACTTCGGCTTGAGCGCCAAGCTCAACGTCGAGTCGATCGAGTCGACACTGGGCTTCTATTACCGCCGATTCGACGACTACAACCCCTGGTTCTCACCCAACTTCACCGGCTTCGTGAACATCCCCGGCGTCGGCATCGTGCCGACCGCTTGGCAACTGGTGTACCCGAAGAAAGTGGACCTGTTGGGCGCGAGCTTCGGGCGTGTAATCGGCCCGGTGAGCGTGGGGGCCGAACTTTCGTACCGCAAGCACGGTGCGCTCAACGCCAGCGGCATCAACCCGGTGGACAGCGAGGGGCCGCGCGGCAATACCTGGCATGCCCTGGTCAACGGCGTCTACCTGATGCCCAAGTCGACGCTGTGGGACACCGGCTCGATCGTGGCTGAGCTGGCCTACAGCCGGCTGCAGAAGACCACCTCGAATGCGGCCTTTTTCCAGCAGGAGGGCACCGCGGCCTGTCTCAGCCCCTTTGGCGTCCAGGGCAACAAGAGTGATGGATGCTCGACACGCGACTCCCTGTCGATGGCCATGCTCTTCACGCCGCAGTATCTGCAGGTGCGGCCATCGTGGGACCTGGAGTTCCCGATGTCGCTGAGCTACGGGCTGACCGGCAATGCGGCGTCGTCGGGCGGGGGCAAGGAGGGTGAACTGTCCTGGTCGCTCGGCGTCAAGGCCACCTTTGCGCAGAAGCACGACTTCTCCCTGCTGTACGCCGACACACGCGCACGGTCCAAGTACGACCCTTCGGGCACGATGCTGGTCGGCGGCAGCGGCAGCGCAGGCACCAACGACCGCGGCTGGCTGGTGTTCACCTACAAGACCGGCTTCTGAGCCGCAATCCATTGAAGGAGCTCAAGACATGAACACCCGATTCACTCTGCTCATCGCCAGCGTTGCGGCCCTATCCTGTTCAGCGCAGGCGGCCGTCACAGCCGAGGAAGCCAAGGCCCTGGGCACCACGCTCACCGAATTTGGCGCCATCAAGGCCGGCAACAAGGAAGGCACGATTCCCGCCTACACCGGTGGCCTGACCAAGGCGCCGGCCGGTTTCAAACCGGGCAGCGGCTTCTGGGCCAACCCCTTTCCTGGAGAGAAGCCGCTGTTTCGCATCGACGCCAAGAACGTCGACCAGCACGCCGACAAACTCAGCGAAGGACAGAAGCACCTGATCAAGAAGTACCCGGCCTACTATCTGGACGTCTACCCGACGCACCGCACCGCGGCCTATCCGGCCAAGGTGCTCGCGGCCACGCTACGCAATGCAACGACCTGCCGCGCCAACCAGGACTACACGGTGGTC
>MESD01000207.1:0-361 GCA_001770815.1 Burkholderiales bacterium RIFCSPHIGHO2_12_FULL_69_20
GCTGCGCGCGCCTTGCGACCAAAGCGCGACGCGCGCCGACGAACCGCCGGCCCGGCCGACCAACGGCGCCGCGCCCTACAGGCAGCGCCTCGCGGTCAGCCTGGGCGCCTGGCCAGGTGCCCGTTGGACCCCCCGCGCAGCACCCGGCGCAAAGCCTGTTCAAGCGTCGGTGAATTACCAGCGACGCCACCGGTTGAAACCGGATTGAATAGACTTATACGATGCAAAGCACATTCAATCCCGCCTCCAGCGCCTTGCCGCGCTACCGCAGTGGCGCCGTCGCGCGCATGGTACGCATCCCGGTGGCCACGCTGCGCATCTGGGAGCGGCGCTACCAGGTGGTCGGGCCCACGCTCACCGC
>MESD01000207.1:417-8383 GCA_001770815.1 Burkholderiales bacterium RIFCSPHIGHO2_12_FULL_69_20
ACCGCGCTGATCGGCCTGGGCCTGCCGCGGCGGCTGGGCGCCCTGCCATTGACGCGCGTGGCCACCTGGGCCGATCTGTCCAGCGCCGAGGCGGCCCCGGCCGCGCCTGCCGATATCGCCAATGCCGCCAGCCCCGACGCGCCGCTGGCCGCTGACCTGCTGGTGGCCGAGCTGCCCACGCTGCAGCCCGACACCGCCACCCGGCTGCTGGCGCTGATGCGCCGGCTGGGCGTGGCGCATGCGGTGGTGCTGTACGGCTTCGGCCCCGAGGCGGTGGCCCAGCGGCTGCGGCGCGCCGGTTGCCGGCTGCAGCGCCTGCCGCTGGACGATGCCGCGCTGCAGGCCCTGGTCGGCGAGATCGTGGCCAGCCCCGCCGCGCAGCCGACCGGCGCCCACCCCACGCCGCTGCCGGCGCCCGCCGGTGCGGTGCCGCCGCGCCGCTTCGACGACGACGCGTTGGCGCAGCTGGCCGCGGCATCGAGCACCGTGGCCTGCGAATGCCCGCGCCACGTGGCCGAGCTGGTGATGCTGCTGGGCCACTTCGAGACCTACAGCAGCGAATGCGTCAACCGCGGCCCCGACGACGCCGCGCTGCACACCCACCTGCAGCGCGTGGCCGGCACCGCCCGCGCGATGTTCGAAGACGCGCTGCTGCGGGTGGCCGAGGCCGAATCGCTGCCCCTGCCGACCACGCTGGCGCGCACGGCCGGCCTGGGCGCCTTCTAGCCGAACAGGCCGGGCGCCACCGCGCCGGTGTCCGCGTCGCTGTAGAAGCAGCTGGGGCACACCGCGCGGTAACGCTCATTGCCGCCGATCACCACCTGCTCACCCTGCTGCACACGCCGGCCGTCGCCATCGATGCGGATGTTCATCGTGGCCTTGCGGGCGCAGGCGCAGATCGTCTTCATCTCCTCCACGTCGTCGGCCAGCGTCAGCAGCATGGCCGCGCCGGCAAAGGCCTCGCCCTGAAAATCGCTGCGCAGGCCCCAGCAGATCACCGGCAAGCGCTCGACATGCGCCATGCGGTGCAACTGGCGCACCTGCAGCCCGGTGAGGAACTGCGCCTCGTCGATCAGCAAGCAGGCCAGGGTGCCGCCGGCCAGCGCCTGCAGCCGAGCGCGGTCGAATTCGGTGTCGGGGCCGAAGGTGGCCGCGGTGCGCACCAGGCCCAGCCGCGAGCCGATCTGCCCGAGACCGGCGCGGTCGTCGTGCGCGGCGGTGAACAGCAGCACGGCCATGCCGCGCTCCTCGTAGTTGTGCGCCACCTGCAGCAGCGCGGTGGATTTGCCCGCGTTCATCGCGGCATAGCGGAAGTAGAGCTTGCTCATGGTGCGGCGCGGCGGCGGGGCCCCGCACTGTACGGGAAGGCGCACACCGCCCCGGCGCAGCCACTACGATGCGCCGATGCGCTTGAGCGACCTGTCCCTCGGCTGGCAGACCGAGTTCATCTTGCACCGGCTCGATGCCCGCATCGACGCGCACGCCGACTGCATCGCCGTGTGCACCGAGGCCAACCCCACCTTCTACTGGGGCAACTGCCTGATCCTGCCGCGGGCCCCCGCCGACGCCGACCTGGCGCACTGGCTGGCACGCTTCGACCAGCTGATCGCCGCCGGACGGCCCGCCGTGCGCCACGTGGCCATCGGCATCGACGCACCACGTGGCGATACGGTGCTGCCGGTCTGGCTGGCCGCCGGCTTCCACCACGACGACACCGCCGTGCTGGCGCTGCGCCCGGGCGGGCTGCGGCCGGCGGCCAAGCCGGTGCGCGCCGAAGATTGGCAGCTGCGGGTGATCGACTGGGCCACCGAGGTGGAGGCTTTTCTCGACTTGCAATGCCAGGACTGCACCCCTTACGAGCCCGCTGGCTTCCGTGCTTACCGCCGCCGGCAGATGGCACGCCACGCCCGGCTGGCCCAGGCCGGCCAGGGTGAATGGTTCGGCCTGTGGTGCAACGGCACGCTGGCCGCCGACTGCGGGCTGATGCGCGACGCTGCCCGCCCCGGCGCGCTGGGCCGCTTTCAGCATGTGAGCACCCACCCCGCGTGGCGCCGGCGCGGGCTGTGCACCGCGCTGGTCCATGGCGTCAGCAGCTGGGGTTTCGCCCACTGGCAGCTGGCCCAGGCCGTGCTGTGCGCCGACCCGCACGACGTGGCCATCGGCATCTACCGCGCGCTGGGCTACCAGCCCGTCGGCGCCTCGTGGAACCTGCAGCGCAACGCGCCGCAGGACCGGGCCGCCGCCGCCACCGAAAGTCCTTGAAAGCCCCACCGCCATGAACCGACGACAACTCCTGCAAGCCGCCGCCGGCACCGGCGCGACCGGCGCTGCGATCGCCGCGACCACCCCGCCTATCACCCCGCCTATCACCACGCCTATCACCACGCCGCCCACCACGAGCGCGCACGACGCCGGCTTCGAGTGGCTGGAAGCCAGCGCCGCCGAGCTGCAGCAGGCGATGGCGCAGGGCCGCACCAGCGCGCTGGGCCTGCTGCGCGCCTACAGCGAGCGCATCCACCGGCTGGATGCGGCGGGCCCGCGCCTGGCCAGCGTGCTCGAACTCAACCCCGACGCCGAGGCGCTGGCCACGCAGCTCGACGCCGAGCGCGCCGCCGGCCGCTTGCGCGGGCCGCTGCATGGTTTGCCGGTGCTGATCAAGGACAACATCGCCAGCGCCGACCGCATGGCGACGACCGCCGGCTCGCCCGCGCTGCTGGGCATCACGCCACCGCGCGACGCCACCGTGGTGGCGCGGCTGCGCGCGGCCGGCGCGCTGCTGCTGGGCAAGACCAATCTGTCGGAATGGGCCAACTTCCGCGGCAAACAATCGGTCAGCGGCTGGAGCACCCGCGGCGGCCAGACCCGCAACCCCTATGCGCTGGACCGCAGCCCCAGCGGCTCGTCATCGGGCACTGGCGCCGCGGTGGCCGCCAACCTGTGCGCGCTGGGCGTGGGCACCGAGACCGACGGCTCGATCACCTCGCCGGCCAACGCCTGCGGGCTGGTCGGCTTCAAGCCCACGGTGGGCCTGGTCAGCCGCAGCGGCATCGTGCCGATCGCCTTCAGCCAGGACACCGCCGGCCCGATGTGCCGCAGCGTGGCCGATGCCGCGCTGCTGCTGGCCGCGCTGGCCGGGCCCGATCCACACGACCCCGCCACGCGGGCGCAGGTCGGCAAGTTCAATCCACAAGACCTGCTGAACCTGCCGGCCAACGCGCTGCGCGGCGCCCGGCTGGGCGTGGCCGACAACCTGGTCGACGGCCATGGCCGCGCCACCGTTGCCTTGTTCGAAGCGGCCTTGAAGGCGCTGCAAGCGGCCGGCGCGGTACTGGTGCATGCGCCGCTGCCCAACCTCGACAAGGTGAGCCAGCACGAGCTGGACGTGCTGCTGTTCGAGATGCGCCACGCGATGGCCGCTTACCTGGCCGAGTTCGCGCCCGGCAGCGCCTACCGCGGCCTGGCCGACCTGATCGCCTACAACCAGGCGCACCCGGCCACGCTGGCGCTGTTCGGCCAGGAGTGGTTCGAGGCCGCCCAGGCCAAGGGCCCGCTGAGCACCCCGGCCTACCGCCAGGCGCTGGCGCACGGCCGGCGCTTTGCGCGCACTTTCGGCATCGACGCGATGCAGCGCCGCCACCAGCTCGACGCCATCGTCGCGCCCACCGGCGGCCCGGCCTGGCTGATCGATCCGGTCAACGGCGACGGTGGCAACAGCCCCTCGGCGACCAGCCCGGCCGCCGTGGCGGGTTATCCGCATGTCACCGTGCCGATGGGGCAGGTGGCCGGCCTGCCGGTGGGCTTGAGCTTCTTCGGCAGCGCCTGGCAGGACGCCCGCCTGCTGGCGCTGGCGCGGCACTTCGAGCAGGCCACGCGCCACCGCGCGCCGCCAGCCTGGCGCAGCAGCGCGGGCTAGCCCCGGCCCGGGTGGCGGGCGCACCACGCAAGAATGGGCGCTGCAACGGCTCAGGCCAGCGCCCCCTGATCCGCGGAGTGGTCAGGCCCGGCCGGTCTACCTAGACTGCCGCGTCATCACGCCAAGCCACCGCTCTCCCAACCCGCCATGAACCTGCCCACCCACGCCGCCGCGCTGCTGCTCGGCTTGTCTGCCGCCACCGCCCACGCCGGCTGGACCATCACCGACATCGGCACCCTGTCGCCGAACAGCGCGCAGACCTTCAGCGCCGCCACGGGCCTCAACGACCTCGGGCAGGCGGTGGGCGTCAGCCTGACCCCCGGTGGCGCCCAGCATGCCTTTGTCTGGTCGGCACAGGGCGGCATGGTCGATCTGGGCGACCTGCCGGGTGGCGACAACTACTCGTCCGCGGCCGCCATCAACAACGCCGGCACGGTGACGGGCTCGTCGAGCGTCGCCTACGCCACGCAAGGCTTCCACGCCTTTCGCTGGACCGCGGGCGCCAGCCTGGTCGACCTGGGTGCCAAGCCCAGCAACGCCTACTACAGCCAGGGCCTGGGCATCAACAGCGCCGGCACCATCGTCGGCTACACCGGCCTGAGCACCAGCACCACCGCCTACACCGTTGCCGAAGGCGGGGCGATGACGCTGCTGTTCAAGCCCTCGGGCAGTTCCACCCAGGCCAACGCCATCAACGACAACACGCTGATCGCCGGCTTCACCCTGAAGACCAACGGCAGCACCCGCGCCACGCTGTGGAACGGCGGCACCCGCACCGAGCTGTCCGATCTGGACGGTGGCGCCGACTACAGCACCGCCGTGGCCCTGAACAACGCCGGCCTGGTGGTGGGCAGCAGCAGCGCCGCCGATGGGGGCCATGCGGTGTACTGGACGCCCGCCGGCCAGATCGTCGACCTGGGTGATCTGCCCGGCGGCCCGGTGGCCGCCACCGCCTACGCTGTCAACGAGGCCGGCGACATCGTCGGCGTGGGCAGCATCGCCGGCGGCGAGCACCGCGCCCTGCTGTGGCGCGGTGGGCAGATGGTCGACCTGAGCAGCCTGCCCGAGGTGCAGACGCAGGGCTGGGTGCTGAGCCAGGCCCTGGCCATCAACGAGCACGGGCAGATTGCCGGCTGGGGCTACCACGGCGGCCTGCAGCGCGGCTTCGTGCTGTCGCCGGTGACGGCCCCGGTGCCCGAGCCCGGCACCTGGGCGCTGCTGGCCGCCGGCCTGGGCGTGGTGGCGACGCGCGCGCGACGCCGGGTTGCACCCGCTGCGTAGCGCCGGGCACTGCACTAGAGTCAGGGCCGTTGCCACTTCCACCACCAACGCCCGCCATGAACGCTCGCACCGACCTGCCCGCCCTGGCCGCCATCCGTGCCATCGAAGACGAGATGCTCGCCACCCGGCATCAGATCCACGCCAACCCCGAGCTGGGCTTCGAGGAACTGGCCACCAGCGATCTGGTGGCCGAGCGGCTGCAGCGCTGGGGCTACGCCGTGCACCGCGGCCTGGGCAAGACCGGCGTGGTCGGCACGCTGGTGTGCGGCGACGGCCAGAAGCGCCTGGGCATCCGCGCCGACATGGACGCGCTGCCCATCGTCGAAACCAGCGGCCGCCCCTGGGCCAGCCGCGTGCTCGGCAAGATGCACGCCTGCGGCCACGACGGCCACACCACCATGCTGCTGGGCGCGGCGCGCCACCTGGCCGCCACGCGCGCCTTCAACGGCACGCTGCATGTGGTGTTCCAGCCGGCCGAGGAGGGCATGGGCGGCGCGCGCGTGATGATCGAGGACGGCTTCTTCGAGCAGTTTCCGTGTGACGCGATGTTCGCGCTGCACAACATGCCCGGCCTGCCCGAGGGCCAGTTCGGCTTCATCACCGGCCCGGCGATGGCCAGCAGCGATTCGGCCACCATCACCGTGCGCGGCAAGGGCGGCCACGGCGCGATGCCGCAGGCCGCGGTCGATCCGGTGGTGGCCGCGTCGGCCATCGTGATGGCGCTGCAGACCATCGTCTCGCGCAACGTGCCGCCACTCGACATGGGCATCATCACCGTGGGCGCCTTCCACTCGGGCACCACCTTCAACGTGATCCCCGAGACCGCCGAGCTCAAGCTCACCATCCGCGCGCTGCGCCCCGAGGTGCGTGATCAGCTGGAGCGCCGCATCAAGGAGGTGGTGCACGCGCAGGCCAGCGTCTACGGCGCCACCGCCGAGGTGCAATACGACCGCCGCTACCCGGTGCTGGTCAACGACGCCGAATCCACCGACTTCGCCCGCCAGGTGGCACGCGACTGGGTGGGCGAGGCCGGCATGGTGCCGAACCTGCCGCCGCTGACCGGCAGCGAGGACTTCTCGTTCTTCCTCGAGAAGTGCAAGGGCAGCTACCTGCTGCTGGGCAACGGCGTCGGCGCCGAGGGCGGCTGCATGGTGCACAACCCCGGCTACGACTTCAACGACCGCTGCCTGGGCACCGGGGCCAGCTACTGGGTGCGGCTGGCGCAGGCGTTTTTAGTCTGAACGCCCGGTTGCCGCGCCACTTGCAAGCGCGGCCCGCGGCTCCATCTGCGGGGCATGGGTTGGTGCCACACCGGCCCGCCACCGCCGATGGAAGGCCACCCCATGCACACCGCCCGCCAACCCGCTCAACCCCCCGTGGTACCGCCCTTCAGCGCCACGCTGAGAACGGCCATCACCCTGGCTGAGTTGCTGCAGCGCATCGAAGCCAGCAACCAGAGCATCGGCGCCGCGCAGTACCGGCAGTTGGTGCGCCACCTGGGCGAAGTGCTCGACGCGCTGGGGCCGGGCACACCGCTGGACACACTGCTGGGCACCTTTCCGGCCGCCGCGGCGGTGTACGAGAACCGCCACTACGACGTGGCCGGCCTGTGCCGCTCGCCGCTGGAAGCCTCGCTCAACAGCGAGTTGAAGGCGCGCTCGGTGATTCACAAGGCGCGCGGCTGATCAGCCGACGGCGCGCCGAGCGCCGGCACCTCGCGCGCTACAACGCGTAGCGCACCCGGCCGGCCGGGGTCACGGTCAGGAAGCCAGCCGCGGCCAGCTGATCCAGCGCCACTTCGGCCGCGGCCAGCGTGGCGCCGGTGCCCATGTAGGACTGCAGCACCCGCACCAACGGCGCCCGGCTGGTTGGTCGCTGTTCGCCCATCTTGCGCAGGTTCTCCAGCAGCTTCTGCGGCTTCACCTGGGGCTTGATGCCGGTGCCGGCCGCCGGGGCCGGCGCAGGCGCAGGCGCAGCAGCGGGCTTGACAGCGGCCACCTTGGTCACCATCTTCACCGCCGCCTTTCTGGCCACCACCTTCTTCGCCACCACCGGCTTGGGTGCCGGCTTCACGACCACGGCTTTCTTCGCCGCCACCGGTTTGACCGGCGCGGGCGCCGCCGCGCCCGCTTTGGCACGGGTGCGGGTCGGCACCTTCGCGGCCGGGGCGGGCACGGGCGGCGCCACCGGCTTGGCCGCCGGCACCTTGCGCGCCGGCGCTGCCTTCTTCGCCGCCGGTGCACGCTTGGCTGCCGCGGTGCGTTTCGCCGGCACATGGGTCTGCAACCGAACGTCGAAGCCCATCGTGCGTGCGTGCATCAGCATCGGCTCGTAGCCCCGGTCGTTGGCCACCACCACGATCTTGTCGTCGGGGTGGCGCGACATGATGTAGCCGACGTAGAAGGTCAGGTGGAAATCGAGCGCGTTCTTGCCGGTCTTGCTGATCGGCACCAGCGTCACCGGCAGGCCGGCCAGGCGTTTGCCCGGGTCTTTCTGCTGCGGGCCGTGGAACAGCCACACCTGCGCCAGATCGGGCACCAGCGCGCGCAGTGCGTCGGCATCGGGCTGCACGTTCTCGAAGTCCAGCAGCACATGGGTGCGGCCCAGCACCGGCGCGGATGCCGGCGCCTCGGTGGTCACGCTCACCGGCGGCGGCAGCGCCGTCACCGGGCGCACCGGCGGATATTTGCGCGCGTTGAGCACCAGCTTGGCGTCGACCGCGCGCTGCACGTCGATGTGGCTGTGGTCGGCGATCTGCAGCAGGTAGACCAG
>MESD01000207.1:8410-21413 GCA_001770815.1 Burkholderiales bacterium RIFCSPHIGHO2_12_FULL_69_20
CAGCACATCGGCGATCTCCTCGCCGATGTGCTGCTTGACTGCCGCGTCGCGGTGCGCCAGCTGGCTCTGCTCGGCGGTCATCCACTGGAAGATCTCGACCAGCTCGGCGGCCTCGACCACCAGCGCCATGGCCAGGTTCTTGGGCGTCTGGAACGGTTGCCAGTGGCGGTCGGCGGCAAACTGGCGCAGCGTGGCTTGCAGGGCGGCGATGTTCATGCGCGCAGGCTAACCGCAAATCAGCGCCTGCCGCCAGCCGCCCGGCCCGCGGTCAATCGACCAGCGCCGCGCCCAGCCGCGCCGCCACCGCGTGCGCCGAGCGCACCGCGCTCTCCAGCAGCGGAATGCCGGCCTGCGCATACGCGCCGCAGAACCACACCTGCCGCCCTTGCTCGGCATGCAGGCCTTGCAGCTGCGCCAGCGCCTGCTGGCTGCGCGCATCCACCACCGGCCGCTCGAACTGTGCCTGCCCCAACACCTTGTCGGCGCGCGGTTCACGCAGCGGGTTCACCGTCTGGAACACGTCGGGCGCCCCCTGCAGCACCGGCTGCACCGCGTTGACCCAGATCGTCGCCTCGGGGCCGTCGCTCGCTGGCACGCTGCACAGGTTGACCGGCGACCAGTCGCGCCGGCGCGCCGGCATCAGCGCCGCATCGCCGTGGGTGATCACCCGCACCGGCGTGTAGTGGAAGGCGTCGAGCACCGATGCCTCATCCTCGCTGGCATCGGCCAGCAACTGCCGCGCCTGGTTGGCCTGCGTGGCCAGCACCACCCGGTCGAAATGCTCGCTGCGGCCGTCGGCCATCAGCAGCTGCACGCCGCCGTCGGGCACGCGCACGATGCGGGTTAGCGCCGCGTTGCAGCGCAGGTCGGCGATGCCGGCCAGCAGCCGGCGCTGCACGTCGTCGGCGCCATGCAGCGCGCGGTGCACGCTTTGCCGCGACACGCCACGCGCGAGGTAGTCGACGATCACCTCGGCCGGAAAACCGCGCGCCTGTGCCAGCGTGCAGGTGCACACCGTGCTGATCGCCGGCAGCAGCAAGCCGTCGACGAAGTCCTTCGAATAACCGCGCGCGGCCACGTGGTCGCCGATGCCCAGCCCGGCCAGCTCACCACGCGCCAGCGCCGGCAGCGCCTCGCGGTGAAAGCGCAGCAGAGCGCCGACGATGCGCCAGGCCACCGCGCCCAGCAGCAGATCTTGCGGCGCCAGCACGCTGACCGAGCGATCGCCCCAACGCAGATTGCGGTAGCGGAAGTACAGGCGCCCGTCCGCACCCGCAAACGAGGTGGCGTAGCTCACAGGCTCGCTGGGCACGCCCAGCGCCTGGTACAGCCGGCTCAGCGTGGGGTAGTAGCCGGGGTAGAACACCCGCAGCGGCACGTCCACCCGCACCGCATTGCCGGCCGCGCCGCGGCCGGGCACGGCCACCGCCGCGGCGGTGAAGCCCGGCCGGGCCTGGCGCTCGAACAGCGTCACCGCATGCTTGCGGCCCAGCAGCCAGGCGGCGGCCAGGCCGCTCAGCCCGGCACCGATCACGGCGATCTTCATGGGCGGGGACAGCGCCGGGCGGGGAATGTCATCGCCGTCCATCGTAGACGATGCCGCCCCGGACAATGCCGCATGACCGAGCCCACCGCGCCTGCCGCCGCACCCCTTGCCAAACCCTCACTTGCCGCGGTGCCGGGGGCGGTGCCGACGCTCGCCATCGTCGGCCTGGCGCTGGCCGCCGGCGCCAGCGGCCTGTCGCTGCGGCTGGCCGATGCGCTGCTGCCGCGGCTGTCGCGCGAGTTCAACATCTCGCTGGGCGAAGCCTCGTTGGTGATCACCGTGTTCGCGGTGGCCTACGGCGTGTCGCAGGCGCTGTTCGGCCCGCTGGGCGATCGCTTCGGCAAATACCGCGTCATCGCCTGGGCCTGCGCGGCCTCGGCGATCACCTCGCTGGGCTGCGCGCTGGCGCCGGGCCACCACAGCCTGCTGCTGGCGCGCTTGCTGGCTGGCGCCACCGCCGCGGCGGTGATCCCGCTGGCGATGGCCTGGATCGGCGATGTGGTGCCCTATGAGCGGCGCCAGCCGGTGCTGGCGCGCTTCCTGATCGGCCAGATCACCGGCTTTGCGCTGGGCGTGTGGGCCGGCGGCTACACCGCCGAGCACCTGCCCTGGCGCACGCCGTTCTTCGCGCTGGCGCTGCTGTTTGCGCTGATCGCGGTGGTGCTGCAGTGGGTGCGCCGCGGCCTGCCACCGGCGGCGCTGCAGCCGCCGCGCCGCCCCGGCGGTGCCTTCGTCACGATGCTGCGTGAGTTCAAGGCCGTGGCCGCCACGCCCTGGGCCCGGGTGGTGCTGGTGACGGTGTTCTGCGAGGGCGCGGCGGTGTTCGGCGCCTTCGCCTTCATCCCGTCGCACCTGCACCAGCGCTTCGGCCTGCCGCTGTCGACCGTGGGCGCCATCGTGATGGGCTATGCGCTGGGCGGCCTGGTCTTTGCGCTGGGCGCGCGGGTGCTGGTGGCGCGCCTGGGCGAGGTGCGGCTGGTGCGCTGGGGCGCGGCGGGCATGGCCGGCGCGCTGGTGCTCATCGCCGCCGCGCCAGGCTGGGGCTGGTCCATCCCCGCCTGCATGGTGATGGGGCTGGGCTTCTACATGATGCACAACACGCTGCAGGTGCATGCCACGCAGATGGCGCCCGAGCGCCGCGGCGCCGCGGTGGCGGCCTTTGCGGCCAGCCTGTTCCTGGGCCAGTCGGCCGGCGTGGGCGTGGCCGGACTGGTGGTGGGCACGGTGGGCACCGGTGCGGTGCTGGTGGCCGGCGGCGTGGGCCTGCTGGTGGTGGCCTGGGGCTTCAACCGGCAGCGCGCTCAGGCCTCCGGTCATTCCTCCGGTCATTCCTCCCGTCATTCCTCCCGTCACTCCTCCCAGTCGAACCGGTAGACCGCCACCACGGCGAACAGCGCGGTGAACCCCAGCATCACGGCCACCGGCAAGACGGCCGCATCGAGCGGCAGGCCACGCCAGGTCATCGCATCCAGCCCGTCGATGGCCCAGCGCGTGGGCACGAACAGCGACAGCGTCTGCAACCAGGCCGGGAAGATGAACGACGGCACCCAGGCGCCGCCCAGCATCACCAGCAGCAAGGTGGCCAGGATCGCCAGGCCACGGGTGGCCTCGGGCGTGCGGCCCAGCGCGGCGATCAGCAGGCCGAAGCTGGCGGTGAGCAGCGCAAACGCCACCAGCACCGCGGCAAAGCCGATCACGCTGCCCTCGATGCGCACGCCGAAGAAGGCCATCGCCACCGCGTAGATCACCGCAAACACGATGATCGCGATCAGCGCACAGCTGGCGATGCGGCTGCCCAGCAGCTTGGCGCGCGACAGCGGTGCGGCGCGCAGCCGCTGCCACAGGCCCATGCGGCGCATCAGCAGCAGGCCGACGGCCACGTCCACCCCCATCAGCAGAATGAACTGCACGCCCATGCCGGCAAACGAGTGCGCGTAGCTGTTGTACCGGGCCTCGGGCTTCGAACTCGCCTCGACCTCGCGGGTCGAGAACGGCACGCTGAAGGTCGGCGCGCCGGCCGCCGTCGTGGCCGACGCACTCGACGCACTCGATGCAGCTGACGCAGCCGCACCGCCCGGCAGGGCGCTGGACTGGACCCGCGCAATGCTGTCGAACATCGCCAGCAGCTCGTCGCGGCGCTCGGCCGGCAGCCGGGTGTCCTGCGCGGCCTGCGCGCGCAGCCCGGTCATCACCGAGCCCCCACCGTTGAACACCGACTGGCTGACCTGCTCCATCACATGTTGCGCCAGCAGCCCACGCACCAAGGGCAGCACCATCGATTGCGACGGGTCGTAGTGCAGCACGATCTGCGGCTTCTCGGCAGCGCCGAACAAGGCCCCGCCGGCCTGCTCGCCGAAGCCCGCCGGCAGCGTCACCGATGCGCGCAGCTTGCCGGCCTTGACCTGCGCGAGCGCCTCGTCCACGCCGGCGTCACTGACCGTCAACGCGGGGTCGGCGCGCATCGCCGCCACGACGCGGGCCGACAGCGCGCTGCGGTCGAGGTCGGTGATCGCCACGGGGATGTTGGCCGGCTTGCTCTGGCCGCCGCCGAACAGGCTGCCGAAGAAGGCCGCGATGAGGATGGGCGCGGCGATGCTCATGATCACCGCGCGCCGGTTCGAGAAGTACAGCACCAGGTCTTTGCGCACCAGCGCGACGAAGGCATTCATGGCGGTCGGCCCTTGGGGTTGGTGCGCGCGTCAATCACGCAGGCTGCGCCCGGTCAGGGCGAGGAACACGTCTTCGAGATTGGCCCGGCCCGAATCCAGGTGCCGCACGCTGGCGCCGTGGGCCGCCAGCACCTGCAGCACCGCGGGGGCGACCAGCGCCAGGTCGTCCAGGCCCACCGTCAGCCGGCCGGCTTCGAGCCGCACCTGCTTGACGCCGGGGAGCTGCTGCAACACCGCCGGGTCGAGCGTGCCGTCGATGTCGATGTGCAGGCGCTGCGCGGCCGGCAGCACGCGCACCAGCTCGGCCAGCGTGCCGCTGGCGACCACCCGGCCGTGGTCGATGATGACGATGCGGTCGGCCAGGCGCTCGGCCTCTTCCATGTAGTGCGTGGTGTAGACCAGGGCCTTGCCGGCGCGCTTGAGCGCCTCCAGGTTGTCGAAGATCGCGTTGCGGCTCTGCGGGTCGACCCCCGCGGTGGGCTCGTCGAGCAGCAGCACGTCGGGGTCGTGCACCAGCGCGCAGGCGATGTTCAGCCGCCGCTTCATGCCACCGCTGAAGGTGGCGGGCTTGTCGTGCGCGCGCTCGGCCAGGCCCACCATCTCCAGCACCTCCCTGCTGCGCCGCTTCAGCTGGGGCCTGGGCAGGTCGTAGAGCGCGCCGAACAGCTCGATGTTGGCCAGTGCGGACAGGTCGTCGAACAGCGCCAGCTCCTGCGGCACCAGGCCGATGCGGCGCTTGTAGCCGAACTCGTCCTGCGCCAGCGTGATGCCACCCACCGTGATGGTGCCGGCATCGGGCACGGTCAGCCCGCTGATCACGCCGACGGTGGTGGATTTGCCGGCGCCGTTCGGACCCAGCAGGCCCAGCAGCTCACCGGCGCGCACCGTCAGCGAGACGTCGACCACCGCCGCGCGGTCCCCGTAGGACTTGCGCAAACCCTGGGCCTGTAGCAATTCGAGCATCGCGGTCGCCCGGGAGAGTTGGAAGAGGCTCGATGCTAAGCGGTGGCCTGGCACGCGCCCCCGGCTTGCGATGAAGTGCCGCTGCGGTGGCGCAAGACGCCGCAGCGAGGCGCGAGCGGCCTGCAACCGGCCTGCAACCGGCGACCGGCGAACGGCGACCGCCCATGCCCGGCTGGCGGGCGAAACCTGTCGCGCGCGGCTCAGCGCATCAGGGGCTGGGCCCCCAAGGCGCAGCCATCATCAGCTTGTTCTCCTGCGACTGCAGCAGCGGCCGCAACTGCCTGGCAAAGGCCATGAAGTCGGCGTCGCCAAACAGCGCGGCCCAGAAGGCGCGGCGGTCGGCGTCGTCGTCGAACTTCCACAAATGCACCAGCTGGTTGAGCGCGCCGATGTCGCCGGTGAAGTAGCCCACCAGCTTGGCCGGGTGCTTGGCCAGCGCGGGCCAGCCCTGGGTCTTGTACAGGTCCACCACGTCGGCCATCTTGCCCACGGTGACGGTGTAGGTGCGCAGTTCGTAGATCGGCATGTCGGTCCTCGGGTGGCCCTGTCAGCAGCACAGCGCTGCACCGTCATTGCACCACCTTCAACTGCGGCCAGGCCACCCTCAGCCGGCGGTCTTCAAGCGCAGGTGCAGCACCAGCCCGCCATCGGCCGCATTGGCCAGCGTGAGGCTGCCGCCCATGCGCTGCAAGGTCTTCTCGACGATGGCCAGGCCCAGGCCGGTGCCGGTGGCCGCCGTGCGCGCAGCATCGCCGCGGAAGAACGGTGTGGTGAGTTGCGACAGCTGCTCGGCCGGCACGCCCGAGCAGCTGTCGCGCACGGTGCAGATCACGTCCGCCCCGCTGACCACGCAGCTGACCTGCACCCGCGCGATGCCGGTGTCGGCCGAGCGGCCGTAACGCCGCGCGTTCTCGAACAGGTTGGCAAACACCCGCGCCAGCTCCACCTCGTCGGCCAGCACCTGCAGATCGGCCGGCAAGCGCACGTCGATGCGGATCTGCTCGGGGTGGCGCAACGCCAGCACCTCGCGCTCGACCAGCGGCGCCAGCCCCACCGGCCGCAGCGTGGTTTCGCCGGGCCGGGCGTAATCCATGAACTTGCCGATGATGGTGTCGAGCTGCACGATGTCGCTGGCCATGTTGGCGCGTGCATCGACGTCGCTCACGCTCATTTCGGCCTCCAGCCGCAGGCGGGCCAGCGGCGTGCGCAGGTCGTGGCTGATGCCGGCCAGCATCACCGCCCGGTCCTTGTCGACCTTGGCCAGCTCGCGGGCCATGCGGTTGAAGCCGCGGTTCACGTCGCGGATCTCGCTGGTGACCGCCGTCTCGTCCAGCCGCGATTCAAATTCACCCGCGCGGATGCGGCCCGCGGCCGACGACAGCTCGCGCAGCGGCCGCTGCATCAGCCGCGCGATGGCCACCGCCCCGATGCTGGTGGCCAGCAGCGCAATGCCCAGCCAGACGATCCAGGTACTGCCGCGCAGCGGATGGATGCGGGCGGTCTCGGCGCGCAGCCACCACGGATCCTTCTCGATCGAAAAGCCCACCCACAGCCCCGGCACGCCGTTGACGCTGCGCGCGGCGATGGTGTCGGGCCCCAGCCGCGCCCGCAGCTCACTGCCCACGCCCTGGGTGAAGCGGTCTTCCTCGAACGGCTCCCAGCGGTCACCGGGCTCGCGCGGCATCAGCCGGATCGCCTCGCTGGCCGACATCGCCTTGACCAGCGCCACGCGGTTGATGCGGTCGGTGTAGCGCAGCGCCTCGCGCGACAGGTTCACCAGGCTGGCGATCTGCTGCGCCGCCAGCGCCACACGCGGCTCGGTCTCCAGCTTCTGCAGCGCCAGCACCCACGCGAAGATGCCGCCGGCCAGCAGCAGCGCCAGCAGGGCGAAGCTGCGCCAGAACAGGGTGAGGGGGGCTTTGGGTTCAGGCATGGCGATGGGCCGCCGCCGCCCAAGGGGTTCTTGTCGTCTGATCAGGCTTCAAATCCGAGTCCCTTCACCAAGATCCTTCATGGTCGAGCCACCCCCACCACGTCCTGCCTGGTCAAGATCTCGTTCAACGCCACGTTGATGTAGTAATTCGACCTCCCCACCTTCACCTTCTGCACAAACCCCGCGCCCGCCAACGCAGCCAGATACTTGGTCGCCGTCAGTCGCGACACCTTCAGGTCGCGTTCCACGAATTCGATCTTGGTGTACGGGTGCATGAACAGGTTGTTGATGAGGTCCTGGCTGTAGAACTTGAAGCCCGTGCGGATGCGGTGCTTGTAGTCCAGCAGCGCGGCCTTGATGTCGGTGACGGTGCGGATGGTCTGCTGGGCCGTGGTCTCCACCGCGGCCAGCAGGTACAGCACCCATTGCTGCCACAACGCCGGCGCGTCTGCCTTTTCGCGCACGGCCTGCAGCAGGCGGTAGTAGTCGGACTTGCTGCGCATGATGGCGTTGCTGAGGTACAGCACCGGGATGTCCAGCAGCCCCTTGTTGACGAGGTACAGCACGTTGACGATGCGGCCGGTGCGGCCGTTGCCGTCGTAGAAGGGGTGGATGCTCTCGAACTGGTGGTGGGCGATGGCCATCTTGATCAATGGGTCGGCATCGAAGGCGCCGTCGTCGTTGATGAAGCGCTCCAGGTCCGTCATCAGCGCCACCACCTGCGCCGGGTCTTGCGGCGGGGTGTAGACCACGGTGCCGTGCTGGTTCTTCAGCGTGGTGCCGGGCAGTTTGCGGAAGCCGGCATTGTTCTGCTCCAGTTCGGCCTGGATGGCCAGCATGTGGTTGGCGGTGAGCAGCCCCGTCTGTTGCACCAGGCCGAAGCCCACATGCAGCGCCTGCACGTAGTGGCGCACCTCCTTGGCGGCAGGGGATGCAAACAGGTCCGGGTGCGTTGCGCTGCGGAACAGCTCGTCGTGCGTGGTGACGATGTTCTCGATGGCTGAGCTGTCCTTGGCTTCCTGCAGCGCCAGGGTGTTGATGAGGATGGCCTGGTTGGGCATGGACGCCGCCAGACCCTTCAGCTCGGCCAACTTGCGGCCGGCGGCGATGGCCTTCTTCAGCACCACCGGGGTTTCGAACAGGGCGGGCTGCAGGCGGGTGAGCGGCTGAAGCCGTGGAAGGGCAGGCGCCGCGGTCATGGCTTTTGGGCCTGCCGGCCAGCAGCCGGGCTGGCGTGCATGGCAAATGTCGATGGGCTAGGCATGTTGGTCATGGTGTGCATAGAAATTTAGCGTTTTCTATACACGTTGGCCAGCATCTGCACAGGCCAGGCCCGCCAGGCCGGGGTTTTGGGCGGGTATGACTTGGTGCTTGACATTGTCTGAAATTTCATCGGACAACGACTGACCCGCAACCCGCAGTGGCGCCGCAGCCAAAGGGGTTCTTGTCTTCTGATCAGGCTTCAAGTCTGGGTCCCTTCACCAAGATCCCTCACCGTCCAACTAAATGACCGGCATCCCGGTCTGCCTCAGGTACTCGAACGTGCCATCGTAGAACTCGGCCTTGCGCGTTTCGTCAATGGAGGACCCCTCAGGCACCACGATCACCATGCCTTGCCGCGCGCGCGTCAACAGCACCCGGTAGGCGTTCTTCAGGTAGTTCTTGCGCTCGTCCTTGCGGATCAGCTGCCACCGGTTGCCGACAAAGGAATGTTGCTGCCAACCTGCGGGGCCATGGCGGAAATCGGCATCCCACACCACGCAAGACCAGTCAAGTTCCAAGCCCTGGATGTGGAACTCGGTCGCTACGTCCTCAAGATGGAAGGATGACCGCACATCGTCTCGCTCATTGAGAAACCAGTTCACCGGGTCCATCGGGGAGCGCACGTCGATGGCATGCGGTTTGAGCCGCTGTGCTTGCGACGAAACCACGATGCCGTAGCGCTCACTGCCCCGAGCCTGCTGCCTCAGCCACTGCCGCCCCGCCTCAACGTCCCGCGTCAACACGATCGGGTATCGATGCGCAAAGGTGGCGTACAGATCGGCAGCCTCGCGACCGTCCAGGTCCAGCACCTTCTTCACGAAAGTCGACAGGTGCTCTGCACGAAACGACCGCATCGACACCGACAGGTGCAAGTCATCGTTGAAGCAGACATCAGGTCTAGTCTGCAGAGCCGCCAGCGCATCGTCAGCGGCGTACTCGGAGTCATGCAAATGCGGGGACAGATGCACCTGCCACGCTGGATAGGAGGCCTGGATGGCGCGAATCCACTCTGAGATGCCTGCCTCACCGGTGTTGATTTCTTGTCCGCCGCCGATGAGGCACACCACCACAGCCCAGTCGGAATGCCGATCCAGGCAAGAAATCAGGAAGGCTGGCTCCGACAGCGCGAAGCCCGATCGACCCTTCTTGCGGTGCATGAAGTCAGCCGTCTTCTCAAGATTCCAGGCCCGCTGGGCCTCGTCGAAGATGGCCACATGTTCGGGCGGCGGTGCGGGGTCTTTCAGGCACTCATCCCGAAAGTGGTGAATCGGTTGGATGAAGGCCTTCACAGCCTGCCGCGCGTCCCCCTTGGCGCGGTGTCTGCCAAGTTCGCGCGCGCGCAAGACATCGTCGCGTGCCAGCGCCTCTCGCAGGATGGATACCAAGGGCCCGTTGCCGGATAGGTAGACACTGTGCAAATCACTCTTGGCGTCGAGGTACTTCGTCGCGATGTCGAGACCCACCAGCGTCTTGCCCGCGCCTGGAACGCCGGTCACCAGACAGATCGACTTCAGTCCCTGCAGCCGAGATCGCTCGATCACTGTCGAGACCGCTCCCGACGTTCTCGATAGATTGACAGCCCCGGCGTCATTGCGCGAAATGTCCGACACGGAGTGCCCACGATAAAGCGCTGACGCCGCTTCGACAATCGTGGGGGTGGGCCGGTAGCGGCCTTGATCCCAGGCATCGGCCTCGATGGTCTCTCTGACCGTCGAACCAAGAATGTCAGCGATGACCTCCGGCAACCGATCCACCGATGACAAGCTCGGCTGAAGCACGCCGTCGTGATGGGCTGCCAGGTTCCCATCCAGCTTCTTGCCACCAATGCCCGTGACGACCAGCACCGGGGCTATGCGCTGTGCATGGCTCGACTCGTGGAAGTTCTTCAAATCGAGCGCGTAATCCCAGACCTGATCGATGTCGTGCCGCGCGAACGTACGTTCGCCAACCTTGAACTCAATCACGAAGACCGTATGGTCGATGAGCAAGATCGCATCGATGCGCTTACCCAATCGAGGAACCACAAACTCCAGATAGACCCTGCCGCGATCCGCATACTTCGGCAAGAGCGCATGCAACACCTCGACTTCCTTCAACCACGCATCGCGTTGGGTGAGGTCGACGGAAAACTCGCTGGCAGCCGTGAGACTACCTAGGACTTGTGCAGGCGTTGTGGCGAGAAACTCGCCGATCGATGCGGCGTAGTAAGCCCGTTCAAACCTCGGCGTTTCGATGGTATTGACCACGCCCTACGCCTGCTGTAGGCCGCTACACGTCGATGTTAGCCGCCCGCAAGGCATTGGATTCGATGAACTCGCGCCTTGGCTCCACCTCGTCGCCCATCAGCATCGTGAACACCCGGTCGGCCTCGATCGCGTCGTCGATCTGCACGCGCAGCAGCCGGCGCACGGTCGGATCCATCGTCGTTTCCCACAACTGCATCGGGTTCATCTCGCCCAGGCCCTTGTAGCGCTGGCGGCCCACGGCGTGCTCGGCCTGGGCCATCAGCCAGGCCATCGCGGCGCGGAAGTCGACCACCTTCTGCTCCTTGGCGCGCTCGCCTTCGCCACGCCGGACGATGGCCTCGGCGCCCAGCAGGCCCTTGAAGGTGAGGCCGGCTTCCTTCAGCGCGGCGTAGTCGGCGCCGTGCAGGAAGTCCTGCGTCACCACGCTGCTCTTGATGTTGCCGTGGTGGCGGCGGCTGATGCGCAGCAGGTGCTTGTCGGTGCGCACGTCGAACTGCGCTTCCACCGTGGCGTCGTGCAGCGCGCCCTGCAGCGCGATCGCGCTGGCCTCGGCCGTGGCGGCGCTGTCGAGGTCCAGCACCAGGCCGTTGGCCATCGCCCGCAGGCCGTCCAGGTCCATCCAGTTGCCCAGCCGGGTGATCACATGGGTGGCCAGCACGTACTTGGCGGCCAGGTCCTGCAGCGCATCACCTTGCAGCGGCGCGCGTGTGCCTTGCGGGCCATCGGGCAGCACCACCGCGCCGTCCAGCGCCACCTTCAAGAGGAAGCCGTCGAGTTCGATGCCGTCCTTCAGGTACTGCTCGTGCTTGCCCACCTTCACCTTGTAGAGCGGCGGCTGGGCGATGTAGATGTGGCCACGCTCCACCAGCACCGGCATCTGCCGGTAGAAGAAGGTCAGCAGCAGGGTGCGGATGTGCGCGCCGTCCACGTCGGCATCGGTCATGATGATGATGCGGTGGTAGCGCAGCTTGTCGATGTTGAACTCTTCGCTGCCGATGCTGGTGCCCAGCGCGGTGATCAGCGTGACGATGCTGTCACTCGATAACAGCTTTTCGTAGCGTGCTTTCTCCACGTTCAGGATCTTGCCGCGCAGCGGCAGGATCGCCTGGAACTTGCGGTCACGCCCCTGCTTGGCGCTGCCGCCGGCCGAGTCGCCCTCGACGATGTAGATCTCGCACAGCGCCGGGTCCTTCTCCTGGCAATCGGCCAGCTTGCCGGGCAGGCCCATGCCGTCGAGCACGCCCTTGCGGCGTGTCATCTCGCGCGCCCTGCGCGCCGCCTCGCGGGCGCGTGCGGCCTCCACGATCTTGCCGCAGATGATCTTGGCGTCGAGCGGGTTCTCCAGCAGCCAATCGGTCAGCAGCTTGCTGACGATCTCTTCGACCGGGCCGCGTACTTCGCTCGATACCAGCTTGTCCTTGGTCTGGCTGCTGAACTTGGGCTCGGGCACCTTCACGCTGACCACGCAGGCCAGGCCTTCGCGCATGTCGTCGCCGGCGATCTCGACCTTGGCCTTCTTGGCCAGCTCGTTGTCGTCGATGTACTTGTTGATCACCCGGGTCATCGCCGCGCGCAGGCCGGTCAGGTGGGTGCCACCGTCACGCTGCGGGATGTTGTTGGTGAAGCACAGCACGTTCTCGTTGTAGCCGTCGTTCCACTGCATCGCCACTTCGACGCCGACGTTGGTGTTGTTGTCGCTGAGCTTGTCGCCCGCGGCGTGGAAGACGTTGGGGTGCAGCACCTTCTTGCCGGTGTTGATGAACTGCACGAAGCCGCGCACACCGCCGGCGAAGGCGAAGTTGTCTTCCTTGCCGTTGCGCTCGTCGACCAGGCGGATCTTCACGCCGTTGTTCAAAAAGCTCAGCTCGCGCAGGCGCTTTGCCAGCACGTCGTAGTGGAAGTCGATGTTGCTGAAGATCGTGTCGTCGGGCAGGAAGTGCACCTCGGTGCCGCGCTTCTCGGTCTCGCCGATGATCTTCATCGGGCTCACCTCGAAGCCGTCGCGCATCTCCAGCAGCCGGTCTTGCGGCACGCCCATCGCAAAGTCGATCGCATGCACCTGGCCGTCGCGCCGCACGATCAGGCGCAGCCACTTGCTCAGGCCGTTGACGCAGCTCACGCCCACGCCGTGCAGGCCGCCCGAGACCTTGTAGCTGTTCTGGTTGAACTTGCCGCCGGCGTGCAGCTCGGTCAGCGCGATCTCGGCCGCGCTGCGCTTGGGCTCGTGCTTGTCGTCCATCTTCACGCCGGTGGGGATGCCGCGGCCGTTGTCGATGACGCTGATGCTGTTGTCGCTGTGGATGGTGACGATGATGTCGTCGCAATGCCCGGCCAGCGCCTCGTCGATGGAGTTGTCGACCACCTCGAACACCAGGTGGTGCAG
>MESD01000208.1 GCA_001770815.1 Burkholderiales bacterium RIFCSPHIGHO2_12_FULL_69_20
GCGGTTGACCTGGCCGAGGTACTGCAGGAATTCGAGCGAGCCGTCGTCGGCCCATTGCAGGTCGTCGAGCAACACCAGCACCGGTGCGCCCGAGGCCGCCGCACTCAGCCGCAGCCACTGCGCCAGCGCGTGGAAGCCGCGGTTGCGCAGCTGGCGGGCATCGTCGAGCACACCGCGCACATGTGGGCTGGCCGAGAAATCCAGCCCGATCAACTGGCCCAGCAAGTGCGCCTGCGCCGTGCCGTCGTCGGCGAACAGCGGCGCGATGCCGTCGGTGAGCTTGGTGCGCACCGTGTCGGCGTCGTCGTCGGCCTCGTTGATCTGCAGCCGCCAGGCCACCAGGTCGCGCAGCAGGCTGTAGGGCTGGCCCTGAGCATGCGGCTGGGCGCGGCCGCGGAACGGCTCGCAGGTGCGCGGCCGCGACTCGACCCAGGTCTCGAACTCATGCAGCAGCCGGGTCTTGCCCAGGCCGGCCTCGGCCACCACGATCACCGAGACGAAGGCCGGTCCGCGCACGGCCTGCTCCAGGCTGTCCTGCAGCAGCTCGAGCTCGGCCTCGCGCGCGACCATCGGCGTCGACACGCCCTCGATGCCGCGGCCGGCCATGCGGAAGGAGCTCGGCCGCACCGCCTGCACCAGGTAGGTGAGCATCGGCTGGTCGCTGCCCTTCACCGTGATCGGCGGCTGCTCCACCATCCGGAAGCGCCCGCGCACATGGTGGTAGGTGTCGTGGCTGATGCGCAGGCCGCCCGGCGGTGCGCTCTGCTCCATGCGCGCGGCGAGGTTGACGGTGGTGCCGCGGATCGTGCCCTCGGCATCCACGCCGCCGCCCAGCAACACCGGGCCGGTGTGCACGCCCGCGCGCACCTCGAAGCCGTCCAGCCCGAACTGCTGGCGCACCTGGCCCGCCCTACGCCGGGTCTCGGCCAGGATGCCCAGGCCGGCCCGCACCGCCTGCTCGGGGTCGTCTTCATGGGCCTCTTCGGTGCCGAAGGCGGCCAGCAGGCCGTCGCCGGTGTACTGCAGCACGCGGCCCCGGTGCGCCTGCACGATGGCGGTGAAGGCCTCGAGCGCGCCGTCCATCACCGCCTGGATGTCCTCGGGATCGAGCTGGCGGCCCAGCGCCGTGGACCCCACCGCATCGACGAACAGCACCGACACCTGCCTGAGTTGCTGCACCGAGGCCGCCTGCGCCGCCTGCAGCGCGGCCAGGCGCGTGCGCAGGGGCGCGGCCGCCATCTCGACCACGGCGTCGCCCAGCAGCGCACGCTGTGCCTCCAGCGCGGCCAGGCCGGCCTCGATCTGCTGCAGCTCATCCATGGCCGGATTGTGCGGGCAGGCCTGATGACAGGCGGCGCCGGGCCCGCACCCCATCCCGCGCAACCCCCGCCGCCACACCCCCATGAATGAGGGGGTGCAAAGGTTGCGATGGCCGCCTGTAACGTGTCGTAATTCACCATGGCGCAGACGCGCCGCCAGTGCTGTTCCCGGGGAAGACCATGAAGCTCAAGACTTTTGCCATCGCCGCCATGTTGGTGATGGGTGCCGCCAGCGCCTCTGCGCAGCGATTGACGACCTACACCGACACCTTCAAGTACGACACGGGCAGCCTGCTGGCGTTGGGCTTCGGGCGCGGCGGCGACGTGATCAGCGAGCCGATCGGCCCGGCCCTGCGCTTCGCGCCGGCCAGCGTCAGCAGCCTCATCGAACCCAGCGCAGCCACCACGGGCACGCTGCCATTCACCTTCCACGACATCTGGAAGTTCAATGGCCTGGCCGCCGGCACCTACAGCCTGGACACCACGATCGACGCATTCACCAACACCAGCTTCGGTCTGGTGCTGTTCGTGTGGCAGGACAACGGCGCGCTGGATTCGTTTGAATTCGACATCGCGGCTGACGGGAAGTCTGCGCAAGGCAGCGGCAGCTTCACCGTCAGCGAGGGCTGTGTCGTCAACTACTGCGTGAACATGCACATCTACGGCTGGGACGACGGCGAGGCCATACCCGGCAGCGGCTACGGCCCGCAGACCACCTTCGGCGTGACGCCGGTGCCCGAGCCCACCACCGGTGCGATGCTGCTGGCCGGCCTGGGCGCACTGGGCTGGCTGGCGCGCCGCCGGCGGGCCTGAAGGCAGCGGCCGGCGGCGGCCGGTGGTGGCCGCACCCCCTGACTGCCAAGCTGCCGATTCTTCAACCGGCCGCTTGGCCGTTCAGACCCCCAGACTTGCCGCGCGGGTCCTTACCCGCATTGCCCCACGAAACCACAGGCGGTGCAGAACTCGCAGCCGTCCTTGTGGATCAGCGTGTGGTTGCCGCACTCGGGGCAGGCCTTGCCGGCCATCGTCGCCAGGCCACCGGGCAGGGCGCTGACGCTGGCCACGCCGGCATCGGCCGCCGGCCCCTTGGCCGCCGGCGCCGCCAGGATGCCCATGGCCTGCACCGGAAAGCCCTGCTCGTCGAGCACGCCCAGCATCGCGTAGCGGTGGATCACCAGCCGCGCGATGTAGGCCACCGTGCTGGGCCAGGTCTGCTGGCGGCGCTCGCCGGGCACCGGCGCCATGAAGTGGCCCAGCGGCTCGCCGACGTTGAGCAGCTTGCGCAGCTTCATGCCGATCCAGGCCGGGTCCATCACCCGCATGTCGAGTGACAGCAGGCGCGCCAGGCCATCCAGCGCGCGTGGGTAGTTGCCCGAGAAGCCGATGGCGCAGGGCCGGGTGACGCTGCCGCCATCCATGCCGGGCAGCGACACCTCTTTGAGCGTGACGGTGAAGGATTCGCCGGTGGCGTGGTTGTCTACATCCACCGCCCAGGCCAGCGTGCCGGCGGTGCCGGTGCGCGGCTCGTCGCGGCTGAACATGGCATCGAGCACCGGCGTGGGCCCACCTTCCTGCAAGGCGCCCAGTTGCTCGCAGCGCCAGCGGATCACCGCCGCGGTGGCGGCCACCACGCCGGGGAACAGCCGCGGCTCGCCGCTGGGCGGGAAGGGCATCTCGAAGGCCCGCTCCTCGGCCACGGTGGCCAGCGCGTCGAGCTTCAGGCGCAGCCAGGCCGCGTCGTTGGTGCGCATGTCCATCGACAGGGTCTTGGCCATCGCGCCGATGCCACGCGGCTGCTCGGCGCCGTTGACCCACACCTCGAACGGCAGGTTCTTCTCGAACAGGCCCAGGCCCGGGCCGGCCTCGGCCGGCAGCTCGCCGACGAACAGCGAGAAGTCGCCATGCGGGTGCTGGATCAGGTAGCTCCAGGCAGGGTTGCCACCGGGCAGTTCGGGCCGGCTGGGCCAGCGCAGGCTGTCGAGCACCGGCGCGGGCAGGCGGTCAAGCCGAAGCCGCTGGTTGGCGCCGTCCACGGGCGTCAGCGGCGCGGGCTGCGGCGTGATGGCGGGCGCCGGCGGTGGCGCATCGACGCTGAGCACCGAGCCCAGCACGCTGTTGGGCCGGTAGGTGGCCAGGCCTTTCAGCCCCGACTGCCAGGCCTGCTGGTACAGGCCCTGGAAGTCTTCGTACGGGTAGTCGGCCGGCACGTTGACGGTCTTGCTGATCGAGGTGTCGATGTAGGGTGCCACCGCGGCCACCATCGAGGCATGCGCCTCGGCGCTCATTTCCAGCGCGGTGACGAAGGCGTCGGTCAGCGGCGCGTCTTCGCCCTTCAGGTGGCGGTACAGGCGCCAGGCGTGGTCCTCGACCGCGTAGTGCTTGAAGCTGTTGTCGGCCTCGCGCTTCTTGCGCGTGTAGCTCCAGCTGAAGGCGGGCTCGATGCCGTTGCTGGCGTTGTCGGCGAAGGCCAGGCTGATGGTGCCGGTGGGCGCGATCGACAACAGGTGCGAGTTGCGCAGGCCCTGGGTGCGGATCTTGTCTTTCAGCGGCTGCGGCAGGCGTGACGCAAACGAGCCGCGCGACAGGTACAGGTCGGCGTTGAACAGCGGGAAGGCGCCGCGCTCGGCCGCCAGGTCGGCGCTGGCGTCATAAGCGGCATCGCGCATCACCGCCGAGATGCGTGCGGCCGTGGCGCGTGCCGGCTCGGTGTCGTAGCGTTGGCCCAGCATCACCAGCGCATCACCCAGCCCAGTGAAGCCCAGCCCCACGCGGCGCTTGGCGCGAGCCTCGGCCTGCTGCTGCGGCAGCGGCCAGACGGTGACATCGAGCACGTTGTCGAGCATGCGCGTGGCCACCGCGCACACCTCGGTGAAACCAGCCTCGTCGAAGGCCGCGTCGGGCTCGAACGGCCGCTGCACGAAGTGCGTCAGGTCGACGCTGCCCAGGCAGCAGCAGCCGTAGGGCGGCAATGGTTGTTCAGCGCAGTTGTGGACCACCAGGCCGTTGGCATCGAATGCGTGTACCTGCTCGACGGTGACGTCGTAGACCGCTTCGATGCCTGCCGGTTCGACCGACTCGACCGTGGCGGTGAAGCGCTCGCGGTTCAGTTGGCGGCGGTAACCGGCCAGTGCGCTGTCCAGCCGCTGCGCTTTGGCGTCATCCTCGAAGCCGATGCGATCGGCAAACACGGCCAGGTTGTCGCCGGAAATCACCAACTCATGCGCGGCCTGTTGCGGGTAGTCGCGTTGGCCGCCGCGGCCATCGGGCAGCAGGGCCAGGCCGGCCGGCCGGCGGTTGCGGTAGATCGTCGAGGCCACGCCCAAGCGCAGCAGCATGCGTTGGGCCGCTTCCAGCAGCGACGCATCGGCCTGGGTCAGGCGCACGCTGACGCCTTTGTCCTGGCTGCCTTGCACTGAGCCGTCGGCGTCGAACAGGCCACGCAGCAGGCCGCGGCAGAAATCGGACGAGCCGGCCTCGATCGCCGGGGTGATGGTCTTGTGGCCTGGCGCCATGCCCAGCGCGAGTGCCAGCCGGCGAAGGGCGCCCGAGGCCAGGCGAAATTCACCACGGCCCTCCACGGCGCGTTGCCAACCCCGGAAGTCGGCCCGGTGCGGCAGCGTCATCGCCGCCGCCTCGGCGGCCTGCAGGATGCCTGAGGCGCTGTGCACCACCGCGTGCGGCGCACCGCCCACGGCGCGCAGCTCGGGGGCCCAGGCCGACAGCACGGCCTTGTCGGCCTTGAGCGTGCCGTCGCCGATCAGCAGGCCGACCAGATAGCCCTCGGCTTCGGTATGGGCGCCTTCCCAGCCCGCTGCGGGCCGGTGGTCGTGCAGCACCACCTCGTCACCAGTCTGCAACTGGCCGGCCGGCACCCAGGCGCTCTCGACCCGATAGCGCGTCTTGTGGGTGACCCGCCGTACCAGGTGATCGGCTGTCAGCCGCAGGGCGGGGCCTTCCCGCGTGGTGAGCTGGAACACCGGCTTGGTGCCGGTGGCGAAGAAACCGGCCGATTCGGTGCGGTAGGGCTTGCCATCGACCAGCGCGACGAAGGGCTGCCCCAGCAGTTGGTGCACCTGGCGGGCACCTTCACTGGTCATCACCCAGGCATCGGCCGTCACGCAGGGGTTGGTCGCGGCGATCGTCTCGCAATAACCCAGGTTGTTGTCGCTGTTGATGCGGTCGAGGAACAGCACGCCCGGCTCGGCGTGGTCGTAGGTGCTGCGCATGATCAGGTCCCACAGTGCGCGGGCGCGCAGCGTGCGGTAGACCCACAGGCCGTCGGTGCGGCGGTGCGCGCCGCTGGCCTTGACGGCCGGGCCGGGCTCGGCCTTGTGCACCAGCGCGTACTCGTCGTCGGCCGTCACCGCCTGCATGAAATCGTCGGTCACGCCCACCGAGATGTTGAAGTTGCGCAGATCCCCCGCGTCCTTGGCGCGGATGAAGGCCTCGACGTCGGGGTGGTCGCAGCGCAGCACGGCCATCTGCGCGCCGCGGCGGCTGCCGGCGGATTCCACCGTCTCGCAGCTGCGGTCGAACACCCGCATGTAGCTGACCGGGCCCGAGGCGCTGCTCTGCGTGGGCGCCACCCAGGCACCGGCCGGGCGGATGCGCGAAAAATCGTAGCCCACGCCGCCGCCGCGGCGCATGGTCTCGGCGGCCTCGGTCAGTGCGGTGTAGATGCCGGCAAAGCCTTCTTCGGGCTGCGAGATCGAATCGCCCACCGGCTGCACGAAGCAGTTGATCAGCGTGGCCGCCAGCGAGGTGCCCGCCGCCGAGTTGATGCGCCCGGCCGGCACGAAGCCGCGGCGCTGGGCGTCGAGGAACTTCTGCTCCCACAGCGCGCGCTGCTCGCTGGGCTCGGCCACGGCCAGCGCGCGGGCCACACGCCGGCGCACGTCGTCGAGCGTGGTTTCGTCGCCCTTGGCGTATTTTTCGGCCAGCACCTCGGCGCTGATGGGCTGCGGCGGCAGGCTGGCGCGCGGCGGCACCGGCGCGGCGGCAGCGGGTTCTTGCGCGGCGGGCGCGGTGCGCGCACGGGTGGGCGTGGTATGGCTCATGACGGATCTCTCGTGGGCAAGGCCCGCATGCTGCCCACATGAGGGCGGCGGGGATTTGATGCGTCGCATACCTGAGCGGCATGGACACTTGACTGAGGGTTTGTACAGTATTCTCCATCGCCAGGGCCGGCCATGCGGCAAGACCCTGATTCCTTCCGCTCCGCGCTTGCATTCCGCCGCCATGTCCCCCACCACCCTGGCCCCGACGCCCGGCGCCCAGCGCGCCCGCCAGCCCGGCGCAGCGCCGAACGGCGGGCCGTTCGCCCCCCTGAACCCGCAGCAGCTGGCCGCGGTGAAACACGGCGACGCGCCGTTGCTGGTGCTGGCAGGCGCCGGAACGGGCAAGACGATGACGCTGGCCGCCCGCGTGGCGCGGCTGGTGCTGGACGGCGCCGACCCGAACCGGCTGCTGCTGCTGACCTTCTCGCGCCGCGCCGCGCAGGAGATGGCGGCCCGCGCCGGCCGGCTGCTGCACCAGGCGCTGGGCCTGCGCGCCACCCAAAGCGCGCCGGTGCTGCCCTGGGCGGGCACCTTCCACGCCATCGGCGCGCGGCTGTTGCGTGAATACGCCAGCGCCGTGGGCCTGCCGCCGCAGTTCAGCATCATCGACCGCGGCGACGCCGAGGACCTGATGGCGCTGCTGCGCCAGGCGCAGGGGCTGGCGGCGGCGCGTTGCCGCTTTCCGCTGAAGGCCACCTGCTTAGGCCTCTACAGCCGCACGCTGAACTGCCAGCGGCCGCTGGCCGAGGTGCTGCGCGACGACTTTCCGTGGTGTGCCGAGTGGCACGACGAACTGAAGGCGCTGTTCCGCGCCTACGCCGCCGAGAAGGCCGCGCAGCACACGCTGGACTACGACGACCTGCTGCTGGCCTGGCACCAGATGCTGGCCGACACGGCGCTGGCCGCGCACATCGGCGCGCGCTTCGACCATGTGCTGGTCGACGAGTACCAGGACACCAACCGGCTGCAGGCGGCGATCCTGCAGCGGCTCAAGCCCGATGGCCGCGGCCTCACCGTGGTGGGCGACGATGCGCAATCGATCTACAGCTTTCGCGCCGCCGAGGTGGGCAACATCCTGGGCTTTGCGCAGCAGTTCGGGCCCACCGCGCAGGTGATCACGCTGGAGCGCAACTACCGCTCCACCCAGCCCATCCTGGAGGCCAGCAACGCGGTGATCGCGCTCAGCGCCGAGCGCCATGCCAAGACCCTGTGGTGCGAGCGCCCCAGCAGCCAGCGCGCCCGGCTGGTGACGGTGGCCGACGAAATGGATCAGGCGCGCTGGGTGGCCGACAGCGTGCTGTTGCAGCGTGAGGGCGGGCTCACGCTGAAGCAGCAGGCGGTGCTGTTTCGCACCGGCCACCACAGCGCCGCGCTCGAGCTGGAGCTCACCCGCCGCAACATCCCGTTCGTCAAGTTCGGCGGGCTGAAGTTTCTGGAAGCCACCCACATCAAGGACCTGCTGGCCGTGCTGCGCTGGGCGCAGAACCCGCGCAGCGCGCTGGCCGGCTACCGCGTGGTGATGCTGGTGCCGGGCATCGGCACCCAGACCGCGCGCCGCCTGGTCGATGGGCTGGCGGCGGCGGGCGATACGACCCGGGCGCTGCTTGAATTCGAGCCCCCGCCCAACGCCCGGTCGGAATGGCAGGCCTTGGTGGATCTGCTGACGGCCTTGGGCGATCCGCAGTCGCGCTGGCCCGATGAGCTGGCCGCCGTGCTGGCCTGGTACGCGCCGCACCTGCAGCGCCTGCATGCCGACGATGCGGCGGTGCGCCAGCTCGACCTCGACCAGCTGCAGCGCCTGGCCGCCGGCCACGCCAGCCGCGAGCGCTTTCTCACCGAGCTGACGCTCGATCCGCCCGAGGCCACCAGCGATGAGTCGGGCCCGCCGCACCAGGACGAGGACTACCTGATCCTGTCGACCATCCACTCGGCCAAGGGGCAGGAGTGGAACGCGGTGAGCATCCTCAACGTGGTCGATGGCTGCATGCCGGCTGATCTGGCCACCGGCTCGGCCGCCGCGGTGGCCGAGGAGCGCCGGCTGCTGTACGTGGCGATGACTCGCGCCAAGCAGCACCTGCAGCTGATGGTGCCGCTGCGCTTTCACGTCAGCCAGCAGCACCGGCATGGCGACCGGCACCTGTACGGCGGCTTGAGCCGCTTCATCCCGCCCGAGGTGGCGGCGCTGTTCGAGCGGGTGACGTCGCCAGGCCTGTCCGGGCAAGGTGCAGCGGCCATCGTCGCCGGCAGCCTGCCCGCACCGATGGCCGCCGGTCCGATGCGCCTGGGCAGCGCCTGGGATTGAGCCGCGGGCCCGTCGCGCACCACGCCGTCGTCCCCCAAACGACAGCCCGGCAGCGGCCCGCCCCGGCACACTGCCGGGCATGAACCTCCACCCTTTTGATGCGGCGATGGCGCTGCAGCCGCAGCCCGATGGCAGTTGCACCGGCAGCACCAGCCCGGCCTACTGGAACATGCTGGGCCCCTATGGCGGCATCACCGCGGCGATCGCGCTGCAGGCGGTGCTGCAGCACCCCGACCGGCTGGGCGACCCGATCGCGCTGACCGTCAACTACGCCGCGCCGATGGCGGCCGGCGCCTTCCAGGCCCACGCGGTGGCGGTGCGCACCAACCGCTCGACCCAGCACTGGACGGTGACGCTGTCGCATCAGGATGCCGAAGGCGCCACGCAGGTCAGCACCACCGCCACCGTGGTCACCGCGGTGCGGCGCGACACCTGGAGCACCAACGATGCGCTGATGCCCGAGGCGCCCGCGCCCGACACACTGGCGCGCGCCATCCGCCCCAACCAGCCGGTGGCCTGGCTGCAGCGCTACGAGGTGCGGCCGATCTCGGGCGGCATCCCCAGCCGCTGGGACGGCCAGGGCGAGCACAGCCTGAGCCAGCTGTGGATGCGCGACGACCCGCCACGGCCGCTGGACTTCACCTCGCTGGCGGCGCTGGCCGACCTGTTCTTCCCGCGCATCTGGCTGCGCCGCGCCACGATGGTGCCGGTGGGCACGGTGTCGCTGACGGTGTATTTCCATGCCGATGCGGCGCACCTGGCCGCGTCGGGCAGCGGTTACCTGCTGGGCCAGGCGCGTGGGCAGGGCTTTCGCAACGGCTTCTTCGACCACAGCGGCCTGCTGTGGAACCAGCAAGGCCTGCTGCTGGCCACCACGCACCAGATCGTCTACTACAAGGCTTGAGCGCGACGCCCCGGTGCGTCTCGGGCGTCAGTGCCGGCGCGTGCCCAGGAAGGTGCCGCCCAGCACCGCGGCCAGCCCCACGCCATGCCACACGCTGAGCGGCTCGCCCAGCAGCAGCACCGCGAACAGCACGCCAAAGATCGGCACCCAGTAGGCATACAGCGCCGTGCGGGCCACGCCGATCACCACCAGCGCGCGGTTCCACACCAGCGCACCCGCGGCGGTGGCCAGCAGGCTGGAGACCACCAGCAGCGCCACCGTGCCCGGCGTGATGCGCGGCCAGTCGACCACCACCGGGGCTGGGCGCAAACCCAGGTGCAGCGCCAGCAGCACGGTGCCGATCACGCTCAGCATCGCGCTGACCAGGCCGCTGTCGAGCTCACGCGACAGGCGCTGCACCAGCACGCCGCCCAGCACCCAGGTCATCACCGAGCCCAGCAGCAGCAGGTCGCCCAGCCCGCCGCTGCCCAGCACGGCGCCGGGCCGGTTCAGCACCACCGCGGCCACGCCGCCGAAGCCCAGCACCACGCCGGCCAGGCGCGATCGTGTCAGCCGGTCGCCCAGCAGCAGCGCCGCCACCAGCGCCGAGACCAGCGGGTTCAGCGCGATGATCAGCGCCGCATTGGCGGCCGCGGTGCGGGACACGCCTTCGGTGAAGAAGATCTGGTTCAGGTAGATCATCAGCACCGCGCACCCCACCAGCGTGAGCCACTGATCACGCCGCAGCCGGGGCCAGCGATGGCCGCGCCAGAGCACCACCGCCATCAGCGCGATGGCCGACACCGCCATGCGCAGCACGGCCACCAGCATCGGCTCCAGGCTCTCGAACAGCAGCTTGACGACCGACAGGTTGGCGCCCCACACCGCCATGGTGCCCAGCAGCAGCCAGCGCATGTGCGGGTGGGCTCGCTCGGTGGACGGGGCAACGGCCGGCGTGGCGGTCAACGTGGCGGTCGTCGAGGCCGACTGGGGATCGGAGGCGGGGTTGGGCGCGGTCAAGCCGGCATTGTGTCCGGGCCGCTGGCTGCGCCGTTGCACAGGCGGCCCGCAGCCACGCAGGCATCGCCCCGGCCAGCGGATGTCAGGGCGCGGGCAGCGACTGCCAGGCGGTGGCAAAGCGGCGCGCCTGCGCAGCCACCTCGGCCACCGTCATGCCGGGCTTGTACAGCGCCGATCCGATACCGCAACCGGCGGCGCCGGCGGCCCGGTAAGCGCCCATGTTCTCGGGCGTGATGCCGCCCACCGGCAGCATCGGCGTGCCCGGCGGCAGCACCGCGCGCAAGGCCTTGAGCGCCACCGGGCTCAACATCTCGGCCGGAAACAGCTTGAGCCCATGCGCCCCGGCAGCCAGCGCCGCAAACGCCTCGGTGGGCGTGGCCACGCCGGGCAGACACACCAGGCCGCGCCGCGTGGCCTCGAAGATCACGTCGACGTCGGTGTTGGGCGACACCACCAGGCCGGCGCCGGCATCGGCCACCGCGCGCACCTGGTCGACGTCGAGCACGGTGCCGGCGCCCACCAGTGCCTGCGGAAAAGCCCGCGCCAGCGCGGCAATGCTGTGCAGCGGCTGCGGGCTGTTCAGCGGCACTTCGATGATGGCCCAGCCGGCCTCCACCAGCGCCTGGCCCACCGGCAGCGCCTGGGCCGGCGTGATGCCACGCAGGATGGCCACCAGCGGCAGCTGCTGCAGCGCGGTGGCCAGCCACCGGGCCGCCGCATCGGTGCCGGCGCGGCCAGCGTGCTGCACCAGCCGGTCGGCCAGGGCCTGGGCGCGCCGCTCGGCGGGCGTGGGGTTGGGGTCGGGCAGGCTCATGGCCGCAGTGTGCCTGCCGGCAACGCATCGGCCTCGGCCGGGCCGGGCGCCGCCAGCAGCCCCGCGGCGCGGGCCACGGCCAGCAAGCCCATCCAGCCTGCGTCGGCCTGCACCGCCGTGACCGGATGGCCACGTTGCGCCAACGCGCGCTGGTAACGCCCGGCCAGCGCCGGGCTGCCCAGCACCGCCACCGGCGCGCCGGCCGGCAAGGCCTGGGCGCGCAGTTCTTCGCCGATCAGCAGGCCCGACAGCCGGCTGGCCAGCGCCGGGCCATCATCACGGCCGAACAGCGCCAGCGAGCGCACCGAGAACAGGTGGTGCAGCAGGCCGCCGGCGTCGAAGGCGCGGGCCACGCCGGCATCGAAGGCCTCGGGCACCCACGCACCATCATCGGCCGGCAGCATGCGCGCCAGGATCGACTGGCTGCGCAGCAGCGCGTAGCACTCACCGGTCATGTGCGTGCTGAAGTGGCTGATGCGCCCGCCCTGCACCTGCACCCACTTGCTGTGCGTGCCGGGCAGCACCAACGTGGCGACTTGCAGACCCAGCGCCTGCAGCGCACCGAAGACCTGGGTCTCCTCGCCGCGCATCACATCGGGCACACCATCGGCTTCGCAACACAGCCCGGGCACGATGGCCACGCGGCCGGGCTGCACCCAGCAGAGTTGCGCGGCTACGTCGGCCAGGCCGGCCGGGCAGCGGCAGTACGCCGCCTCGGCCCAGCCCTGGCGGCTGCCCACCATGCCGGCCATCAGGCAGACCAGGCCGGGGTGAGCGGCCAACCAGGCGCCGAACTCGGCCTCGAAAGCAGCGCCCCAGCCGCCGGGGGGCACGCTGAGCAGGCCGCGCGGCGCCGCATGCTCGGCCAGCACCGTGCCATCGGCGGCCAGCAGCGCACCGCGCAGCGCGGTGGTGCCCCAGTCGACGGCAATCAGCGCGGGATCAGCCACGCCCGATCAATGGTTGTCCTTCGGCACGGCCGCACCGCGCTGGCCCACCAGAAAGTCGAGGTCGGCGCCTTGGTCGGCCTGCAGCACATGGTCGATGTAGAGCTTCCAGTAGCCGCTGGCCATGGCCGGCGCAGGGCGCTGCCAGGCGGCCAGGCGGCGCGCCAGTTCGGCATCGTCCACATGCAGGTGCAGGCTGCGCGCGGCCACGTCCAGCGTGATCAGGTCGCCGTCCTGCACCACCGCCAGCGGGCCGCCATCGGCCGCTTCGGGCGCGGTGTGCAGCACCACCGTGCCGTAGGCGGTGCCGCTCATGCGGGCGTCGCTGATGCGCACCATGTCGGTGATGCCCTTGCGCAGCACCTTGGGTGGCAGCGGCATGTTGCCGACCTCGGCCATGCCGGGGTAGCCCTTGGGGCCGCAGTTCTTCAGCACCATGATGCAGGTCTCGTCGATGTCCAGCGCCTCGTCGTCGATGCGGGCATGGAAGTCGTTGCTGTCGCTGAAGACCACCGCGCGGCCGGTGTGCTTCATCAGCGCCGGCGTGGCCGCGCTGGGCTTGATCACCGCGCCGCGCGGCGCCAGGTTGCCGCGCAGGATGGCGATGCCGGCCTTCTCCTTGAACGGCGTGGCCAGCGGCTTGATGACGTCGGTGTTGTAGTTCTGCGCGTCGGCAAAGTTCTCGGCCACCGTGCGGCCGCTGGCGGTGACGATGTCGCAGTGCAGGTGCTGGGCGATCTCCTTCATCACCACCGGCAGGCCGCCGGCGTAGCAGAAGTCTTCCATCAGGTACTGGCCGCTGGGCTGCAGGTTGACCAGGCAGGGCAGCTCGCTGGCCAGGCGGTCGAAGTCGTCGATCGAGAGCTTGACGCCCAGCCGGCCGGCGATGGCGATCAGGTGGATCACCGCATTGGTGCTACCGCCGATGGCCGCCAGCGTCTTGATCGCGTTCTCGAAGGCTTCGCGCGTCAGCACCTGGCTGATGGTCTGGTCGTCGTGCACCATCTGCACGATGCGGCGGCCGGCGTTGCGCGCCAGCACGTTGCGGCGGCCATCGACCGCCGGGAAGGCGGCGTTGCCGGGCAGGCCGATGCCGAGCGCTTCGACCATGCTGGCCATCGTGCTGGCCGTGCCCATCGTCATGCAGTGGCCGTGGCTGCGGTGCATGCAGCTCTCGGCCTCGAAAAAATCAGCCAGCTTGAGCGTGCCGGCACGCACCTGCTCGCTCATTTGCCACACGCCGGTGCCCGAGCCCAGTTCTTGCCCACGCCACTTGCCGTTGAGCATCGGCCCGCCGCTGACGCCGATGGTCGGCAGGTTGGCGCTGGACGCGCCCATCAGCAGGCTGGGCGTGGTCTTGTCGCAGCCCATCAGCAGCACCACGCCGTCGATCGGGTTGCCGCGGATGCTCTCTTCCACATCCATGCTGGCCAGATTGCGGTAGAGCATCGCGGTGGGCCGCAGCAGGGTCTCGCCGAGCGACATCACCGGAAATTCGAGCGGGAAACCGCCGGCCTCGTAGACGCCGATCTTCACCTGCTCGGCCAGCGTGCGGAAGTGGCTGTTGCAGGGCGTCAGCTCACTGAAGGTGTTGCAGATGCCGATCACCGGCCGGCCGTCGAACTGGTCGTGCGGCACACCCTTGCCCTTGACCCAGCTGCGGTAGGCAAAACCGTCGCGGTCCTGGCGGCCGAACCACTGCTGGCTGCGCAGGTCTTCAGGTCTTTTCTTGGGGCTGGTGCTCATGGTGTGCTGGCTTTCCCGGGTGGGCTCAAGGAGGGGGCTGCGCATATTATGGTATGACGATTGAGCCGATGACAGGCCTGTCAGCCTCGGCAAAACCCTCAAGGCCGCGCCCCGCGGCCGTCTCCAGAAAGGACCTCCCGGTGACCACTCCCTCCGCAGCGCCAGATGCCCGACCCGACGTGCTGGCGGTGGCCACGCCGATGGCGCTGATCGCCCCCCGGCTGGCCGAGCATTTCAACCTGCATGCCAACGATGCCGCCACGCTGGCGGCGGTGGCGCCGCGCATCCGCGGCATCTGGGCCAGCGGGGAGTCCAAGGTCAGCGCCGAGCTGATTGCCCAGCTGCCGGCGCTGCAGGTGATCGCGGTGATGGGCGTGGGCTACGACGGTGTCGACGTGGCCGCGGCCAAGGCCCGCGGCGTGGTGGTGACGCACACGCCCGACGTGCTCAACGACGACGTGGCCGACCTGGCCATCGGCCTGATGCTCAGCGCCGCGCGCCAGCTGCCGGCGGCCGACCGGTTGGTGCGTGCCGGCGACTGGCCCAAGGGCCCGATGCCGCTGGCGCGCAAGCTATCGGGCGCGCGGTTGGGGCTGGTCGGCATGGGCCGCATCGGCCAGGCCATCGCCCAACGCGCGCTGGGCTTCGGCATGTCCATCGCCTACACCGCGCGCAGCGCCAAGCCGGCACTGCCCTTCGCCTACCAGCCCAGCGCCGAGGCGCTGGCCGCGGTCAGCGACTTCCTCGTGGTCATCACCCCGGGCGGTGCCGGCACGCGCCGATTGATCGACGCCAAGGTGCTGGCCGCGCTGGGCAGCGGCTCGCCGCAGAAGGGCATCCTGGTGAACGTGGCGCGCGGCTCGGTGGTCGACGAGGCCGCCCTGATCGACGCGCTGGAGCAAGGCGTGATCGCCGGCGCCGGGCTCGACGTGTTCGAGAACGAGCCCCACGTGCCCGAGCGCCTGCGCGCATTGCCGCAGGTGGTGTTGAGCCCGCACATCGGCAGCGCCACCCGCCAGACCCGGCAGGCCATGGCCGATCTGGCCTTCGACAACCTGCAGCGTTTGCTGCACGGCCAGGCCGCACGCACCCCCGTGCCCGAGTGCCGCTGACCCACCGGGCGGGCGCTTGTCGAGAAACTTGACAGGCCGCCGCGCCCGCACCGGCCCTTAGCCGTGAACTATTGCGCAATCGATCTCGATGCGTGCGGTAGATCACATCGCCATCCTTTACACCGCACCGCAGCATTGAAAGTGAGCGTCACAAGTCTTTGATTCATAAGAACTTTTCAGGCAATTAGCTGTTGGCACGATCCTCGCTATGTTGGGTATCAAGTCGGGTGGCCGCCCTGCTCGGTCACTGCAAACACTGCCTGAAAAGATCCTCTATGAAGAAGCTCATCGCCCTCGTGGCGGCCTCGCTGCTCACCCTGGCCAGCGCACAGGCCACCTTGCTCAGCCACACCGCCATCCAAGGTCCAGCCCTGACAGACTGGGATGGCACCACGGCCAAGACCTTGTCGTTGCAGCAGTTCGACGCCTCGCTGGGCCAGCTGACCGCGGTGACGCTGACCTTCTCGGGCGATTTGCAGGCGCGATTCATCGCCGAAAACCCCGACGATGCAGCGCAACTGATCACCACCACGCTGCTGGGCCACATGCAATTCGTGGCGCCAACGCTCAGCGGCGTCGATCTGGGCTTCAGCCGCAGCGAGCTGGTGTTGCTGGGCGGCGACGACATCAGCGACACCCTATTGAGCGCCACCGGCGAAGAATCCACCACGCTGCACGCCGGCTGGGATGCCTTCGTCGGAGCGGGCAACTTCGACGTGGTGGTGACCGCACTGGGCCAATCGTCGGTATCGGGCTCGGGCAACCTGGACGGCGGCGCCATCACCGAGGCCACGGCAAGCGTGAAGGTGACCTACGACTACCGCCCTGGCCATAGCGTTCCGGAACCCGCCTCGCTGGCGTTGGTGGGTCTGGCGCTGGGCAGCGCCGGCCTCGCCGCGCGCCGCCGCCGCAGCCCGCGCTGAAGCTCGCCCCCCGCTCACCTCTCGAATGCCGTCGATGAAAATCCGCTCACACACCCTGGCCGCTCTTGCCCTGGCCGCCGCTGCGCTGGGCAACGCCCACGCCGACACGCGCAGCTTCAGCTCGAACACCGTTGCCCTGACCAAGACCGACTGGACGGACGTGCTCGACCTGCCCCAGTTCAACAGCGCGCTCGGCAACCTGCAGGCGGTCACGCTCGATTTGTTCGGCAACCTGACCGGCACGGCCAAGGCCGAAAGCCTCAACAACACGGCGGCCAGCATCACGCTGAACCTGCAGGCCACCCTGCAACTGCGCAGCCCCGACGATCTGAACACGGTCCTGGTGCAGACCATGCCACTGGTGCAGCAGTCGTTCAGCGCCGCCAGCCACGATGGCGTCGCCAACTATGCCGGCGCCTCGGGGATCACTTACACCGGCCTGGCGGGCAATGCCCGGCAATCGGCCACCTTCACCGATGCGGCCACCTTGGCGCTGTTCACCGGCAGCGGCCTGCTGCATGCGCCGGTCTCGGCCCTCGGCGCGTCGTACTACGCCGGCCCCGGCAACGTGATCACCAGCTTTCGCACGCAAGCTGGCGCCTACGCCACGGTGACTTACCAGTTCACACCCAGCGCCGTGCCCGAACCCGGCACCTGGGTGCTGCTGCTTGCCGGCCTGGGCGCGATCGGGCTGCTGTCGGCACGACGCCGCACCTGAGGGCCACGCGGCCCCGCCGCGGCACCCGCTTGCAGAGACAACCGCCCGCGTGGCGGTTGTTGCGTTTGAGCGCCTGTGCGGCGCGGCCGGCAACCGCCCAGAGGGCTCGAATCCCTACGGGAAAGTCCGAGGCGACCCGCCGCTCAATCATCATACGATAAGACCAGGGTGCGAATTTTTGCCTTCACACCTTGCACAAACCCTCACAGGAGACACCCACGATGCTACGCAAGACTTGGATCACCGCCGCCCTGGTGGGCGCTGGCCTGCTGGCCGGCGGCCCCGCCTTGGCCCAGGAGAAACTCACCGTCTGGTGGGTCAAGGGCTTCTATCAGGCCGAGGACACCGCGTTGTTCGCGGCCATCAAGAAGTTCGAGGCCAAGAACAAGGGCGTCAAGATCGAGCTGTCGCAGTACCCGATCCAGGACATGATCCCCAAGACCGTGGCCGCGCTCGACTCGGGCAACCCGCCCGACGTGGCGTATGCCGACACCTACGACTTCCAGGTCACCGCCAAGTGGGCCTTCGACGGCAAGCTCGAGGACATCTCCAGCGTGATCGACCCGCTGCGCGCCAAATTCGAGCCGCGTGCACTGTCCACCACCTTCCTGCTGAACAACACCAACGGCACACGCGCCTACTACGCGTTCCCGCTCAAGCAGCAGACCATGCACATCCAGTACTGGAAGGACATGCTGGCCGAGGCGGGCTTCAAGGAAAGCGACATCCCCAAGGACTGGGCGGGCTACTGGGACTTCTGGTGCTCGAAGGTGCAGACCGGCTACCGCAAGAACAGCGGCAAGCGCGGTTTCGGCACCGGCTTCCCGATGGGTGTCGATTCGACCGACACGTTCTATTCGTTCCTGACCTTCATGGACGCCTACAACGTCAAGCTGGTCAACGATTCGGGCAAGCTGCTGGTCGATGACCCGGCGGTGCGCGCCGGCCTGATCAGCGCAATGACCGACTACACCTCGGCCTACGCCAAGGGCTGCACGCCGCCCTCGTCGACCAGCTGGAAAGACCCGGACAACAACGTCGCCTTCCACAACAAGACCATCGTGATGACGCACAACGCGACCATCTCGATCGCCGCGAAGTGGCTCGACGACATGAACAACGCCACGCTGACCGACACCCAACGTGCCGACGCCAAGAAGAAGTACATCGAGCTGATCGCCACCGCCGGCTTCCCCAACAAGCCCGACGGCAGCAAGATGATCTACCGCGCCGCGGTCAAGACCGGGGTGATCTTCAAGGACGCCAAGAACAAGGCGCTGGCCAAGAGGTTCCTGACCTTCATGCTCGACGAGGCCAACCTGCAGCCGTATGTCGAAGGCTCGCTGGGCCGCTGGTTCCCGGTGATGAAGGCGTCGCAGCAGAGCGCGTTCTGGAAGAACGACCCGCACCGCCTGGCGGTGTACAACCAGTTCATGGCCGGCACCACGCCGTTCGAGTTCACCAAGAACTACAAGTTCACGGTGCTCAACAACGAGAACGTGTGGGGCAAGGCGATGAACCGCGTGCTCAACGAGAAGGTGCCCGTCGACAAGGCGGTGGACGAGATGATCGCCCGCATCAAGGTCGTCGCCGGCAGCTGATCCTGCCTGCCGGGCGGCGCCGCACCATCGAACAACCGCCCGCCCGGCTCCCTGTCATCGAACACCCGGTCTGGCGGGTCCCGCCCCGGGGCCCGCCACCGGCCGGGTCTTGCCTGAAGCGTTGCCATGAGCCAAGCCGCACTCGCCGCGACACCCGCCGCAACACCCCCCACCGCGCCCCGCAAACCGCTCACGCAGTGGGAGCTGTGGGGCCGTCTGCTGGTGCTGCCCTACCTGCTGGTGTTCGTGGTCTTCGTGGTGTATCCGGTGGGCTACGGCCTGTGGCTGGCCCGCCATCCCGAGAGTTATGTCCAGCTCTTCGACGACCCGATCTTCTTCCGCACCGCCATCAACACGGTGATCTTCCTGGTGGTGGCGATCAACCTGAAGATGGTGATCGCGCTGGGCCTGTCGGGCTTCTTCGTGCAGGGCCGCTGGTGGATCCGCATTCTTTCGGCCATCTTCATCCTGCCCTGGGCGGTGCCGTCGATCCCCACCATCCTGTCGGTGCGCTTCATGCTCAACCCCGAGTGGGGCGTGATCAACACCACCATCTTCAACCTGACCGGCCTGGACGGCCCGAACTGGCTCAACGACCCGACGCTGGCGCTGAGCTTCTCGATGCTGATGCACGTGTGGAAGAGCCTGCCGTTCTGGACGCTGATCCTGCTGGCCGGGCGCCTGGCCATCCCCACCGAGCAGTACGAGGCCGCCAGCGTCGACGGCGCCACGCGCTGGCAGAAGTTCCGCTTCATCACCTGGCCGGCGATGCGCGGCCTCTACCTCACATCGACCATCCTGTCGATGATCTGGACGCTGGGTGATTTCAACAGTGTCTACCTGCTGACCGGCGGTGGCCCCGCCGACCTGACGCATGTGCTGGCCACACTTGGCATTCGCTACCTGCGGCTCGACCAGGTGGACCTGGCCATGGCCTCGATCGTGGTGGCGCTGCCGATGGTGCTGCCGCTGGTGTATTTCATGATGAAGCGGTTGAGCAAATGAGCCGGCGCCTGACCCTCAAGAAGATCAGCCTCGAGGCCCAGTTGCTGCTGGTGGGCATCCCGGTGCTGCTGTGGACGCTGGTGCCGATCTACCACATGTTCCTGTTCGCGATCAGCGAGCGCGACACCGCCACCTCGGGCCGGTTGTGGCCCAAGAACCCGACGCTGCAGAACTTCGAGATCGTCTTCCAGAAGAAGCACTTCTACCTCGACCACTTCTGGCAGCAGCTGTTCAACTCGCTGTGGATCGCCGTGGCCGTGGGCGCGCTGACGCTGTTCATCGCCACCTGCGCGGCCTTTGCGATCAGCCGGCTGCGGGTGCGTGGTGGCCGCACGGTGATGAACCTGGCGCTGTTCACCTACTTCATCCCCGCCGCCTTCCTGGCGGTGCCGATGTACAAGACCATGAGCAACTACGGGCTGCTGAACAACCAGTGGTCGCTGATCCTGGCGATGGTCACCATCGCGTCGCCCTACTGCATCTGGGTGCTCAAGCAGGCCAGCGACAAGCTGCCACTCGAGCTCGACGAGGCCGCGCGCATGGACGGCGCCAGCCCGCTGCAGCTGTTCTGGCTGGTCTACCTGCCGCTGATGGTGCCCTCGCTGGTGGCCGTGGGCACCTACTCGCTGCTGCTGGCCTGGAACGAGTACCTCTACGCCTTCCTGCTGCTGTCCAACGACAAGGACGTGACGCTGTCGGTGGCACTGGGCAACTTCCTGTCGGCTGACGATTCACCCTGGGAGCTGCTGATGGCCACCGGCCTGATCTACGCCGCGCCGCCCGCGGCGATCTACTACACGTTCAAGCGTTACATGGTCGGCGGTTTGACCGCCGGCGCCGTCAAGAGCTGAAAGCAACCCATGGCAACCGTTTCATTCCGCAAGATCGAAAAAGCCTACGGGCCGGTCAAGGTCATCCACGGCATCGGCTTCGACATCGCCGACGGTGAATTCGTGGTGCTGGTCGGCCCCTCGGGCTGCGGCAAGAGCACGCTGCTGCGCATGCTGGCGGGCCTGGAGGAGATCACCGCCGGCGAGATCCTGATCGACGACAAGGTGGTCAACGACCTCGAATCGAAGGACCGCGACATCGCGATGGTGTTCCAGAGCTACGCGCTCTACCCGCACATGACGGTGCGCGACAACATGGCCTTCAGCCTGAAGCTGCGCAAGGCCGATGCCAGGCTCACCGCCGAGCGGGTGGACAACGCCGCGCGCATCCTCAATCTGGGGCCACTGCTCGACCGCTTTCCGAAAGAGCTGTCGGGTGGCCAGCGCCAGCGCGTGGCGATGGGCCGGGCGATCGTGCGTGACCCCAAGGTGTTCCTGTTCGACGAGCCGCTGAGCAACCTCGACGCCAAGCTGCGCGTGGCCATGCGCGCCGAGATCAAGGCGCTGCACCAGCGCCTGAAGACCACCACCGTCTACGTCACCCACGACCAGATCGAGGCCATGACCATGGCCGACCGCATCGTCGTGATGCACGACGGCATCATCGAGCAGATCGGCACACCGCTCGAGCTGTACGACCACCCGGGCAACCTGTTCGTGGCGCAGTTCATCGGCTCGCCGTCGATGAACGTGTTCGACGGGGTGCTGCAGCGTGAAGGCGCTGGTGCCACAAGTACCACAGCAGTGTCGGCGCTGGGTTCGTTGTGGCCGGTGGCCGGCCTGGCCGGCGGCAGCCACGGCCAGAAGGTGCACTACGGCATCCGCCCGGGCGACCTGACGCTGGCCGATGCCGGCATTGCGGCCGAGGTGGTGGTGGTCGAGCCCACCGGCGCCGAGACCGAGCTGCTGCTGCAGATCGGCAGCGGTGCCACGGCCCAGCAGCTGATCCTGGTGATGCACGGCCGCACCAATGCCCAGCCGGGCGACACGGTGCACCTGGCCATCGACGGCGCCAAGGCCCATGTCTTCGACGGGCAGGGCGGCCAGCGGCTGTGACCCCCGACGCCCCGCTTCACCCCAAGCCGAAGGCGCCGCCCTGGCTGCTGGTGATGATGGGCGTCAGCGGCTGCGGCAAGACCTCGGTCGGACGGCAACTGGCCTCGGCACTTGGCCTGGATTTCATTGAAGGCGACGAATTGCACCCACTACGCAACGTGGCGCTGATGGCCGCCGGCACACCGTTGACCGATGTCGACCGCGCCGATTGGCTGGCCACCATCGCCACCCGGCTGGGCCAGGCGCAGGCAGGCGGGCGCGGGCTGGTGGTGTCGTGCTCGGCGCTCAAGCGCCGCTACCGCGACCTGCTGCGCGCCGCCTGCCCCGGCTTGCGCTTCATCCACCTGCACGGCCCGGCCGCGCTGTTGCGCCAGCGTTTGGACGTACGCACCGGCCATTACATGCCGCCCTCGCTGCTGGACAGCCAGCTGGCCACGCTGGAGCCGCCGGCGCCCGACGAGGCGGCGATCACTCTCGACATCACACCGCCCACGCCCCAGCTGGTGGCCGCGGCGCTGGCCCAACTTCAAGGCACCTCGGCATGATCACCACCCACACCTTTCGCCTGGATGGCAAGCTTGCATTGGTCACCGGCTCGTCGGCCGGCATCGGCCTGGCGCTGGCGCGAGGCCTCGGCCAGGCCGGCGCCGCGCTGGTGCTCAACGGCCGCGATGCGGCCAAGCTCGCCAGCGTGGCCACGCAGCTGCGCGCCGAGGGCCTGACGGTGCATGAGAGCGCCTTCGACGTGACCGACGGCGCCGCCGCCGAGGCCGCGGTGGCGCGCATCGAGGCCGAGGTCGGTGCCATCGAGATCCTGGTCAACAACGCCGGTGTGCAGCGCCGCGGTGTGTTCCACGAGTTCAAGCCCGGCGACTGGCAGGCGGTGATGCGCACCAACGTCGACAGCGTGTTCCACGTGGGCCAGGCGGTGGCCAAGCGCATGGTGGTGCGCCAGCGCGGGCGCATCATCAACATCTGCTCGGTGCAGAGCGAGTTGGGCCGGCCCAGCGTGGCGCCCTATGCCGCCAGCAAGG
>MESD01000209.1 GCA_001770815.1 Burkholderiales bacterium RIFCSPHIGHO2_12_FULL_69_20
AAGCGGTTGGCCGGGATCACGCTGATGGTCTGCGCTGGCAGCGTGGCACCGGCCCGCAACAGCCCGCCGCTGGCCGCCAGCGCGGCATTCAGGTTGATCAGCCACAGGTCTTCTTGGTCGCCGCCGCCCTGCGTGGCGCCGTCCACGCCATCGGCAAAGAAGCGGCCCGGGTCCAGCAGCAGCAGCATCGGGCCGCGCAGGTCGTCGCTGCCGATGTTGGTGATGACGACGTCGTAGCTCAATGCACCGGTCAGGCGGTCGGCCCGGGTGTCGGTGAAGACCAGCCTGAGCACCTGGCTCAGGTCGGCCACGGTGGTGAAGGCCACGCTGTAGGTCTCGGCCAGGCGCACCTGGGCCGCACTGCGCATCGCGTCCGACACCTCCAGGCGCCAGGCGCCCGCCGCCAGGTCGGGCAGCGTGAGGATGGCGGCCTGCGCGCCGGCATCCCAGCGCACCGACAGCGGCTGCAGCCGGCGCACACCGTTGCCGCCGCTGCCGATCAGGCTGTAGTGCGCCGGGTTCAGCACGCTGGACGGATCTTGGGCGTCAGCGGCCGAGGCACCACCTGACGAACCCAGCCACATCGCCTGGTCGAAGCTGACCGCCAGCTGTGTCAGCGGCAGCGGTACCAGCGCGCCGTCGCCGATGCTGGTGGCCAGCACCTTGGGCGCCTTGATCGGCGCGATCTCGTCGATGCGGGTGGTCTGCGCCACCAGGATGCGGCCATCGGCCGTGGTGAGCAGGCCTTCGCCACGCGTGCCACCGGCAGCCAGCTGCAGCGTGCGGCGGCTTTGCAGCTCGACCATCCACACCAAGCTGCCATGCGGCACGGCCGCAGGCGCGGTGCCGCCCACCGGGCGCTGCGCCAGGTTGGAGCTGGCGAACAGCAGCCCGGCCAGCGGCGTGTCCGCCGAGCCGAAGGCGATGCTGTCGACCAGGCCGGCGAGGCGGTATTCCACCTCGGCGCGGCCCTGCGTGCGGCCGCTCATCGGGAAGCTGATGACCTCGGTCTGGGCATCGGGCGAGGCACCGGCGACGTCGCTGCCGGTCCAGCGCACGCCCCACAGCCGGCCGTCGGGGCCGAAGGCGAGGTCGCCCACGCGGGTGCTGGAGAACTGGCGCCACAGGTTGCCACCCGCGCTGCCATCGGCCACCGCCGGGTTGAACACCGACACGCCGTTGCCGGTGGCCAGGTAGATCAGGCCACTGGCCGCATCGATGGCCAGTGCATGCGCCAGCGGATCGTCGCCCGGGCCACGCCAGCGGTCGATCACCGCGCCGCTGCTGGCGTCCACGCGCAGCAGCTCGGCACCGGTCATCACCCACAGCTGGCCGACGGCGTCGAGCGCCATGTCGAGCACCGCCGCGTCCAGCGTGAACAGCGGCGTGGTCGAGCGCCCGCCTTCGGGGGCGAAGCGGTAGACCTGATTGCGTGCGGTGCCGGCACTGGCCAGCACCGAGCCGTCCATCAGCTGCACCAGCGCCAGCGCGCCGATGTCGCCGGCGCTGCCGGCAAAACCACTGCCGAAGGCGCGCACCTGCATCGGCGCCAGCACGCTGCGCAGATCGGGCGGCTGGGCGGTGGCCACGAAGCCCGGCAACTGCAGCGCGGCCTGGGCGAAGAAATCGCTGACCACATAACTGCGATCCGGCGTGGCCGCGGGCAGCGGGGCTGTGCCTTGCAGCGTGTCGAGCACACCCAGCGCCTGCTGGGCCGCATCGCGGCTGCCGTCGTCGGGCAGCACGGCGTTGCTGACCAGCGCGGCCTCGCGGTTGCCCGCGGTATCGGTGGCCACGGCCAGGAACTCGTAGCGGTGGCCGGCCACGCCGACAAACACCTCCGAGCTGGCGGCCCCCGCCACCTGCTTGCGCCAGATGCGGAAATCGCCGCCGTTGTCGGCCACGTACACGGTGACATGCTTGACGCCGCTGGCGTCGTCCGTGGCCAACCAGGCCACGCTGAAGGTGGGTGCGCCGTCGGCGTCGGCGCCGCGCGAGGTGACGGTCAGCGCCGTCAGCGGCGCGCTGGCGTCCAGCGTGTGGCTGATGGCGTCGCTGTCGATGGGCGGGGCATCGTCGAAGAACACCCGCGCCGAGGCGCCAATGGCCGCGCCGGTGGCCGCCTCGGGCGCGGCGGTGACGGTGTAGGCGACGAAGCCGGTGCCGGCACGGCCGCTGCTGTCGGGCAGCAGCAGGCCGCGCGACGGGTCGCGCAGCACCTCGCCGGTGTCGGGATCGATGGCCTGGATCAGCCAGGTGGCCACGCGCTCCTGCGCGTCGATGCCGGCTGAGACACGCAGCACGTAGCCCTTGCTGCCGCTGAAGTCGAAATCACCCTGGAACACCGCCCGGCCCTCGGGCAGGTGCACGCTGATGTCGCCGATCTTCAGGTCGCCCAGGCGCAGCGTGCGCGCGTCCAGGTCGGCATCGAGTTGGGTCACCAACCGCAACTGGCCCACCGCCTGCTCACCGGGGTTGGTGAAACTGAGCGTGTAGGGCAGCGCATAGTTGGCCGGCACGTAGCTCAGGCCGTCGGCCGCGGGCAGCGCCTGCGGGCCGCGCACGGCGATCAGTGCGTTGGCCGCGGCTTCGCGGGCCGCCGCCTGCTGCAGGTATTGCGTCAGGTTGAGCGCCTGCGGACCCACCGGGTTGAACTCGGCATCGAGCACGCCCAGGTGGCGCAGGTATTCCAGCTCGGCGCGGCCGCCGGCAAACACGTCGAAGCTGATGAAGTGCGTCTCTTGCGACGCGCCCCGGTCATAGTCGGCACGATCGGGCGCCACCGGCACCGGGATCTCGGCGTAGTTGCCCTCGTCGTCCTCGCGCACTTCGTAGTAGTCGACCGGCGCGGAGGCGGCCAGCGCATCACCGGCGTAGCGCGCAGTGTCGCCGTACCACTGCTGCACCTTGGCGAAGAAGCCCAGCAGGTCGGCCTGGGTGCGGTAGCTGTCGCCGCCGCGGCCGATCAGGATGCCGGTGGCCAGCGTGGCGTTCAGGCTCAGCACCAGCTCATCGGAGCGGATGGGCGGCGCTTCGGCTTCGGGGCGCAGCAGGCCGGCCGTTTCCAGCGCGGCCAGCCAACCTTGCACCCACTGCGCCTCGTCGGCGGCCAGCACGCCCAGCGTGGCCGGCGCGTCGGCATCGGCCAGGATGGCGGTGCGCAGCGCGATGGCATGCGCCGTCTGGTCGGCCACGAACTCGGCGCGCGTCAGCGGCGTGGCCGCGCCCAGCGTGTCGAAGCGGAACGGCATCGCCAGCGCCTCGAGCTTGGTGATGTGCTCGTCGGGCTCACGCGAGAGGAACTTGGCCGCCAGGCCGTTGCTGATCTTGTTGAGATCCTGCACACCACCGTCGAGCAGGCCACTCGTCTTCCAGTCGGGGCGGATCGCATACAGCTTGGCGCGCAGGCCCTCGAAGTCGTAGGCCAGCCATTCGGCCAGGCCCGGGTAGGTCTGCACGCTGAAGTTGAAGCCGACAAAGCCGCCGGCGGCCACGTCGAAGGCATAGCCCGGCGCCAGGTTCCAGCCCGCCGTGTTGTCCATGCCGTCGAGCGCGGCCCAGGGGATGTCGCTGCGCAGCGCGGTGGTGGGCGTGGTGCCGTAGGCCTGGGTGTTGCCCAGCCCTTCGGCCACGGCGCCTTGCGGCTGGCCGCCCACGTTGCTGCCGAACACCACGTAGGGCAGTTCCAGGCCCTCCAGCACATAGGCGCTTTGCCCCAAGTCCGTGGCGCCCACGTCGAAGCGCACGTACGGCGTGTCGACGTTGCTCAGGCTCTGCAGCGACACGCTGTAGAGCGCCGCATCGCCCGGGGCAACGCTGCGCGCGCCGCCGATGCCGATGGTGACGTCGGCCTCGACCATGCGCTCGACCAGGTAGCGGTAGGGCTCGACCACACGCTGGCCGTTGGGGTTGGTCACCACCACGTCGTACAGGCCGTGGGGCACGTTGCGCAGATCGAAGGTGGCGCGGATCAGCGTGGCGGCTATCACCTGCCAGCGGGCCGGCTCGATCTCGAATTCACCCGGACGGCTCAGCTTGACCAGCGCGCCGGGGGCGAAGCGTGCGCCTTCTATGTCCATCGTCACCCAGCGGTGCGCATCGTCACCGGTGCCGCCCTGGTCGGGCGTGACACGGGTGATGGCCAGCGGCAGCAGTTCGGCGCGCAGCGTCACCGGCGTGCCGGCGGCCTGCTGGCGCGAGCGCACCAGCAGGTAGTAATCACCGGCCTTGGTGCTGGGGATCACGATCTGCTGGTCGGGCGAGATCGGCTGATCGTAGGAGGCGTCGAAGGCGTAGCCGGTGGGGATGTCGCCCCAGCGCAGCCAGATCTCGTTGGCGCCCGCCGCGGCGCTGGAATCGAGCGTGAGGCGCAGCGTCTCGCCCTCGGCCACGGTCAGGCGGTACAGCCGCACGTCGCCGCTGCCCAGCGTGGTGGACACCAGCGTGCCGATCGGCAGCGTGGGCACTTCCACGCGCAGCGTGGCGGCGGAGGCGGTGCGGTTGTTGGCCTCGCCCGGCGGCACGTTCAGGCCGGTCTCGGTGTAGGTGATGCGGCCTTCGAAGACCTCGTTGTAGAGGTCGGGCCGCACGATGATGCGCCAAGTGCCGTCCTTCAGCGGTGGCAGCTGAGCGCTGAGCGTGCCGTTGTAGCTGGCGTTGGCGGCCAGATCGCCCACATGGGCCACCTTGCCGATCAGCAGGTCGTCCAGGCCCCAGCTGTTGTCGGCCGACAAATAGACCGCGTCGGTCCAGCGGCCATAGGCCGGGTTGATCGGCGACACGTTGGTGACGGTGTAGTCGAACTGCACCGTCTGGCCCACCTGCGCGCTGGCGGGCAGCTGCACGTGGGTGACCTGCAGGTCGGCCGGCGGCGGGGTCTCGATCAGCATCGGCTGCAGCGCCGCGCCGTTGTTGTTGTCGTCGAAGCCGAACTCGAGCACGCGGCCGGCATCACCGCCGCCCCAGGCACGCGCCGGGTCGGTGATCACGAAGACGTAGTAAGGCCCTTCCAGATCCCGCGGCGCGGTGAAGTTGAGCGTGGCCGCGTAATCACCACCGGCGAGCAGGCCGCCGTTGTGCTGGACGTAGCCGAGGTAGCGGTCCTTGTTCAGGTCGAGAAAGCGGTCCTTGCTGAGGTAGACCAGGTCGTTCCAGCTGCCCTGGTCGGTGGGCGTGCGCCCGCCCTTGTTCTGCACCGTCCAGCCCACGCTGAAGGCCTGGCCGGCCAGCACCGTCAGTGGCGCGCTCACCTGCGTGACCTGCAGGTCGGGCGGCGGCGACAGGCTGATCGGCAGCGCGATCTGGCCCAGGTTGTTGGCCTCGTCGCGGAACTCGAGCACCGCGCCCGACGGGCTGGCGTTGTTGTTGGCCACGGTGTCCAGGCCATCGCGCACGGTGCTGGGCACGCTGCGGTAGAAGTCCTTGGTGGTGCCGGTGTCGGCCTTGACGATCAGCGTGAATTCGCCGCTGATCGAGGTGGGCAGCGTGAAGGTGGCGCTGTTGGTATAGCTCTCGCCGGGCTGCAGGTAGCGCGGCTTGCCATCGGCGGTGGCGCCCATCGAGGTCTGGCGCACACGCAGCTGGGTTTCGGTCCAGGTGCCCCGGTCGACCACCGGGTGGTCGCTGAGGTCGAGGGTGGCATCGCGCGACAGGTAGATACCGTCGTACCAGCTGTTGACCCGCGTGGCCCGCCCGCCGGCGTTGGTGACCGTCCAGCTGACGGTGATGGTTTCGCCCGAGGCCGGGTTGGGGTTGCTGAGCTCGATCGCGCCCACCTGCAGGTCGGGCTCGCGGTAGGTGACGTTGAGCGCGCCGGTGCCGAGGTTGTTGCTGCGCTGCGTGCCTTCGTAGACGCTGGCGGCGTAGAGGTGGTCGCGTGTGTCGGCGTTGTCCTGGCCGGTGAGTGCCTCGAACTCGGCCACCTGGCTACCGGCAGACCCGCTGAAATACGGCGCCAGCGAACCCCGACTGTGCAGCGCATCGGTGATGACGTGGATGAAGTACGGCCCGTCGGTGCCGGCGGGCAGCGTCAGCAGCGCGCTGCCGGTGTAGCGCTCGCCACTGCCCAGCGTGCTGGTATTGGCATGCACCACCGAGCCGATCTGCGTGGCGCGGCCGGGGATGAATTCCGGGTCGCTGCTGAAGTAGATGTTGTCCACCCAGCCGCGCGTGCCGGCCCACACCGCGCCGCCGTGGTTGGTGACGGTCCAGCTCACCAGCGTGGCCTCGCCGGAGAAGTTCTGTGGCTGGGTGATCACGCTGCTGACCTGCAGGTCGGCCGGTGCAGCGCTGATCGCCGAGGCCGCACTGCGCGCGTTGTTGCTCTCGTCGGTCTCGCGCACCTGGTTGTGCAGGTCGGTCTCCACCACCAGGAAGGCACCCGTCACCGAGGGCGCCAGCGCCACGCTCTGCGTCACGCTGTACGATTCGCCCAGTCCCAGGCTGCGCTCCTGGCGGTACTCGCCCATCAGCCAGCGCACAGTGGCCTTGCTCAGGTCGGCGTTGTTGGCCACCCAGACCCGGTCGGTCCAGCTGCCGTCGAAGGCATCGGCGCGGTTGGTGACGGTGTAGCTGAAGGCATAACCAGCGCCTGCAGCGGCCTCGGCCGGTGCCACGGCGGCGGTGACCACCAGGTCGGGCGGGGTGATGCCCAGTACCGCCATCGGCCGGGCCTTGTAGTTGTTGTTGTCGATCTGGCCGGCGTCGTCGGGATTGATGTTGACCGCCAGCGTGTCTTCGAGGATCGCATCGTAGGTGTCGCTCCACACCGTCAGGTGGTACTGGCCCGAGCGCATGCCTTCGGGGATCAACACGTTCAGCGTGCCGAGGTAATCCTCGCCCACGGCCAGGTGGCCGGTGTGGGTGATCTGGCCGATCTTGATGTCGCCCTTGCTGGCCGACGGCCGGCGCTTGTCGACGGTGAGCCAGACGGTGTCGGTCCAGCTGTTGATAGCCGCGGTGTCGCCCAGCGTGGTGGCCGAGCCCTTGTTGGCCACCTGGTAGCGCACTTCCACCGTGCTGCCGTGCACCACCTGGTCGGGTGCGACCACGTTGCTGGTCACCAGGTCGCCGAACGGCACCGGGTCGACGTGCAGGCGCTCGGCGCGGGTGTTGTTGGCTTCGCTCGGGTACTCGTCGATGCGGTTGTTGGCATCGGCCACGACGATGATGAAGACATCACCGCGGTAGCGGATCGGGATGGTCACCGACGGGATCTCGGCGGCATAACTCTCGCCGGGGTTCAGCGCAGCGGCGCTGTCCTGGCGCGCCAGCAGCACGTCGTCGCTGCTGAGGATGCCGTCCAGCGACAGGTAGACCCAGTCGGTCCACTGGCCGCTGGTGCCCTCGGGGCCCATGTTGGCCACGGTGTAGCGCACCGCGGCGCTGGTGCCGGCGGTCACGCTGGTGGGCACGGTGACGGTGGTCACGCGCAGGTCGGGCCGCGGGTTCAGGCTGACCTCGATGGCGTCACCGTCGACCAGCGTGTTGTTGGTGCGGGCGGCACCGTGCTCGTAGATCTGCGTGCCGCCGCCACCCAGTGCGCTGTTGGTGACCACGCGCAGGCGGTAGGCACCCCGGATCTTGCCCGGCAGGCGCACCTGCTCGGTGCGGCTGTAGGTGATGCCGGGCTCGAGCCCGCGGTCGTAGTTGAAGGTGCCCAGCGTGACGATCCAGCCATCGGGGGCCACCAGCTGCACCGTGTCTTGCCACTGGCCGGCCGCGCGGGCCTCGCCCTGGTTGCGCACCGTCCAGTGGATGTCGACCAGCGCACCCTCCTGCGCCACCGTGGGCGCGTCGACCGCGTCGACCACCAGGTCGGGCGACGGCGACAGCGCCACCGGCACCGCCACCGAGCGGCCGGTGTTGTTGCCGGCGTAGATGAACTCGAACGGCCCACCGGTGCCGACGTTGAGGAACCAGTCGCCCTGGATGCCCTCGGGCAGGCGCACCTGGATGCTGCTGTCGTAGCCGTCGCCCGCGGCCAGCTGGCCCAGGTGGCCGGCCGAGCCCAGGTTGTAGCGCGCGCCGCCGCCGTCGGCGTTGGCCGACAGCCAGACCGTGTCGGTCCACGACGCGGTGTTGGTGATGCCGATGCCGCGGTTGGCCACCGACCATTCGACCGAGATCACCTGCCCCGAGGTGGCCACGCTGCGCGTGCTGACCGATTCAACCCGCAGATCGGCGTAGGCAATGGGCATCACGTCCATGGCCTCGACGGCCTGGGCCTTGTTGTTGGCCTCGCTGGCGTTCTCCCACACCGCGCCGGCGGCGTCGGTGCGCACCACCACCGTGCCGTGGCGGCTGAAGGCGGGGCCGAAGCGGTAGCTCAGGGTCTGGGTGTACTGGTCACCGGCCTGCAGTGCGGTGTCGCGCGCCACCGTGCCCAGCACGATGTCGTCGCTGTCGCCGATGATGGCATTGGTGCTGTAGATCACCCGGTCCAGCCACTGGGTGGTGCGGCCCGGGCCGGTGCCCAGGTTCTGCACCGTCCATTCGATGGTGACCGTGGCCGGGTCGGCGATCACCCGCGTGGGCGCGGCCACGTTGATCACCGCCAGGTCGGCGTAACCGTCGCGGGCGACGTTGATGCCCAGGCTGTCGAGGTTGTTGTTCTCGCCGACGCCGTTTTCGTTGTTGGCATTGGCCGCGTCGGTGACCACGATCAGGCGCCAGTCGCCTTCCAGGTCGACCGGCAGGTTGAAGGCCAGCTCGCCCGCGGCGCTGCCGCCGGCGGCGATGCTTGCATGCAGCACCTCGCCCAGCAGCACGTCGCCCGCGCCCACCACGCCGTCGCGCGACAGGTGGATGCGGTCGCGCACGTTGACGGCCTCGGCGCTGCCGGTGTTGAGCGTGGTCCAGCGCAGCGTGACCCCCTCGCCGCCCTGCAGCAGGCCGGTGGTCGACAAGCCCTGCAGCGACAGGTCGGGGCTGACCACCGCCACGTCGAGGCTGCTGAGGTTGTCGGTCTCGTTCGATTCACCGACATAACCGCCATTGTCAGCGTCCACCTGCAGTGACCAGGCACCGGCCGCCAGCGTGGGCACGGTGATGTCCAGCGTGCGGCTGAAGCTGCCGTCGGCCTCGAGGTTGCGGTTGGTCCAGTTGCCCCAGTTGGCCAGCTCCACCGGTGCATTCAGGCCGGTGGGGTCGACCAGGCGCAGGCGCTCCTTGGTGTAGGAGGCCAGCCGCTCGTTGCCGATGTTGTGCACCGTGTAGCCCACCTGCACCGTGGCACCCACGCGCCAGGTGGCGGGCGCGGTCAGGCCTTCGATCACCAGGTTGGGCTTGGGCTCGGGGCGCACCTGCGTGGCCAACGCCGCCGCCGCCGTGTTGTTGGCGGTGCGGCCCAGCTCGTAGACCAGGCTGTTGGCGTCGGTCTTGACGATGAAGTACATCGCACCGGCGGCCAGGTTGCGCGGGATCTCGACGGTCATCTCGGCGCTGTAGGCCTCGCCCACGAGCAGCGCCCCCACCCGCGTGACGGCGCCCAGCTGCACCGCGCCGCTGCCCAGCGTGGGCGTGGGCGACAGGTAGACGATGTCGGTCCAGCGGCTCACGTCGGTGGCCACGGTGCCCAGGTTCTGCACCTGCCAGGTGATGGTGGCGCTGCGCGCGGCAAACACCTCGTCCGGCACGCTGATCACCGTGGGCACCAGGTCGGCATAGGTCTGCTGCACGACGACCGGATCGGACAGGCGCCGGTTGTCGCCCCGCGTGTCGGGCTCGCGCACGCTGGCGTTCACGTCGCTGATCACCGCGATGCGGTAGGTCCCCTCCAGCCGGGTGGGGATGCGCACCGTGGCGCTGGCCACGTAATTGGCGCCCACGGCCAGCCCGCCGCTGCGGGTGATATTGGCCAGCACCACGTCGTCGGCGTTGCCGGCGATGGCGTCGGTCGACAGCACGATGCGGTCGATCCAGCTGCCAGTGGCTTCGGCGTTGCCCAGGTTGGCCACGGTCCAGCCGACCTGGATCTCGGCGCCCGATTCGGCGGTGGCCGGCACCACCAGCGCGGCCACCGACAGGTCGGCATACAGACGCGGCGCGGCCGAGAAGCTGCCCGCCGCGCTGTTGTTGGCCTCGGCAGTGCCGGCGGCATTGGTCTCGAACAGCACGCCGGCGCCGCTGATGGCGCTGTCGGCGGTGACGGTGATGTCGAAGCTGCCTGCGCCCAGCGCGCCATCGGGCAGCGTGAAGCTGAACGAGCGTGCACGCGCTTCGCCCGGGGCCAGCGCCGCCGCGGCCGCGCCGCTGAACGCCACCGCGGTGTTGACCACCACCGTGCCGGGCGTGCCGTCGGCATTGCGCTGGCGGATCACCACGCGGTCCTGGAAGGCCGCGGGCGTGGCCACCGCGCCGGTGTTGACGTCTTCCCACTGCAAGGTGACGGTGTCGCCCGCCTGCACCGCGGTCTGCTGCAGTTGCACGTTGCGGGTCTGCAGATCGGGGCCGACCAGCAACGCGCGGTCGATGGCGTTGTCGGTTTCCAGCGGCCCGGCGGCGTTGAACTCGGGCACCTCGCCCAGGGCATCGACCACCACCCGCAGGCGGTACTGGCCGATGGCGTTGAGCCCCGCCGGCCAGTTGAAGCTGGCGCTGCGCGCGGCCTGGCCGCCGGCGGCGATGGCCTGGGCGGTGAAGGCCTGGGCGATGTTGGCCACCACCACGCCGGTGCTCAGGTTCAGCAGCTCCAGCCGCTCGGTCCACTGGCCGCTGGCGGAGGCGGTGCCGGTGTTGCGGATGGCCCAGGTCACCGTGACGGCCTGGCCGGCCGTCCACAGCCCGTCGGGCGTGATCGTCAGATCGGCCACCTGCAGGTTGGCGTAATCGGCCAGGGCGCTGATGAAGCTGGCGAAGCTGCGGTTGTTCTCCTCGGCCTGGCCGCGTTCGGCCTGGGTGTTGTCGGTGTCGGTCTCGACCGTCACCGCCAGCTCACCCGCGCCCACCGGCCCATCGGGCAGGCGGATCAACACCGAGCGCGGCACCGATTGCCCCGCCAGCAGCGGGCCGTGGCCGGCCTGGCCTTCGACATAGGGCACCACCACCTGGGCCACCACCTCGCCGGTGGCGGCGCGGCGCACGATCACACGGTCGCTGAAGTCACCCAGCGTGGACTGATTGCCCTGGTTGAGCGTGCTCCAGTTCACCTGCAGCAGGCCGCCCGAACGGAGGGCCTCGCCCTCGGTGGCGGCGGTCACCGCCAGATCACGCACCACCAGGTCCATCATCACCGGCGTGTCGGCCAGGTCGATCACCCGCGGCTGCCCCGGCGGGCTGACGAACACCGCCAGCCGGTAGGCGGCAGCGGTGTCGTGGCCGTAGTAACCGTCCAGCAGCACGGTGTAGCGGCCGGCGACGGTGGCCACGGCTTCGATGTCGCCCAGCGCGGTGCCGCTGACTTCGCGGCCGTAGGGGTCGATCAGGCGCACATAGCCGGTGTAGTTGTAGCGGTAGTAGCCCAGCGTCGAGTCATAGACCGTCGCGCGGGTGGTCAGGTCGCGAAAGTCGACGAACAGGCGGTCGCCGGCCTCGGCGTCGATGCCATAGGCCACCATCTCGCCGGTGGGTTCGACCCGGCCCGACACCACCTCACCATTGACCAGCGGCAACGCGCCGGCGGCGTCGAACAGGCGGAAGGCGTAGGTGCTGGCAACGAAGCCGCTGACCGAGACGTTCAGCGTGTAGACCCCGGCCGACAGCGCCAGCTGCCGCACGTTGGGGCTGCTGGTGCCCGGCGACAGGCTGGTGCTGCTGTTGTCGGTGCCGTAGGGGCCTTGCAGCGACCAGCTCACCGAATTGCCGGTGCCGCTGTTCAGGCGGTCCAGCACCAGCAGCTGGGGGGTGTCGAGCGTGAAGGTGTAGCTGCGCTGCTGGGTGGCGGCGTCGAGCGTGCCCGACACGGTCTGGCCCAGCAGCAGCGGCAGCGGCTGGGTGACCGCATCGTTGTCGAACTGGAACGACAGGCTGCCGTTGGTGACGCTGCCGTAGGTGTAGTTGGTCCAGTCGACCACCAGGTACACCGGTCCGTCGGTGGTCACCGGCACGGCGGCCAGGTCGGCATTGGCCCAGGCGGTCGCGCTGAGCGGCTGGCCCAGGGCGTTGAACAGCATCCAGCGCGGCGTGTTGTTGTTGTCGGCGGCCAGCGCGTTCAGGCGCACGCGGTCGCCGGCGGCGGCGTCCACGCGCCAGAGGCGGGCGGTGTAGTTCGACGCCGATGGCGCGGCCACCGATTGGCCGTAGTCCACGCGCGGCACCTGGTTGCCGTCCATGCGACGCCAGGTGAAGTCGTAGTTGACGTTGTAGGAGGTGGAGGTGGCGCTGATCTCCAACGTGTAGACGCCCGGCTGCAGGGCCAGCGGCGCATCCCAGGCGCTGCTGCTGACCACCGCACCGTTGGCGTCGAGCACCCGCGCGCCGCTGTAGTAGTAGCTGCCGTAGTTGAGGATGCTGTTGCGATCCAGGTACCAGAGACCGGCCTCGTCGACCTGGAACTGGTAGCTGACCTTCTGGCCACCGGCCAGCACCCCGGCCGCGTTGGTGGTGGAGATCACCGGCTGCGCCGCCACCGCCGTGCCCCAGCGGGCCTCGAAGCGGTAGCCGTTGTCGAAGCCGCTGTCGTTGGCTGCGCGCGTGATGCGCAGCAGCCAGGTGCCGGCGGTGGTCAGGTCGACCGCCAGCGGCGTGCCGCTGGCCGGGTTCCAGGTGCTGATCACCGTGCCCGCCGGGTTCAGCAGTTGCACCGTGCCGGTGCCGGCCCAGGTGGTGACGGCCAGCTCGAGCCGGTCACCGGCCGCGGCGGCCAGGCTCCACAGCGCGCCCGTGGCCGGGCCGGCGGCCTCAGCCAGCACCCGCGCGGTCTCGGGCTGGCGGTCCAGGCGCTGGCCGGCGGGGACCTGGCGGGCCTCGAAACGCACCTCGGCG
>MESD01000210.1:0-12759 GCA_001770815.1 Burkholderiales bacterium RIFCSPHIGHO2_12_FULL_69_20
TGGCTGCTTCTGCCTGTGAGCGTAAGGTGGCCTGCCACGGTGAGTCTCGGACTCCAGCTTCACAGATGCCGGACATTCAGGTCGTTGTCGCTGATAAATATGGCGAACACCAGGGGGAACGAACATGCGACTAGATGAGATCCAACCGAACGCTGCAGCGGAGCAGCGTGTAGACAGGCTGAAGAACAACGCCGCAGCTGAGGCCGACAGGGCCAACAAGTTGAAGGTACAGGCTAATGCCGAAGCGGAGCGACTTCGGATCGCACAGTCGCACGGGCGGTCATCGGGGGCGAAGAAGTCCGGGGCAGGATCGATGATCAAGCCGCATAGCTAGACCTAGGCCTACAACTGTCGAGAGAGGCCGACGCAACTTCGCCTCAAAGCGAAAGTCCGAGAAAATGTTGATTTCTCTGGACGATGGCTGCTTTCTTCAAGAAAGCAAGGGAGGTAGGTGGTGCCCGGAACGGGAATCGAACCCGTAAACCTTTCGGCGAGGGATTTTAAGCATGTGTCCGTCGGTTTCCCGACGACATGGACTATCTCTTTACCCTCAGCCTAACCTGTTCGGGTAGCGGGCGCTCTAGCTGGTCATTAAGGGGTCTGAACCCCTCCAGTAGTCTCTGCACCTTCCAGGGCTGTAGCCCTAGCTTGGCTCACGATTGGCATAGCCACAGCCTTAGCCTCTCCTGAATTCACCCGCAGCTTGCTCTGGCATTTCTGTCAGAGGGGGACTCGCTGTCTGACGATCCCTTGTGTCTACCAATTTCACCATCCGGGCACTCCCAAACTCTAGCATGCGGCCTGGGTGCGGGATGGAAGCGACTGGGGCAGTGGACGCAGCGACTTGTCGGTAGCTCAGCCCGTTCTTTGCAATTCTTTGCAAGTTGTGCTGTGTTAAATAGTGCACAGAAATCAGCATAACCTATTGATCTGTAAAGCGTGAGGTCGCCTGTAGCGCTTGGCGCAGTGTCTTTTAAGCCCGCTACGTCTACCTGTTCCGTCACCCGCGCGGGCTGGAGCCGGGAGTCTAGACGCTGTGCCGCAGGTGACGGTTTGGCAGGGGGGCCTCTGGCACAATGGCAAAAAATAGCACGACCGTTCGATTTCTTGCCATTCCCCGGGTGAACACCCGCCGAATAGAATCGTTGCAGGTCTTTGTTCAGAGCAAATCCAACATCCCATCCAGGAGCAGCGCGACATGAAGGTACTGGTGCCCGTGAAGCGTGTTGTCGACTACAACGTCAAGGTACGTGTGAAGTCCGACGGCACAGGAGTCGACATCGCCAACGTCAAGATGAGCATGAACCCCTTCGACGAGATTGCGGTCGAAGAGGCGGTGCGGCTGAAGGAAAAGGGTGTGGTCACCGAGATCATCGCCGTGTCCTGCGGCGTCACCCAGTGCCAGGAAACGCTGCGCACCGCCATGGCCATCGGCGCCGATCGCGCCATCCTGGTCGAGAGCGCCGATGAACTGCAGCCGCTGGCCGTGGCCAAGCTGCTGAAGGCGCTGGTCGACAAGGAGCAGCCCGGCCTGATCATCCTGGGCAAGCAGGCCATCGACGACGACTGCAACCAGACCGGCCAGATGCTGGCCGCGCTGGCCGGGCTGCCGCAAGGCGCCTTTGCCAGCAAGGTGGAGGTGGTCGACGGCAAGCTCCAGGTCACGCGTGAGATCGACGGCGGCTCCGAGACGCTCGCCTTAAGCCTGCCGGCGGTGATCACCACCGACCTGCGCCTGAACGAGCCGCGCTACGTCACGCTGCCCAACATCATGAAGGCCAAGAAGAAGCCGCTCGAGGTGTTCAAGCCGGCTGACCTGGGTGTGGACGTCAGCTCCAGGATCAAGACCCTGAGCGTGACCGAGCCGCCCAAGCGCGGTGCCGGCATCAAGGTGCCGGATGTGGCCACGCTGGTGGCAAAGCTCAAGAACGAAGCAAAGGTGATCTGAGATGGCCGTCCTCGTCATTGCCGAACACGACAACGCCCACATCAAGGGCGCGACCCTCAACACCGTGACCGCGGCCCTGGCCTGCGGGGGTGATGTGCATGTGCTGGTGGCCGGCCACAACGCCGGCGCCGCTGCTGCTGCCGCCGCGCAGATCGCCGGCGTGGCCAAGGTGCTGCATGCCGACGCCGAGGGCCTGGGCCACGGCCTGGCCGAGAACGTCGCTGCCCAAGTGCTGGCGCTGGCGCCCAGTTACAGCCACCTGCTGTTCCCGGCCACGGCGGCCGGCAAGAACGTCTCGCCGCGCGTGGCCGCGCTGCTGGACGTGGGCCAGATCAGCGACGCCACCAAGGTGGTCAGCGCCGACACCTTCGAGCGCCCGATCTACGCCGGCAACGCCATCGCCACGGTGCAGAGCAGCGATGCGGTGAAGGTGATCACCGTGCGCACCACCGGCTTCGACGCCGCGGCCGCCACGGGTGGCAGCGCGGCAGTCGAGAGCGTGGCCGCGGTGGCCGCTTCGCCCAGCAGCAGCTACCTGGGCAGCGAGATTGCCAAGAACGACCGGCCCGAGTTGACGGCGGCCAAGATCATCGTCTCGGGTGGCCGGGCGATGGGCAGCAGCGAGAAGTTCAACGAGGTGCTGACACCGCTGGCCGACAAGCTGGGCGCTGCGCTCGGCGCCAGCCGCGCCGCGGTGGATGCGGGTTATGCGCCCAACGACTGGCAGGTGGGCCAGACCGGCAAGATCGTCGCGCCGTCGCTCTACATCGCTGCCGGCATCTCGGGTGCCATCCAGCACCTGGCCGGCATGAAGGACAGCAAGGTGATCGTGGCCATCAACAAGGACCCCGAGGCACCGATCTTCAGCGTGGCCGACTATGGCCTGGAGGCGGACCTGTTCGTCGCCGTGCCCGAACTGGTTGCCGCGCTGTGATGCCCTGCGCTTGATGCGCCATGGCTTGACCTCGAGGGCGCCGATTCGGCGCCCTTGCTTTATCCGGAGACTGAAATGACCTATCGCGCCCCACTCAAGGACATGTTGTTCGTGATGAAGGAACTGGCCGGCCTGGAGGCCGTGGCCACGCTGCCGGGCTACGAGGACGCCGGCTTCGACACCGCATCCGCCGTGCTGGATGAATGCGCCAAGCTGAACCAGGACGTGATCGCGCCGCTGAACTGGGAAGGCGACAAGAACCCGTCGTCGTTCAAGGACGGCGTGGTCACCACCACGCCCGGTTTCAAGGACGCGTTCAGGCAGTTCGGCGCCGGGGGCTGGCAAGGCCTGCACCACCCGGTCGACTTCGGCGGCCAGGGCCTGCCCAAGCTGATCCATGCGGCCTGCATCGAGATGCTCAACAGCGCCAGCATGAGCTTCGCGCTGTGCCCGCTGCTGACCGACGGCGCGATCGAGGCGCTGCTGACGGCCGGCAGCGATGCGCTCAAGGCCGCCTACCTGCCGAAGATGATCGACGGCCGCTGGACCGGCACGATGAACCTCACCGAGCCGCAGGCCGGCTCCGACCTGGCGGCGGTGCGCAGCCGCGCCGAGCCGCAGCCCGATGGCAGCTACAAGCTCTTCGGCACCAAGATCTACATCACCTACGGTGAGCACGACATGGCCGAGAACATCGTCCATCTGGTGCTGGCCCGGGTGACCGGCGCGCCCGAGGGCGTGAAGGGCATTTCGCTGTTCGTCTGCCCGAAGTTCATGGTCAATGCCGATGGATCGCTGGGTGCACGCAACGACGTGCACTGCGTCAGCATCGAGCACAAGATGGGCATCAAGGCCAGCCCCACGGCCGTCCTCCAATACGGCGACCACGGTGGTGCGGTGGGTTATCTCATCGGCCAGGAGAACCGCGGCTTGGAGTACATGTTCGTGATGATGAACGCCGCGCGCTACGCGGTGGGCGTGCAGGGCATTGCGGTGGCCGAGCGCGCGTACCAGAAGGCCGTGGCCTACGCGCGCGACCGGGTGCAGGGCCGGCCGGTGGATGGCTCGCTGAATGCAGCGGCGCCGATCATCCACCACCCCGATGTCAAGCGCATGCTGATGACGATGCGTGCGCACATCGAAGGCTGCCGCGCGATGGCGCTGGTGGCCGCCGCGGCGCAGGATGCCGCGCATGCCCACCCCGATGCCGAGGTGCGCCAGCAGAACCAGGCCTTCTACGAATTCATGGTGCCGCTGATCAAGGGCTTCTCCACCGAGATGAGCCTCGAGGTCACCAGCCTGGGCGTGCAGGTGCATGGTGGCATGGGCTTCATCGAGGAGACCGGCGCGGCGCAGCACTATCGCGACGCCAAGATCCTGACCATCTACGAAGGCACCACGGCGATCCAGGCCAACGACCTGATCGGCCGCAAGACCGCGCGTGATGGCGGTGCCACGGCCCGCGCCATCGCCGCGCAGATCGAGACCACCGAAGAAGCGCTGGCCGCGCGCAGCAGCGACGCCGCGCGGGCCATGCTCAAGCGGCTGTCGGCGGCGCGCCAGGCCTTTCTGGACGTGGTCGGCTTCGTGGCCGGGCAGACGAAGGCCAGCCCGAACGCCGTGTTCGCCGGCAGCGTGCCCTACCTGATGATGGCCGGCAACGTCATCGCCGGCTGGCAGATGGCGCGTGCGCTGATGGTGGCCGAAGACCAGCTCGCCGCCGGCGTCGAGGCCGATTTCATGCGCGCCAAGATCACCACCGCCCGCTTCTACGGCGATCACATCCTGAGCAAGGTGCCCGGCTTGCGCGACAGCATCGTCGAGGGCGCCGATGGCGTGACCGAGATGGCGCTGGACGCCTTCTGATCGCCCTCGGCCCGACCCATCGCCGGCCACTCACCGGCCGCTGATCCGGGCGTCCTGGCGGTGACAGCGTTTGTCGCCGCGCGCCCCCACCATCCTGCATCCCACTGTCATCCCGGAGATCCGCATGCCCTTGCCCGCCGTCCTTGCCAACCTGCCGCTGCCCATCATCGGCTCGCCGCTGTTCATCATCAGCACGCCCAAACTCGTCATCGCGCAGTGCACCGCGGGGGTCGTCGGCTCGATGCCCATGCTCAATGCCCGCCCGGCGTCGCAGGTCGACGAGTGGCTCGCCGAGATCACCGAAGGCCTGGCGGCCTGGGACAAGGCCCACCCCGAGCAGAAGGCCGCGCCGTTTGCCATCAACCAGATCGTGCACAAGAGCAACGACCGGCTCGAGCACGACATGGAAGCCTGCGCCCGCTACAAGGTGCCGATCATCATCACCAGCCTGGGCGCGCGGGTCGACATCAACGAGGCGGTGCACGCCTGGGGCGGCGTGGTGCTGCATGACATCATCAACAACGCCCATGCCCACAAGGCCATCGAAAAGGGCGCCGACGGCCTGATCGCGGTGGCCGCGGGCGCCGGTGGGCACGCCGGCACCAAGAGCCCGTTTGCGCTGATCCAGGAGATCCGCCAGTGGTTCGACGGCCCGCTGGCGCTCTCCGGCAGCATCGCCACCGGTGATGCGGTGCTGGCCGCGCAGGCCATGGGCGCCGACTTCGCCTACATCGGCTCGGCCTTCATCGCCACCGAAGAAGCGCGCGCCATCGATGCCCACAAGCAGGCCATCGTCGACGCCAATTCCGACGACATCGTCTACAGCAACCTGTTCACCGGCGTGCACGGCAACTACCTGAAGCCGTCGATCCGCAACGCCGGGCTCGACCCCGACAACCTGCCGGTCAGCGACCCCAGCAAGATGAACTTCGGTGGTGACGCCAAGAAGGCCTGGAAGGACATCTGGGGCTGCGGCCAGGGCATCGGCGCGGTCGACAAGGTGCGCAGCACGGCCGAGTTCGTCGGCCAGCTGAAGGCGCAGTACGCCGCGGCGCGCCAACGCCTGGGCCTGCCGATGCTGGCCACCGTCTGAGGCTCGACACGGTGACGACCCCGATGCGCCGGCAGGTCCTCCGCAACGCACGGCCGTTCGACAGTGCCCGCGGCACGATCGGGCCGCAGTCGCAGATCGTCATCGAGAACGGCCGCATCGTCGCGGTGACGGCCGAGCCGGTGCAGGTCGACGATGCCCAGGTCATCGACGCCGGCGGCCGCGTGGTGCTGCCCGGCTTGATCGACGCCCATGTGCACGTGGTGGCCGCCTCGCACGACCTGACGGCCAACGGCCTGCAGGCGCCGTCGCTGATCACCGCGCAGGCCAGCGCCATCCTGCGCGGCATGCTGCACCGCGGCTTCACCACGGTGCGCGACGCGGCGGGCGCCGATTTCGGCCTGCAGGAGGCGGTCGCGCGCGGGCTGTTCGAAGGCCCGCGGCTCTACATCGCCGGCTTCCCGGTCTGCCAGACCGGCGGCCATGCCGACATGCGGCCCAAGGGCGTGCGCACGCGCGAGATGTTCTGCACCTGTGCCGGCCTGGGGCTGATCGGCGCCATTGCCGACGGCGTGGGCGAGGTGCGGCGCGCGGTGCGCGAGCAGGTGCGCAACGGCGCCAACCAGATCAAGATCATGGCCGGCGGGGGCATCAGCAGCCCGACCGATCCGCTGGAGGGCACGCAGTTCTCAGTGGACGAATTGCGCGCCGCCTGCGAGGAGGCCGAGGCGGCCAACCTGTATGTGATGGCGCATGCCTATTCACCACGGGCGATCACCCGCGCGGTGCAGGCGGGCGTGCGCTCGATCGAGCATGGCAACCTGCTCGACGAAGCCAGCGCGCGCGAGATGAAGCGCCACGGTGCCTACCTCGTGCCCACGCTGGCCACCTATGCCGCGCTGGCGGCCGAGGGCGAGCGCCTGGGCTGGTCGGCCGAGATGCTGGGCAAGCTGGCGCGGGTGCGCTCGCGTGGCATCGACGCGGTGCGCATCGCCCGCTCCGAAGGCGTGCCGGTGGTCTTCGGCACCGACCTGCTGGGCCACATGCACGGCCAGCAGTCGGGCGAGTTCAACCTTCGGCTGCAGGCGATGAGCGCCGTGGAGGCCCTGCAGAGCGCCACCATCGATGCCGCGCGGCTGATGCGCGCCGAGGGCGAAATCGGTGAACTGGTGCCCGGCGCCTGGGCCGACCTGCTGGTGGTCGACGGTGATCCGACGGTCGACTTGTCGATGCTGACCGCACCCGAGACCGGCATCCGCCTGCTGGTGCAGGGTGGGCGCACGGTGCGCAGCACGCTGCCAAGCTGAGCCTGAGCCTGGGGGCGATCGCCCCATGAAAAAGAGGCCCCGCGGGGCCTCTTGGTCTTTGGTGAAGCCGACTACTTGACGTTGGTAAAGCGCGCCGCCGGCCGGTCATCGGCGCGGTGCAGCGTGGTGACGTTGGTCTTCATCGCCCAGGGCCGCAGCTGGTGGTGCAGCGGCACGAAGAGAAACTCGTCGCGGGTGCGCTGCAGCGCTTCTTTGATCAGCGCATTGCGCTTGGCCACGTCGGTCTCGGTCTTCATTGCGTCGACCAGCTTGTCGACCTGGGCGTCGCTGATGCGCGAGAAGTTGAAATTGCCGTCGGCGCCCGAGGTGCGGGTGCGCGCCAGCGACTGCAGCGAATACTGTGCATCGAAGGTGGCCACGCCCCAGCCCAGCAGGTAGGCCGAGGTGTCGAAGTTCTGCACCTTCTGGATGAAGGTGGCCATGCCCTCGGTGGCCAGCTTGGTCTTCACGCCGATGCGTGCCCACATCGACACCAGGTTCTGGCAGATCTCCTCGTCGTTGACGTAGCGGTTGTTCGGGCAGTTCAGCTGGAACTCGAAGCCGTTCGGGTAACCGGCCTCGGCCAGCAGCTTCTTGGCGCGCTCGGCATCGGGCTTGATCGCTGCGTCCAGCTCGGGTGAATGGCCGTTGACGCCCGGCGCCACCAGGATGGCCGCCGGCAGCGACAGGCCGCGCATCGTGGCGCGCTTGATCGCCTCGCGGTCGACGGCGATGTTCAGCGCCTCGCGCACCCGCTTGTCCTTGAACGGGTTCTTGCCCTTCACGTTGCTGTACTTCAGCTCGTTGTTGTGCTGGTCGAGCGCGATGAAAATCGTGCGCACCTCGTGGCCGTCGACGATCTTGAGCTTGCTGTCGCCGCGCAGACGGGTCACGTCCTGCGTGGGCAGGTCGGTGACCATGTCGACGTCGCCCGACAGCAGCGCCGCGATGCGGGTGGAGTCGGCCTTGATCGGGGTGTAGAGCACCTCGGCCACGTTGCTGGCGTTGGCCTTGTCCCACCAGTCGGCGTTGGCGGTCATGGTCACGCGCTGGTCAGGCGTCCAGCTGGTGATCTTGTAGCCGCCGGTGCCATTGACGTTGCGCGAGGCGTAGTTCTCTTCCTTGGCCTTGTAGTCCTGCACGTTGGCGGTCTTGTTCTTCTCCGCCCAGGCCTTGCTCATGATGAAGAAGTCGCCGATGTTGCGCAGCAGCAGCGGGTTGGGGCCGGCCAGGATGAAGTCGACCGTGTGGTCGTCGATCTTCTTGATGTCGGCGATGCCGGCCACGTAGATCGACATCGTGCCCTGCGGCTGCTTGATGCGGCCGAACGAGAAGATCACGTCGTCCGCGACGAAGGGCGAGCCGTCGTGGAACTTGACGCCGCGCCGCAGTTCGAAGCGCACTTGCGTCGGGCTGATGTTGGTCCACTTGGTGGCCAGCGCCGGCTCAGGCTCGTACTTGGTGTTGTAGCGCGTCAGGCCCTCGTAGGCATGCTGCAGGATTGCGTTGGTGGTGGCGTGGTTCTGCGAATGCGGATCGAGCGTGAGGATGTCGTTCTGCGCAGCCCAGCGCAAGGTGGCGGCCTGGGCCGACGACAGCGCCAGTCCGGTCAGCAGCGCGACCGCGACCGCGGCGCCCTTCAGGGCAAGCTTCAAGGTCATGGAGTCAACTCCGGTGGATGCGAAGACGCGCATGCTAGACGCAAGCGGCGCGTGCGGCGCCCGGGATCATCCCGCAGCCTGGTCGCCTGCCACCGCCACAGATACCTCAACGTCGGCATCGCAGTCGCAACCCGCGCCCGAGGCGATCCAGCGTCGCGCCAGGCCCTGCAGCACGGGTTGCAGCCCACGGGGCAGGGCAGGCCAGACCTGCTGCGGCGCATCGACCATCGCGCAGCGGTAAAGGCGCAGGCTGTCGTCCCAGCGCAGGGCGTCGCAGGCGCCTTGTCGGCGGCCGCTCACCAGCACGCCCAGCGGGCAGGGCTGCCAGGCGCAGCACAGACCACAGCCGTTGCAGGGCGCACCAGCGGCGGGTTTGGCCGGCGCCTCGGCGCGCAGGTAGATCACCGGAGGGTGCATGGCGGGCGAAGTGTGCGACCAACACCGGGGTGTTTGTCAGCAAAACAGAAGGGTCGCGGTTGTCTAATCCACGCGGCCAGCCGCAAATCAACAGTGCTACAGTGCGGCCCACCAAGTCAACAAGGCCCTTTCGTGCCCCTTGCTGAACGACAGAAATGTCGTTCGAAAAGTCTTACGAGACCAGCAGCAAGGCGGGTCGCAATCCGCCAACCGGTCGAGCCGGGCCGCGGAAGGTTTTCAACCCATCGAAGCCTCGCAAACCGGGGCAGAAGGTGAGCGAGCGATGATGCAGCAACACAGGTCCAACTCGTACCTGTTCGGGGGCAATGCCCCTTATGTCGAAGAGCTTTACGAAGCCTATCTCGACAACCCCGGCAGCGTGCCCGACAACTGGCGCACCTACTTCGACAACCTGCAGAACGTGCCGGCCACCGATGGATCGGAAGCCCGTGACGTGGCGCATGCGCCGGTCGTCGAGAGCTTCGCCCAGCGGGCCAAGGCCAACGCCTTCGCGCTGAAGGCCAGCTCGGCCGATCTGGCCGTGGCGCGCAAGCAGGTGCACGTGCAGTCGCTGATCGCCGCCTACCGCTTTCTGGGCAGCCGCTGGGCCGACCTCGACCCCCTCAAGCGCACCGAGCGCCCGAAGATTCCCGAGCTGGAGCCGGCGTTCTACGACCTGAGCGAGTCCGACATGGACATCACGTTCAGCGCCGCGAACACGTACTTCGGCAAATCGGAGAACATGACGCTGCGCGAGATCATGCAGGCGCTGCGCGAGACCTACTGCGGCACCGTCGGCGCCGAGTTCATGCACTGCACCGATCCCACCGAGAAGCGCTGGTGGCAGGAGCGGCTCGAATCCATCCGCAGCAAGCCCAGCTTCAGCATCGACCAGAAGAAGCACATCCTCGACCGGCTGACGGCCGCCGAGGGCCTGGAGCGCTTCCTGCACACCAAGTACGTCGGCCAGAAGCGCTTCAGCCTGGAAGGCGGCGAGAGCTTCATCGCCAGCATGGACGAGGTGGTGCAGCGCGCCGGCATCCACGGTGTGCAGGAAATGGTCATTGGCATGGCCCACCGCGGCCGCCTCAACGTGCTGGTCAACACCCTGGGCAAGATGCCCAAGGACCTGTTCGCCGAGTTCGACCACACCGCGCCCGAGAACCTGCCATCGGGTGACGTGAAGTACCACCAGGGCTTCTCCAGCGACATCTCCACCCCCGGCGGCCCGGTGCACCTGAGCCTGGCCTTCAACCCGTCGCACCTGGAGATCGTCAACCCGGTGGTCGAGGGCTCGGTCAAGGCCCGCATGGACCGCCGCGGCGACAAGCTGGGCGATCAGGTGCTGCCGGTGCTGGTGCACGGCGACGCCGCCTTCGCCGGCCAGGGTGTGGTGATGGAGACGCTGGCGCTCGCTCAGACCCGGGGTTATTACACCGGCGGCACGCTGCACCTGGTGATCAACAACCAGATCGGCTTCACCACCAGCGATCCACGCGACAGCCGCTCGACGCTGTACTGCAGCGACGTCGTCAAGATGATCGAGGCGCCGGTGCTGCACGTCAACGGCGACGACCCCGAGGCGGTGGTGCTGTGCACCCAGCTGGCGCTCGACTACCGCCAGCACTTCAAGAAGGACGTGGTGGTCGACATCATCTGCTTCCGCAAGCTGGGCCACAACGAGCAGGACACCCCGGCGCTGACCCAGCCGCTGATGTACAAGGTGATCGCCAAGCACCCGGGCACGCGCAAGCTGTACGGTGAGAAGCTGGTGGCGCAGAACGTATTGCCCGAAGGCGGGCCCGACGAGATGGTCAAGCAGTTGCGGGCCGCCTTCGACGAAGGCCGCCACACCATGGACCCGGTGCTGACCAACTTCAAGAGCAAGTACGCGGTCGACTGGGCGCCCTTCCTCGGCAAGAAGTGGACCGATGCGGCCGACACCGCGTTGCCGCTGGCCGAGATCAAGCGGCTGGCCGAGCGCATCACCACGGTGCCGGCCAACTTCAAGGTGCACCCGCTGGTCGAGAAGGTGCTGGCCGACCGCGCGGCGATGGGCCGCGGCGAGGTCAACGTCGACTGGGGCATGGGCGAGACGCTGGCCTATGCATCGCTGGTGGCCAGCGGTTATGCCGTGCGCCTGTCAGGCGAAGATTGCGGGCGTGGCACCTTCGTGCACCGCCATGCGGTGCTGCACGACCAGAACCGCGAGAAGTTCGACGTCGGCACGTACGTGCCGCTCGAACATGTGGCCGAGAGCCAGGCGCCGTTCACCGTCATCGACTCGATCCTGTCGGAAGAGGCGGTGCTGGGCTTCGAATACGGCTATGCCAGCGCAGAGCCGAATACGCTGACGATCTGGGAGGCGCAGTTCGGCGACTTCGTCAACGGGGCGCAAGTGGTGATCGACCAGTTCATCGCCTCGGGCGAAGTGAAGTGGGGCCGTGCCAACGGCCTGACACTGATGCTGCCGCACGGCTACGAAGGCCAGGGCCCCGAGCACAGCTCGGCACGCCTCGAACGCTTCATGCAGTTGGCAGCCGACAACAACATGCAGATCTGCCAGCCGGCCAGCGCCAGCCAGATCTTCCACCTGCTGCGCCGGCAGATGGTGCGCCAGTTCCGCAAGCCGCTGATCATCTTCACGCCCAAGTCGCTGCTGCGCAACAAAGATGCCGCCTCGCCGCTGAGCGAGTTCACCAAGGGTGAATTCCAGACGGTGGTGCCCGAGGGCGACAAGACGGTCGTGCCGGCCAAGGTCAAGCGCATCATCTGCTGCTCGGGCAAGGTGTACTACGACCTGGTGCGCAAGCGCGCCGAGAAGGGTGCGGACGACGTTGCCATCCTGCGGGTGGCGCAGCTCTATCCGTTCCCGCACAAGGCCTTCGCCGCCGAGATCAAGCGCTACCCGAATTGCACCGAGGTGGTGTGGTGCCAGGACGAGCCGCAGAACCAGGGCGCCTGGTTCTTCGTGCAGCACTACATCCACGAGAACATGCAGGACGGCCAGAAGCTGGGTTACGCCGGTCGGCCGGCCTCGGCCAGCCCGGCGGTGGGTTATGCCCACCTGCACCAAGAACAGCAGAAGGCGCTGCTCGACCAGGCCTACGCCAAGCTCAAGGGCTTCATCCTCACGAAGTAAGGCCGTTCAAGGCCCACCCCCGCAGCGCCTGCGGCGCTCCCCCTAGAGGGGGCGATCCCGGCGGACCGGCAAAGCCGGATCCGCGGCGTCTGCGTGGTGGTTCTCCCGCACTATACAGAGACACAACATGGCAATCGTAGAAGTCAAGGTCCCGCAGCTGTCTGAATCGGTGGCCGAAGCCACCCTGCTGCAGTGGAAGAAGAAGCCCGGCGAGGCCGTGGCGATGGACGAGATCATCATCGAGGTCGAGACCGACAAGGTGGTGCTGGAAGTGCCGGCACCGGCGGCTGGCGTGATGGCTCAGATCGTCTGCGACGACGGCGCCACCGTGGTCAGCGATCAGGTGATCGCCCGCATCGACACCGAAGGCAGCGCAGCGGTGAGCCCGCTGGAAGTCAAGGCGGTGGCGTCGGACGCCGCCGTCGCAGCGGCT
>MESD01000210.1:12790-23904 GCA_001770815.1 Burkholderiales bacterium RIFCSPHIGHO2_12_FULL_69_20
ACAACCAGCTGGCCGCCGGCTCGGTGGCCGGCACCGGCAAGGACGGCCGCGTGACCAAGGGCGATGTGCTGGGGGCGGTCGCTGCAGGTTCGGCCGCAGGCGCTGCTGCGCCTGCCCCGGCCCCCGCCCCCAAGGCCGCCGCGCCGGCACCTGCCGCTGCCCGGCCGCTGCCCGCCGTGGCCTCACCCGTGGCCATGAACCTGGGCGAGCGCCCGGAGCAGCGGGTGCCGATGTCGCGCCTGCGCGCGCGCATCGCCGAGCGCCTGGTGCAGTCGCAATCCACCAACGCCATCCTGACCACCTTCAACGAGGTGAACATGGCGCCGGTGATGGAGATGCGCAAGAAGTTCCAGGACAAGTTCGAGAAGGAACACGGCGTCAAGCTCGGCTTCATGAGCTTCTTCGTCAAGGCGGCGGTGGCGGCGCTGAAGAAGTACCCGATCATCAACGCCAGCGTCGACGGCAACGACATCGTCTACCACGGCTATTTCGACATCGGCATCGCGGTGGGCTCGCCGCGCGGCCTGGTGGTGCCGGTGATCCGCAACGCCGACCAGATGAGCTTTGCCGACATCGAGAAGAAGATCGCCGAATACGGCCAGAAGGCCAAGGACGGCAAACTGGGCATCGAAGAGCTGACCGGCGGCACCTTCTCGATTTCCAACGGCGGCACTTTCGGCTCGATGCTGAGCACGCCCATCATCAACCCGCCGCAGTCGGCCATCCTGGGTGTGCATGCCACCAAGGACCGCGCGGTGGTCGAGAACGGCCAGGTCGTGGTGCGACCGATCAACTACCTGGCGATGAGCTATGACCACCGCATCATCGACGGCCGTGAGGCCGTGCTGGGGCTGGTGACGATGAAGGAAGCGCTGGAAGACCCGGCGCGACTGCTGTTCGACATCTGACGGAATCCCGTCAACCCCAGGAGCACCGCCATGTCGCTCGCCGATGAACTGACCAAGCTCGATGATCTGCGCCAGCGTGGCGTGTTGTCCGAGGAGGAGTTCGGGCGGGCCAAGCTGCGGCTGCTCGACGGCCCGCCGCCGGCCCCACCGGCGGTGGCCGCGGTCAACAGCTTCCGCCGTTCGCTCACCGACAAGTGGCTGGGCGGCGTGTGCGGCGGGCTGGCCCGCATCACCGGGCTGGAAAGCTGGGTCTGGCGCCTGATCATCACCGTGCTGGCGGTGTTCGGCGGCACCGGCCTGATCCTCTACCTCCTGCTCTGGATCTTCGTGCCGGCTGAATAACGCCAGCGTTCAGCGACGGCCCACGACCCCAACCTCTTCGGAACAACATGTCCAAGCAATTCGACGTCATCGTCATCGGCGGTGGCCCCGGCGGCTACATCGGCGCCATCCGCGCAGCGCAACTCGGCTTCAATGTCGCCTGCATCGACGAGTGGGCCAACGACAAGGGCGGCCCCGCGCCCGGCGGCACCTGCACCAACGTGGGCTGCATCCCCAGCAAGGCGCTGTTGCAGTCGAGCGAGCACTTCGAGCATGCCGGTCACCACTTTGCCGACCACGGCATCGGCCTGAGCAACCTGTCGATCGACGTGGCCAAGATGGTGGGCCGCAAGAACACGGTGGTGAAGCAAAACAACGACGGCATCCTCTACCTGTTCAAGAAGAACAAGGTCAGCTTCTTCCACGGCCGCGGTGCCTTCGTGAAAGCGGCCGACGGGCTGTACCAGATCAGCGTCACCGGCGCGGCGAACGAGTCGCTCACCGGCAAGCACGTCATCGTGGCCACCGGCTCGAGCGCGCGTGCGCTGCCCGGCGCGGCTTTCGACGAGGATCGCATCCTGTCCAACGACGGTGCGCTGCGCATCCCGGCGGTGCCCAAGACGCTGGGCGTGATTGGCTCGGGCGTGATCGGCCTGGAGATGGGTTCGGTCTGGCGCCGGCTGGGCTCGGAAGTCACGGTGCTGGAGGCGCTGCCCAACTTCCTCGGCGCCGCCGACGAGGGCGTTGCGAAGGAGGCGCTGAAGGCCTTCACCAAGCAAGGCCTGAAGTTCCAGTTCGGCGTCAAGATCACCGAGGTCAAGACCACCAAGAAGGGTGTCACGGTGGCCTACACCGACGCCAAGGGCGCCGAGGCCACGTTGCAGGTCGAGCGCCTGATCGTCTCGATCGGCCGGGTGCCCAATACCACCGGGTTGAACCCCGACGCGGTGGGCCTGAAGCTCGACGAGCGCGGCGCGATCGTGGTCGATGGCGACTGCAGGACCAACCTGCCCAACGTGTGGGCGGTGGGCGACGTGGTGCGTGGCCCGATGCTGGCGCACAAGGCCGAGGAAGAGGGCGTGGCGGTGGCCGAGCGCATTGCCGGCCAACACGGGCATGTCAACTTCAACACCATCCCCTGGGTGATCTACACCTCGCCCGAGATCGCCTGGGTGGGCCGCACCGAGCAGCAGCTCAAGGCCGACGGCGTGGCCTACAAGGCGGGCCAGTTCCCGTTCCTGGCCAATGGCCGCGCCCGTGCGCTGGGCGACACCACCGGCTTCGTCAAGTTCCTGGCCGATGCCAAGACCGATCAGATCCTGGGCGTGCACATCGTCGGGCCGATGGCCAGCGAGCTGATCGCCGAGGCGGTGGTGGCGATGGAGTTCAAGGCCTCGGCCGAGGACATCGCCCGCATCTGCCATGCGCACCCATCGTTGAGTGAAGCGACCAAGGAAGCCGCGCTGGCGGTGGACAAGCGCACGCTCAATTTTTGAGCCCCCACGCTCCCTACCGGTCGCTGCCCCCCAGGGGGGGGCTCTTGCTGCGGCCCGGCGGAGCCGGATCCGCGCAAGGCCCTTGGTTGAAACACGCGCATGACCTCCGTCACCGAGCTCTACCACCAGACCCTGGCCGAACGCGGCTACACCGCCGATCCGGCGCAGTTGCGCGCGGTGGCCGCATTGCAGCGCTGCCAGGATGAGTGGGCCGCCTACAAGGCGCGGCGCGGCAATGCGCTGACCCGCGCGCTGGTGCGTCCGCCGATCCCACGCGGCGTCTACATGCACGGCGGTGTGGGCCGCGGCAAGAGCTTCCTGATGGACTGCTTCTTCCAGGCCGTGCCGCTGACGCGCAAGACCCGGCTGCACTTCCACGAGTTCATGCGCGAGGTGCACCGTGAATTGCAGGAGTTGAAGGGGACGGTCAACCCGCTCGACGAGCTGGGCAAGCGCATCGCCCGGCGCTTCCGGCTGATCTGCTTCGACGAGTTTCACGTCGCCGACGTCACCGACGCGATGATCCTGCACCGGCTGCTGGTGGCCTTGTTTCAGAACCGGGTGTCGATCATCACCACCAGCAACTTCGAGCCCGATGCGCTGTATCCCAACGGCCTGCACCGCGACCGCATCCTGCCGGCCATCGCGCTGCTGAAAGACAAGCTCGAGGTGGTCAACGTCGACAACGGCACCGACTACCGGCAACGCACGCTCGAGCAGCTGGAGTTCTACCTGACGCCGCTGGGCGAGGCCGCCGAGCGCCAGCTGGAAGCCACCTTCAACGACCTGGCAGAGGCGCGCGACGAGGACCCGCTGCTGCACATCGAGCACCGTGAACTGAAGGCGCTGCGCCGGGCCGGCGGTGTGGTGTGGTTCGACTTCCGCACGCTGTGCGGCGGGCCGCGCTCGCAGAACGATTACCTCGAGATCGCGCAGCAGTTCCACACCGTGATCCTGAGCCAGGTGCCGCAGATGCCGCCCAAGTTCGCCAGCGAGGCGCGCCGCTTCACGCTGCTGGTCGACGTGCTCTACGACCGGCGGATCAAGCTGATCGTCTCGGCCGCGGTGCCGGCCGAGCAGCTCTACACCGAAGGGCCGCTGGCGCACGAATTTCCGCGCACCGTGTCGCGCCTGCAGGAGATGCGTTCGGCCGAGTACCTGGCGCTGCAGCGGCGCGAGGTGGACACGGGCATCACATGAGGCGGGCGGCGGGCTGGGTGTTGGTGGTGTGGCTGGCGGGCTGTTTTGCCTTGGCCACCGCCGCCACCGACGACACCGCCGAGCGCCAGCGCATCGCCGCCGAGCGCGCGGTGGTCGAGCAGCGCTTCAACGCCGCACAAGCGGTCTGCCAGACCCGTTTCATGGTCACCGATTGCCTGGACCGCGCGCGCGCCGAGCGGCGTCAGGCGCTCGATCAGCTGCAGCGCCAGACCCTGCTGCTCGACGACGAGAAGCGCCGCGCGCGTGCTGCGCAGCGGCTGCAGGCGATCCAGCGGCGCGATGCCGAAGCGTCGCGGCGCAGCACCGCACCGGCGGCCACCACGTCAGCCGCTGCCAGCGCCAGCGCGCCGAACGCCGGCCAGCGGCCCGCGCGCGTTTTGCCCCGTGCCGCAGCGCCTTCCGGTGCCAGCGCCAGCGCCGCAGCACAGCAGCGGCAGGTGCAGTTCCAGCGACGCCAGGAGGCCGCCCGTCTGCATCAACTGGCGGTGCAGCAACGCAACGCACGGCAGGATGCAACGCGCCCGCCTGCCGCCGGCCTGCCAGTGCCGGGCGCGAGCAGCGCGGCACCTTGATGGGCCGGCGCCGACAGTGGCGCCCTACGGAATCTGCTCGATCTTGACCATCGCCAGCGACAGGTTGTCGCCGTGGCCGTTGGCGCGCTGACGGGCGCGTGTGACCATCATTTCGCCGGCATCACGCGGCGCAAAGCTGTTGACGTACATGCCCATCTCGCGCGGGGTGAAGTAGTGCCACAGGCCGTCGCTGCAGCACATCAGCGTGTCGCCGGGCAGCACCGCGTCGATGTGGTGCAGCGTCACCGGCGGTTCGTCCTGGGTGCCCAGGCAACCGGTCAGCAGGTTGCCCTGCGGATGGGTGTTGGCCTGCTCTTCGTTGATCTTGCCTTCGTCGATCAACCGCTGCACGTACGAATCGTCCAGCGTGCGGCTGACCAGATCGGCACCGCGAAAGTGGTACACGCGTGAATCTCCCGCATGCACCACGTCGCAGGCCAGCCCCGGCCCCAGCAGGAAGGCGGCCACGGTGCTGTGCGGCTCTTCCTCGGCGGTGATCGCGGTCAGCTTGATCATCAGATGCGATTCCAGCACCAGCTGGCGCAGCAGGTCGGCCGGGTGGTCCTTGGCCGGCACATGGCGATCGAACAGCTGGCGCGCGGTCAGCGCCACCTGGTCGGCGGCCTTGCGCCCACCGCTCTTGCCGCCCATGCCGTCGGCCAGCACCGCCAGCAGGCAGTCCTTGACGCGGGCATGGCGCAATATCTGCACCTGGTCTTGTTGGTAGGGGCGATCGCCCCGGTGCAAGGCCGTGGCGGCCAGCATTCGATAGGCCTGGGGGGCCTGGGGCAGGACGGCGCTCATGGCGCCGCACTATAAACTGCGGCCACCGATGAACACCGAGCCGCCCAGCGACACCAACCTGCGTTCGCCGCAGCGCCAGTTGATCGAGTTGCGCATGGAGCATGCCGATCTCGACAACCTGATCGACCGCGCGGCCGAGCAGGCGCCGGTGGACGAACTGACGCTGCGGCGTCTGAAGAAACGCCGGCTGCTGCTGCGCGACCTGATCGCCCGGGTCGAATCGGACATCGATCCGCCGGAACCGGCCTGATGGCGCCTGCCGACGACGACTCCGGCCCGAACGGGTCGGGCGACCTGGCCCGCGCCACGCGCGAGGCACTGGGCCCGCACGGCGCGCTGGCGCAGGCCGATCCCGGCTTCGTCGAGCGCGAGGTGCAGCAACAGCTGGCCGAGGCCATGGCCAGTGCCGTGGAAGAACGCGCCACGCTGGTGGCCGAGGCCGGCACCGGCGTGGGCAAGACCTTCGCCTACCTGGTGCCGCTGCTGCTGTCGGGGCGGCGCGCGCTGGTCTCCACCGCCACCAAGGGCCTGCAGGACCAGCTCTTCCTGCGCGATCTGCCGCGCCTGCGTGATGCACTGCGTGTGCCGGTGCGCATCGCACTGCTCAAGGGCCGCAGCAGCTACCTGTGCCTGCACCGGTTGCAGCAGGCGCGCGAGACCGGCACGCTGCCCGACCGCTTCGCGGTGCGCGCGCTGGCCCGTGTCGAGACCTGGGCGCACGGCACCACCACCGGCGATCTGGCCGAGATCGACGGCCTGGACGACCGCAGCCCGGTGATCCCGCTGGTCACCTCCACCCGCGACAACTGCCTGGGCCAGGAATGCCCGCAGTTCCGCGACTGCCACGTGGTCAAGGCCCGGCGCGAGGCGATGGCCGCCGACCTGGTGGTCGTCAACCACCACCTGTTCTTTGCCGACCTGTCGTTGCGCGACAGCGGCGTGGCCGAGTTGCTGCCCACGGTGGATGCCGCCGTCTTCGACGAGGCGCACCAGCTGGTCGAGACCGGCCTGCAGTTCCTCGGCACGATGCTGTCGACGAATCAGGCGATCGACTTCGGCCGCGACCTGATCGCCGCCGGCCTGAGCCATGCGCGCGGGCTGGCCGATTGGCCCGCCGTGGCCGGCGGGCTGGACAAGGCTGCGCGTGAGCTGCGGCTGGCCTGCGCCGGGCCGCTGCGCGACATCAAGGGCATCCTCAAGCTGCGCTGGGACGAGCGGGCCCATGACGAGGCCTTCGAGCAGGCGCTGCAGGGCTTGGCGGTGGCGGCCGACGCGGCGCGCGACGCGGCCTTGGGGGTCGAGGCCACTTCGCCCGATTTCACCCGGCTGGTCGAGCGCGGCCGGCGCATCGCGCAGCTGGCGCATGCCTTCGAGCTGCCGGTGGCCACCGACCGCGTGCGCTGGATCGACATCGGCCCGCGCGACGCCCGGCTGGTGGAGTCGCCGCTGCACATCCGCGACCTGTTCACCGAGCTGCGGGCCGGGTCAACGAAGGGCCGCTCCCGAGTTGACCCACCCCCCTCGGGGGGCGACGGTGGCAAATCGCCGCCGTCTGGGGGCCAGTACCCGCCGAGGGCCTGGATCTTCACCTCAGCCACGCTGGGCAGCGACGAGCATTTAAGCTGGTTCACCGAATCGGCCGCGCTGGAGGATGCCCGCAAGCTGCGCGTGGGCAGCCCGTTTGACTACCCGGCACATGCCCGCACCTGGGTGCCGCCGCGGTTTCCCAAGCCCAACGAGGCTGGCCACCCGGCGGCGGTGGGGGCGCTGGCGGCGCGCCTGGCCGGCCGGCTGGGCGGCCGCACCTTCGTGCTGACCACCACGCTGCGGGTGCTGCCGGTGATCGCCGAGGCACTGACAGCAGCCGCCAACGCCGCCGGCACGCCGCTGCAGGTGCTGGTGCAGGGCACGCACCCCAAGCGCACGCTGCTGCAGCGCTTTCTCGACACCCCGGGCAGCGTGCTGGTCGGCTCGGCCAGTTTCTGGGAGGGCATCGACGTGCCGGGCGCCGCGCTGCAGTGCGTGATCATCGACAAGCTGCCGTTCCCGCCGCCGCACGATCCGCTGGTGCAGGCGCGCAGCAAGGAGCTGGAGTCGCGCGGGCGCGACCCGTTCAACGACTACTACCTGTCGGAGGCGGCCATCTCGCTGAAGCAGGGCGCCGGCCGATTGATCCGCAGCGAGACCGACCTGGGCCTGCTGGTGATCGCCGACCCGCGGCTGCGCCAGATGCCTTACGGCCGCAAGCTGCGCGCCGCACTGCCGCCGATGGGCACGCTCGACACCGAGGCCGATGCGCTGGCCTGGCTGGACGAGATCGCGGCGATCAACGCCGCGGCGTGAAAGCAGAACGCCGCGGTCAACGCGGCGTTCGGGTGGGTCAAGCCGGCCGCGAGGCCATCGGCCGAGTCACCAAAATTGCCACCAGGCGCGCTCGGGCACGCGCACGCCGTCCTTGATGTAGCGGGTGTTCGGGTAGTTCTGCTTGAGCACCCGCTCGGCGTCGTCGCGCAGTTGCGTCAGGCCCAGCCGGTCGTAGCTGGCGGCCATGATGTACAGCGCCTCTTCCACCGAGCTGGTTTGTGGGTACTCACGCACCGCCAGCTGCGCCCGGTTGGCCGCGGCCACGTAGGCCTGGCGCCGGTAGTAATAGCGCGAGACATGCACCTCGTACTCGGCCAGCGAGCCGACGATGTAGTCCATGCGGGCGCGGGCATCGTCGCTGTACTTCGAGTCGGGGTACTGCTGCACCAGCTGGCCGAAGGCCTGGAACGAATCCCGCGAGGCCTGCTGGTCGCGTTCGGACAGGCTCTGCCGCGAGATGCCGCTGAGGAAACCCATCGTGTCGTTGAAATTGACGATGCCCTTCAGGTACAGCGCATAGTCCATCGCCGGGCTGGACGGGTGCAGCCGGATGAAGCGGTCGAGCGTGGCGATGGCTTCCACCCGCTCGTTGATGCGCCATTTGGCATAGGCCAGGTCGAGCATCGCCTGCTGCGCCAGCAAGGTGCCCGAGGCCCGGCCTTCAACCCGTTCGAGCTGCTTGATCGCCAGGTCGTAGCTGCCCGAGTTCAGGTCTTCCTTGGCACTTGCATACAATTTCTCCGGCGAGTTGCGGTCGTCGTCCACCGGGTTGCTGCCACAACCGGCCAGGGCCGCCAGCAGCACCAGCGCCGCCCAGCCTGCAGGGGGGCGCCGCCGGACGGGGCTCGTGGCCAGAGGCTGCGGGGTCAAAACCTTGAACAGAGTCATCGGTGTCGGCAGCCGCGTTGCGGCCGGCGTCCTTCCAGGCAAATATGCAAATCAAACGATTCTAATGGCCGCGTTCCCCGGCACCCTGCCCGACGCGGCGCTCGACCCCGAGGCTGACCCGCCGGCTGATCTGGCGGTCGACGCGGAGGTCGAGGCGGAGGTTGAAACCCGCGAGGCCACCATCAGCTCGGCCCAGCACGGCTTGCGGCTGGACAAGGCGCTGGTGGCGCTGGCGGGCGAGTTCTCGCGCAGTTGGCTGCAGCAGCTGATCGATCGTGGGCATGTGCAGGTGGACGGCCAGGTGCAGACCACCGCCGCGCGCAAGCTGCGCGCCGGCCAGTTGCTGCGGGTGGCGCTGGCGCCCACGGCCGAGAGCCAGGCCTTCCGGCCCGAGGCCATGCCGCTGGCCGTGGTCTACGAGGACGCGCACCTGCTGGTGATCAACAAGCCCGCCGGCCTGGTGGTGCATCCGGCACCGGGCAACTGGTCGGGCACCTTGCTCAACGGCCTGCTGGCCCACCACGCGGGCGCATCGGCGTTGCCGCGCGCAGGCATCGTGCACCGGCTCGACAAGGACACCACCGGCCTGATGGTGGTGGCCAAGACGCTGCCGGCGATGACCCACCTGGTGCGCCAGATCGCCGCGCGCGAGGTGCGCCGCATCTACCTGGCGCTGGTGCAGGGCCGGGTGCCCTGGGAGCAGGCCACGATCGAGGCGCCGATTGGCCGCGACCCGGCGGCGCGCCTGCGCATGGCGGTGGTGGCCACCGGCAAGCCGGCACGCACCGATGTCGAACGGCTGGCGGTGTGGGCCGGCGAGGCGGGCGACGGCAAGGGCAGCATCACCGCAGTGCGCTGCCGCCTGCACACCGGCCGCACCCACCAGATCCGGGTGCACCTGGCCTGGCGTGGCCATGTGCTGGTGGGTGATGTGCTGTATGGCGGCAAGCCAGCGCTGGGGCTGGGCCGCCAGGCGCTGCATGCTGCCGAACTGGCTTTCGCGCACCCCGATGACAGCAGCCGCGCGATGGTCTTTTCGGCAGCGCTGCCGGCCGATCTGGCCATGGCCTGGGCGCGTGTGGTGCCGGCCTGACAAGGCGGCTCGGCACGCGCTGCGCAATACCGGGCTAGAATGGTGTATTCGGTTGGGGCGGCAGGGCGGTGGATCGACATCCCGCGCTGGGGCCTCCACCCAGGCAGGTTGGTCCGTTGAAGTACCGGAGCAGCCTGCGGCAGCACCCAGGCGCGCAGAAGCTGCGGCCGGGTCTCCAGGGGACGCAGCGGTCTGAGCCGGGCGTCCACAGCAATCCGATGAAACCCCGTGCGCAGCCGTCCACAAGACGCCTGCCCCGCGCCTGACCGGCGCCGCACCCGAGTCATCACGCCCATGCGATGGTCACTGGCCGTTGATTTGCAACGGCCCACTCCGAACCGAGGTTCATGAACACCCACGAGGCCAAGCGCGTCCTCGAGACCGCGCTCATCTGCGCCCAGCAGCCGATGCCGCTGCGCGACCTGCGAAACCTGTTCGACGAGCAGGTGGGCTCCGACACCCTGCGCACCCTGCTCGACGAGCTGGTGCGCGACTGGGAAGACCGCGGCGTGGAGCTGGTGGCCCTGGCGTCGGGCTGGCGTTTCCAGAGCCGGCCCGAGATGCGCGTGTTCCTCGACCGGTTGCACCCCGAGAAGCCGCCACGCTATTCGCGCGCCGCGATGGAAACCCTGGCCATCATTGCCTACCGCCAGCCGGTGACCCGCGGTGACATCGAAGACATCCGCGGCGTCACCGTCAGCACCCAGATCGTCAAGCAGCTCGAAGACCGTGGCTGGATCGAGGCCATCGGTTACCGCGAGGCCCCCGGCCGCCCGGCGCTGTATGCCACCACGCGGCAGTTTCTCGACGACCTGGGCCTGGCCAGCCTCGACCAGTTGCCGGTGCTTGATGGCCCGCCCACTGCGGCGGTGTTTGATCCGGGCTCGGCCGGCCAGCCGTCCTTGCTGGACGACGAGGCCCAGGCCCCGCTGGCGCTGGAGGCCGACGACGAGCCTGCTGCCACAGCAGCGCCTGAATCCGCCAATACACCGATCGTCGAAGCCGATGCCTCGGCGCCCCCTCCTACCGACTTTCCCGACGCCGCTGGCGTCAGCGCGTCAGCGGACGGCCTCGCCCCCGAGTCCGCCGCTGATGCTTTCCCTGCGGCGTCAGCGCCGCAGGCCGATGATTCCTCCCCCGCCGCGCACGCATGAACTCGCAAGACTCCGATCAGCCCCTGTCCGACCTGCCGGGTGCCGCTGCGCCCGCCGATGCCGAGGCCGCCCCCAAGCCGCGCCGCAAGCGCAGCCCTGCCGTGGCCGCTGCGGCCGAGGTGGTGCTGCCTGAGGTCGAATCCGCGGCCGCGCCGTCGGCCGAAGAGCCGGTCAAGCCCAAACGCGCCCGCCGCAAGGTGGCCGCTGCGATTGGCGATGTGGTCGGCGATGCCGTGAGTGATACCGCAGCGGTGTCAGCCGAGGCGCCAGCCGCTGCCGCAGCGCCTGCCGGC